>CANIXX010000244.1 GCA_947471115.1 Opitutaceae bacterium | reverse complement strand
CGCGCCACCGGTCGCGAATCCCTGTGGACCGAGATGCAGGGTTACGTTTACGGCCCACGCCTCGCCGACGCTGAACCTTTTCCCGGCGTGAAGGAGTTTTTTGCCGCCTGCCGACGCAACAGTGTGCCCGTTTTCGTTATCAGTCATAAGACTCGCCACCCCTTTTTAGGCGAGGCGCACGATCTGCACGCCGCCGCCCGGGGCTGGTTGGGCAAACACGGGTTTCATGACGCTGAGGGCGCTGCATTGCCTGAGTCGCACGTTTTTTTAGAAGTCACCAAAGCGGACAAAATCGCCCGGATAGCCGCCTGTGGCTGCACCTGTTTTATCGACGATTTACCTGAGATTTTGGTCGACCCAAAATTTCCCTCCAACGTGGAGAAGCTGCTCTTTGGTGCGGCCCCGCTTCCGCCCGGTTCTGGCGAGATGCGGGTGTTTTCCACGTGGTCGGAGCTGCATGAATACCTTCAGGACGGGCGGGCGGTCACCCCTCCTTCCACGCTCCTTGCACAAGGCCTGGCGCGTCTAGGTAACGTCATAGGCTGCACCGCCCCGTTTGTGCTTTCACCACTTACGGGCGGAGCCAATAACCGCATCCACCTCGTCCGCCCGACGACCGGCGAGGCCTTCGTCATCAAGGAATATTTTTCTCCTGCCCGCGACACCCGCGACCGCTTCCACTCGGAACAGGCCTTTTGCACATTCGCCTGGCAGACGGCTGCACTGCGCACCCTGCCTGAACCGTTCGGCTGGGACACCACGGCTCGTCTTGGGGCCTTTGCCTTAATTGACGGCCGGGCGGTGCTCGAGGCTGGGGCGGCCGAGGTTGATGCCGCCTTGGATTTCTTCGCGCAGCTCAACTTGCACCGGGACCGGGGTGGTTCGCTGCCTCTTGCCGCCGAGGCCTGTTTTTCCCTCGCCGAGCACCTCGCCACAGTCGAGCGGCGCCTCGCGCGGTTGCAGCAACTCGACGCCGATACCACGCCGGCTCGAGAAGCAGCGGAGTTCGTTCGTACGCGCCTCCAGCCGGCCTGGGACGAGGTGCGCCGCGCCCCTGCGCTTGTCGGGGCCTGCGCCGCCGAGGCCACCGCCGAGTCGTTGCCACGCTGCATTTCACCCTCCGACTTCGGCTTCCACAACACCCTGCGCCGGCCCGACGGCAGTTTGGTGTTTTTTGACTTCGAATATGCTGGTTGGGACGACCCAGCTAAACTCGTGTGCGATTTTTTTTGTCAGCCCGCCGTGCCCGTGGCGATGAACAGGATCGATCACTTTATCGAGCGGATCGCCGCTGCGCTGGGTTGTTCAGCCTCCGCCCTGGCCGATCGCTGCCGCCTGCTTTTACCGGTCTACCAAATCAAATGGTGCACCATCATGTTGAACGAATTTCTGCCAGCCGGCGACCAACGCCGCCGCTTCGCCGGGGCAGGGGACTTTCCTCGGCGCCAACTCGAACAACTCACCAAAGCCCGCCGTGCCTTGGCGATGCTTTCCAAGTAGATAACCGTATGGGAACTTTAAAAAACTTCGTCACCCCGCTGCATCAAGCCACCAAACGCGCCTATATCGAGCGCATGTGCGACGACAAGGTGGCCTGCATGCTTAAGGCCAAGGAATACGGTTATGACTACTGGGACGGCGACCGACGCCATGGCTACGGCGGCTATAAATACCTTGCCGGCCGCTGGGCCCCGGTGGCCCGTGCCCTGATTAATAACTACGGGTTGAGGGCCGGTTCCCGCGTGCTCGATATTGGCTGCGGCAAGGGCTTCCTGCTTTACGAAATGCAGCTCATCGAACCCGGCCTGGAAATCGTGGGGCTGGATATTTCTGCGGCAGGTTTGGCCGGCAAGCATCCGGAGCTGCGGGCGGACATGCGCTTGCACGATGCGCGCCAGCCGCTGCCCTTTGCCGATGGCCATTTTGATCTGACTCTTTCGCTCAACGCCTTGCACAATTTGCGACTGCCCGAGCTGCGGCTCGCTCTAGCCGAGAAGCAACGCGTTGGCCGCCAAGGCTATCTACTCCTCGAAAGCTACCGTTCAGAACAGGAGCTGTTCAACCTCCAGTGCTGGGCGCTCACGTGCGAATCCTTCTTCGATGTTGAGGAGTGGAAGTGGATTTATAACGAGTTCGGTTATCACCGCGACTTTGAGTTTATTTTTTTTGAATGAAGCCGGGTATAAAAAGCCCCCGAGTGAGGGTTTTAAGTAGAGTAGGGCGATCCACGAGCCGGTAACGGTATCGCTACTTGGTTTTGTGTCATTTTGTGTTGTTCGAGGCCAATGGATTGGGGGGGAACCACTGCAAACGGCAAAGAACCCTATGCCTCGTCCGCACCGCCCCGTGCCTTGCTGGTTACGCCTGATTGCGAAGATCGACTTAGCCGTTCTGGTTCAACCGGAAGGAGGGAATTTTTTTCCCCCTGAATCAGATGAGTTTAGCCCACTTGGCTCTGTTTTCTTTAAAATAAATTATAAGTTTATCAATGTCAGTTGTTTGCATTTATTAATTTAGGGTCGGCACGACCATTGCTTAATCACGGCACATGTGTGGCTGCCCTCTTAAGTCCCCGCCGCTGACGGCTCGTTTCCGCAACTCCTTGACCGGCCACGGATTCGTGGCGGCAGACCGCGTGGCGGCGCCAGGTTGGGCGCTTGAGCGCGCCTGAGTGAATCTACCGCTCAATGGTTATCCGCTTAACACCATGAATTCGATTACCCCGCGTTTGATCATCATTGGGGCCTCGGGATTGATTGGTTGGGAGCTTTTTTCGGCCGCGACTCAAGCCGGCTATCGCGTGCTAGGCACGTATGCCGACCACGCCAAGCCCGGTCTGGTTCGCTTTGATATACGGACCGATTCACTGCTCAATTTGGTGCCAGACCTGGGGCCGCTCGATACGGTTTATATGCTGTCCGCGTTTAGTAATCCGTCCTGGGTTTATCAACACCCCGAGGAAGCCCGGGCGCTCAACGTTACCGCCACACGGGCGCTCATTGATACTGTTTCGGCTGTTGGTGGTCGGCTGGTTTTTATGTCTTCGGTGGAGGTGTTCGATGGGCTTGTCGGAGGTTATAGCGAGGCGTCGTCACCCGCTCCGCTCAATCTGTATGGGCGGATGAAACTCGAGATTGAGCAGTACGTGGAGGGACTCTCTTCGCCGTTCTGTATCGTGCGCACCAGCTGGAATGTGGGCTGGTCCACGACGCAGCGTTGCGTGGTCAAACTCACCTACGACACGTTGCTCGCTGCGGGGGCGCGGATGGCCCACGACAACACCTTTTCCATCGCCGATTCCCGCGATACCGCAGCCGGCCTGCTGGCGCTTGCCAGTCACCCCGCCGTCAAACGGCTGCATTTGGCCAGCAGCCAAACTCTCATCCGCACCGAACTTGCCGACCTGATTATCGCCACGAGCCGCCGGGCAGCGGAGATGGCCTACACGCCCACCACCTTTGCCTCCATTCCTTATACCGAGCCGCGCGCTCGCTTGAACCACCTCGATTGCTCCTGGGCTACCACCCAACTCGGCCTGCGCTTTCGTCCCGCCGTGGATATTATCCGCGATAAAGTTCGGCTGCTCGATGCCCCGGCCCCTTCCGCTGCATGAACGATATCATCCATAACACCGAGGATGTCCTCGAAGTCGGCACGGAGCTCGTCGAGCGCCTCAAGCGGCTTGCCCTGGCCTCGCCGCGCCGCCGCGCCCGCCTCTGCTTGCACCGACAGCAGAGCGAGTTGCCCCACGAAATGGTGATTGTTTTCCACCGCGACTCTTACATGCCCCCGCACCGGCACCCGTGCGGGAAAACCGAGTCCTACCACGTCGTCGAGGGCGCGATGTTGGTGCACATTTTCGATGATGCGGGCGAGCGGCTCCGCACCCTGCGTCTGGGTGGGGCAGGCGGCTCCTTTATGTATCGGCTGTCCAGCAATCTCTGGCACATGCCCGTAGCCCTCTCCGAGTGGTTGGTTTACCACGAGGTTTATTCCGGCCCTTTCGAAAAAAATCACGACGTCGAATTCCCCGCATGGGCTCCCGCCGAACACGAACACGCCCTGATCCAACCCTTTTGCTCCCGCCTGCCCCAAACCTAGTTCGTATGCCTACCTCCACCGCCTCCAAGTCCAGCCGCTCCCTGGTCGCCAAATATAAAAACGTGGTCCACCACCGGCACACCCACTGCCGCATCTGCGAGCGCAAACTCCCCGCGCCCTGCATTAAACTGCCGGCCTTCCCGATGACGGAGATCTACGTCGCCGCCAAACCCCGCCAGCCCCTCGCGCTACTCGATCAGGCGTTCAGCCTGTGCCCCCACTGCGGCCACGGCCAGTTGCTCAACACCATTCCCGCCGAGGTGCTTTACGGCGACACTTACGTCACCCGCACTTCGGGAAGCTCGGCCAAAAAGGCGATCGACGACTTTCTTGCCTTCGTCTTACCCAAATTGCCCGCTCGGCCGCTCGGCGGTATCCTGGAGGTCGGCTGCAACGACCTCTATACCCTCAACTGCCTGGCCGACCGCGCCGAGTCCCTGTGCGGGATCGACCCGATCTGGAAAAACCGGCGCCCCGAGAAGCTCAACCCCAAGATCCGCGTCATCGGCGAATTTTTCGAGAGCGTTGACCTAGGGCAAATCGGCATGACCCCCGAGGTGGTCATTTGCAGCCACACCTTGGAGCACATCGACGATCCTGTGGCGTTGCTCACCACCTTGGTTGCCGCCGCCACCAGTGAAACCCAGTTCTTTTTCCAGTTTCCCGGTCTGGAGCCGCTGGTGCAGGACGGCCGTTTCGACCAGCTCCACCACCAGCATCTGAATTACTTCACACTCCAGTCGGTCATCGCCGCCCTAGAGCGGGCCGGTGCCGAGCTGCTCGCCTACGATTTCAACTTTTACCACTGGGGCGCGCTGATGATCTCCTTCCGCAAGGCCCCGGTCGGCGGGGCGCGTCATCACGCCCGGTTTCTCGCCAAGCGCCCGCGCCTGACCGGTGCGCTCGTGCGCCAGCGTTACCTCACATTCAAGAAGGCCTGCCTGGCCAACGACGCTTCGCTGGCCGCCCTGCTCCAGAACCGGCCTATCTACGGGTTT
>CANIXX010000243.1 GCA_947471115.1 Opitutaceae bacterium | reverse complement strand
TGCGAAGAAGCTCTTCGATACGGCCAGCGTACTGCTGCCGCTCCATCCACGGCACCAAATAGCCTGTTTCGCCATCGATGAGCCATTCTCCTACCCCGCCGGACTTAAAACCCACCACCGGCAGGCCGCAGCGCATGGCCTCCAGTCCCACCGCGCCAAACGGCTCTGGCCAAACCGAGCTAATCACCGCGACACTGGCGTTGCGGTGATAAATCTTGAGTTCTGCCTGGGGCACGAACCCCGTAAAATGTACCCGGTGACTAAGCCCGAGTCGCTTGCTCAGACGCTCACAGAAAGGGCGGTGGCTACCGTCACCAATGACGACCGCTTCGAAGTGGATGGTGATTTTGGCGAGAGATTCGAGCAAGACATCGACGCCCTTACCACGGATGATTTGCCCCGAAAAAACCACCAAGTTACGTGAATCAAAGGAGCTTTCAACGGTGCCGCCATTTTGGCGCGGAACAGGAGCATGCACCCAAATATGGTCAGCCTGAAAGCCGTTGTTAACCAATTCGCCCTTCATGTAGCGGCTGGCGACGACCAAGGCCGCAAGTTTACGATTCAGGGCGATTTCCTGCCGCTTGGCGGAGTAGCTCACCCATTTGAGCGGTAGGCCGGGGCCGTGGTTACGAGCGATACAGGCCCCGCAGGGTAAAACGCACCACCCCGAAGTTGTCCGGGTACAAATGCGCCGATTAAACGGGCTATAGCGGTAGCTTCGCATGCAGATCAAATCGTGGTCATGGATCATTCGTACCACGGGCACGGAGTTTTCGGCCAACGCGGCCATTAAAATCGGGTCAGCCATTTTATGCAGAAAAATGACGTCAGGTTTAAACTGCCGCAGCGCGAGCGAAAGCGCCGCCCCTCCGCAACTGGTCTTGTCGTATTGAAAGCGGGAGGGAAACGTCTGCAGCCAGGCGGTTTCCTCCTTGCCGGTGCCGGGGCCGTGAAGCAGCCCGATATCATGCCCGCGACCAAGAAAAGCTTCTGCGGTGGCCAGGATATTGACTTCGGCGCCGCCAAGTGAGCCGAAGCGTTCGTGGACAAAAAGAATTTTCACGTTTTTTTAGGGAAGGGGCTCCGTCGAGCGTGTTGGGGTAAACTAACTTGGTCCCAAGATAGCGCGCTTTGAATGCGGGAGTGAGTGGGTCTGTACCCAAAATAGGGCTATTTATGACCCCGCTTGCGTCGTAACTAAAGGCATGCAGGACGAATCCCGCACCACTGCAGCGCAAGGCTGCTGGCCGTGCGTAAAGATCGTGCCGGCGAGTCTGCACAGTTGGGTTTCGTACACCACAGCCACATCATGGTAATACGGTAGATCATCCATAACTTCGCCTCTGTGATGTCCCCCCGACTGGCACCTCCGGTTGCCCATCGTCCCGTTTTTAGTGGCGAAGAACCGTAAGGAGCCAAATTGCCGCCTTGTGGTCATCAAGGAATCCACAACTTTACCCCGCCCCGGCACGCCAGCTAACCTCAGACTCGCCACGGGTTGCCTATTGACGCCATCCTGCCTCCTGCGCTTTTAATTGCCCCTTGAATTCAGGCCCAGCAGTACTGTCCGCGACTGCTGATCAGGCAACCGGCCCACACTTTCCGTTCCTTACATCGTAACCACTAATCCAATACCACCATGGGCAAAGGCGAAAACGCAAAAAAAGAGACCAAGAAGCAGCCGTTGAAAACGGCTAAAGAAAAGAAAATCGAGAAGCGTGAAAAGAAGGCTAAGAGCTCCTGATAAAAAAACGCCGACTAAATAGTCGGCGTTTTTTTTGTGCCTCCGGAAATCGCTCGGCAGAGGCTGCCTGCCACCGGTCTATACCGCCTTCGGCCCTACCACCAACTGCGTGCGCTGGCTGCGGGTAAAGTATTTTTTAGCAAATGCCTGTAAGTGCCCAATCGTCACCGCATCAAGCAACGCGTCGTAGGACGCGGCATCGTCCGCCGGCAGGCCGTAGAGGGTATTCAAACCCGCATGCATGGCCCGCGCCCCGTTTGTTTGCAGTCCCATGCGCCGGCCGGCTTTGAGGCGCGTCTGACAGCGCAGCAGCTCGGTCGGGGTAACCGCCCCCGCCTGCACTCGGGCAATCTCTGCGTCGATTTCGATGAGCACGTCGTTGGCCGTGGCCGGAGCGGTACCAGCGAGGAAGGTAAACATTCCGGCATCCACCCCCGTGATGCGGCTGGAGCGTACAAAGTACGCGAGCCCCTTTTCCTCCCGCACCCGCTCAAACAGGCGTGAGGACATGCCACTGAACAACTCGTCGGCAACCTCGCCGACATGGTAATCAGGCGCCAGTAAACCCGGTCCGGGAAACGCTTGAAAGACGACTGCCTGCTCGCGCGGTTGCGCCTCCACAAAATCGCCCACCTCGCCGGGTGCGGTGAATACGGCCGTGCGTGCGGGCGCGTGCCCACGCGGTAAGCGGCGCAGGAACGCCTTCAGTTTTGGCCCCAGCACTTTCGTGTCGAAATCGCCTGCAGCCACCAGCACAACATTGCCCGCCACTCCCATGCGTTTCCATAGAGCCGCCAGATCGGCCGGCTTGAGCGCCTTCAATCCTTCGATGCTACCGTGCGCATCAATCGCAAAGGGGTGCTCGCCAAAAAATTTCCGGCGCACGAGTTTTCGGCCCACCGTTACCACGTCATCGGCGTCCTGTTGCAGGTCAGCCAGCTGCGCATCGCGCTCCACCTCGAAACTCGACTTGGCGAACGTCGGGGTGAGCACCGCGTCGGTCAAAATCTCCAGCGCGCGGCTGATGTCGCTTGGCAACACCTCAGCGGCAAGGCCGAAGCTGTTGTTACCCGAAAAGGGGTAAAACGACCCACCCACTTCCTCGATGAACTTGGCCACTTCCGCGGCCGAGCGCTTCTTGGTGTCCTTAGTGAGCAGCGAGGCCATGAGCGAAGTGGCTCCGCGTAGGTGGGCCGGCTCGTGCAACGGCCCGCCCTCGCACAACAGGCGCAGGTGTAAATTGGGTAGGCGCGGGTCGGGCCGCAGCAGCAACCGCGCGCCGTTGGGCAGGGCGTGCTCGGTGAAATCATCCGGCACGCGGCCGACGGTTTTGGCGCTGACCACGACCGTCTCAGTTTGCTTCGGGCTGAGTGAAACCGCCGTGACCCGCTCCGGCGCGAGGTAGGTGCGTACCACGCGGCGCAGATCGGCGCTCGTCACCCGGGCCAGACGGGCGAAATAGGCCTTGGAAAAATCGAGGTCACCCGCCACCACTTCGGCCGCCCCTAGGCGCGAGGCCTGGCCGGAGATGGTTTTGCGCGTGTTGATCTCGCCGACGACGAGTTGACGCAGGGCTTTGCGAATCTGCGCCGGAGTGAAGCCTTTCGCCTCCACGCGATCGAGCTCGCGGCGCACCGCCGTAGTTGCAGCCTGGCGACGCGCGGGCTCGCAAACAAAGGAGATATAAAACAAGCCGGTCTCACCAGGGTTCCAGCTCGTCGCGTCGATGGCGTGCACAAGGCGGGCCTTTTCACGCACTGCCTGCCACAGCACCGAGCTGTCACCTTGGCCGAGCAATACACCGAGCAGGTCGAGCACCGGCGCATCGGCATGGGTGAGCCCGGGAATCTGCCACGAAAGGCCGGCGCGGGTCAGCTCGACATCCTCCTGCCGGTGCAGGGCGCGTGGAGCGAGTTGCGCGGGCTCGGACAGCACCAGCACCGGCGCGAGTTTTACGCGTGGCGCGACGCCGAAGTGGGTCTCGACTAAGGCACGCACCTCAACCGGATCGACATCGCCGGCAACGACCACAACGAGGTTGTTGGGCACATAACGAGCGCGGTAGTACGTGAGCAGGTCCTCGCGGGTAACGGCCGTAAACACGTCTCGGTAGCCGATAACCGGGTACCGATACGGATGCTGGCGGAAAGCGGTGTCGAACAGGGCCTCGCCCAGACGGTGATCGGGGTCATCGTTCCCCATGGCAATTTCGCGTAGGATTACGTCCTTTTCGCGTGTCACCTCATCGTCGGGCAGCGTGGAATGCAGCACGGCGTCGGCGAGCACATCGATGGCGACCCCAACGTGGTTGGACGGCAGATCGATGTAATAAACCGTGCGGTCAAACGTGGTGTAGGCGTTAATGTTGCCGCCGTGTTCCTGCACGGTGACGGAGATTGCGCGGCCGGCGCGACGCTCAGTGCCCTTAAAAAGGAGGTGTTCTAAGTAGTGGGAAAGCCCCGCGCCCATCAAGCCGCCCTCGTGGATACTGCCGGTTTTCACCCATACCTGGACGGAGGCGACGGGGGCGGAGGTGTCGCGCTGGATGAGCAGTGTTAGGCCGTTGGCCAAGACGGTGCGCTCGGGCGGTTGTTTCCAAAATGCTTCAAGCAAACGAAGATCAGCGGCAAACGACGGGATGGATTTGGGCATGAATAAAAAACGAAGTGGAGGGCGAAAGCCGTTGGAACGGTTTCAATTCGCTCAATTGAAGCTGAAGGCCGACTCAACCCCTCACGTGGAGGAAAGTGGAGGGGAAGAAACCGAACCCTCGCGCCGCGGATTCTGCGGCAGGAACGGCTTCACGAATGCGTCGTCGAAGGTATAAACCTCGGTAAAGTCCTCTCTTCGGTCATTTTCTGTCTTACTGAAAACATTGTACTCAATAAGGTTAAACACCAACTCGCCGAAATCCATGCAGCGTGTAATACCCCAGGAATTCAGCACCGTGATCGCCAAGGGACCGTACTGATCAAGCGCGAAGCTGCGGATGCCCACGAGTAACTCGGCACCGGAAACATGCAGCGACTGCCGCGAACGCTCGGCTTCACGTTTCTTTAAGTCCTTCACCGCGAAATCAAGTCCTTCACGGATAAAGCTATACGCCTTCCGGTCAAAGCGCGCATCCTCTTTGCAAATGAGGCTTACAATTTCATTAAAATCCAAATCGGGCATGGTGGGATAGGCCTAGTGAGCACAGGGACCGGCGCTTCGCAATCTGCAACGAAAGATGATCCACCGGCAGCGAAGAAATTTATGGCAGTGGAACAGTAATCGAACGCAAGGAAGCTAAGTCATATATATTTTATATAACTTAGAATTGTTTATGAATCTAATAAACCAAGCTGTAAATCGGCTGAATCTAATCAGTGGGGA
>CANIXX010000242.1 GCA_947471115.1 Opitutaceae bacterium | reverse complement strand
ACTGGCCGCCCATTTAATACATTTGCTACCAATGCCGGTCGCTTCACGCTGCTCGTCTGCGTCGCATGATTAGCCTTTCCCGATTGGTCGCTCCATTGTCCAACCCCACCAACTGCTAGACCTGCATCCGCTTTCAGCCATGTCCTGATTCCATCAAGCGGCATCCCCGTCGTAGTCGTCGTTGGCGTAGTCACAGTTGCTTCATTGCCGTACGCGGAAATTCCACTGTGGTTACGCGTACGCACTCGGTAGCTGTAATTTGTGCCCGCAACCGCGGTGGTATCGGTCCATCCCTGACCATCGACTACAGTTGCTATCAGTTCGTAATTGCCGCCAGCCACCTTGCGTTCCACTTCATAATATTGCACCCCATTACCGGGCAATCCAATCCAACCCAAGTTTACTTGCGTGTTACTCAACGCCACCGCAGTCAAACCAGTCGGCGCTACCGGTGCTTCAATATAGGCATATTTAGCTCCAAGGTATTTACCTACCGCTTCGCGTTCGGCGTCCGTGAGCACGCGGTCGTAGATAATCACCTCAGCTATATCACCCTGTAATGCATTGTTTGAACCATTTGATGCTGCGCCCAATCCTGGATTGCTACGAAATCCAACCGTATTGATAGCCCGGCTATAAAATGCACGTCCGTTCTGCCGAGCAATCCACTCACCTGCTTTTGCAGATACATTATACAGATGATACGCATTCAGGGCTATCGCCGGGATTGAGAAACTATACCGAGCATTCGACCCGAAATCGTCGTATATAGTGCCATCAGAATATGGGTAATGATTCTCTTGACCACTCGACCCCATCGCCCAAACGCCAGGAGTTTTGTTTCCAGTTGGCTCAATCGATTTCATCACTATAAAACCGTCTCCTGCAACCGCCCCATTCATCAAATTCGGTAAACTCAACGACTGCGTCCCACTAAATCTCACTACTGGTTTTCCGTTTAGTGTGTTTGCAGTATAAATCGGCTGATTGCTGATGGTCGTTTGGGTGGCGTTGTAGCCTTTACCGCTTTGATCCGTCCACACGGATACCGCGTTGTTAACATCGCGGGTCACACCGCTGTCCGCTTTTAATAATAGCCGCAGTCCTGAAATCTTTGTCGGTACCGTATCGATGTCATTGACCAAGGGATTCATACCAAGGGCGATTTCGGTACCATCATTAATTCCATCGCCATCGGTATCGGCCATGAACGGATTCGTCCCAGCGGTAATTTCCACCCCGGTGGTCGCGCCGTCGCCGTCGTTGTCGGCGCTGGCGGAGGCGTAATTTGTCGTGGTAAAAGTGACCTGAGCCGCACCTGCAGTCGCCTTGATTTGGCTGCCCACGCCGTCTCCGCTGGGTTGGCGATAATAGGCTGCGAGGGTGCCGTCGACATCGGTGCGGCCCGCGAAGGTCGCGGCTTCTACGGACGCACCGGTGCCGGTGGCCGCCAATAAGCCGCCGCCTGAGGTAACGGCGAAAGTTACCGGTGCATTCACCAGCGGTCCGGTGCCGGCAGCCGTCCACACAGCCACGTCTAAGGGAGCAGCGTTAAATTGCCCCGCTGTGCCGTATTGATTGTTACCGCCCACAATCGTGATCGTGGGCGTGGTGGCATTAAAATAATCGGTCGGGTAGAGGTCGACCGGATCGGTCAAGGTATCGAGGTCGATATCGGCAATCTTCGGGTCGGTGCCTCGGGCATACTCGTCGATATTGGAAAGGCCGTCGCGGTCAAAATCCCCTGCCCCCGTTTGCGCCAAGTTACCAAAAGCGGACGTCTCCCAAGCGTCGGGCAGGCCATCGCTGTCGGTATCAGTCGGGGATGTGAGCAAGTTAATCGCTACGAACGAGGGCGACTGGGTGGTTGTTCCCAACTGGCCGTTGCCATTTCCGCCCCAGCCTCGGAGCGTACCATCGGTGGCGAGGAGCAGGCTGTGGAGACTTCCGGCCGCCACCTTCGCGCCCGGCAACGTGGTCAGGGCAACGGGTGAGGTCCGCTGGCTGAGCGTGCCATCGCCTAGCTGATTACCCGAATTGAGCCCCCAAGCCCAGACCGTGCCGTCGGTTTTAATGGCCAGGCTGAAGGCTGTACCGGCGGCAACCTGCGCCACCGAAGTGAGCGAGGACACCGACGTGGCCGAGGTTTTTTGGGTGGTGCTGGCAATACCGAGCTGCCCATTGGAGTTTTTACCCCAAGATTTGACCGTGCCATCACTTAACCGCGCCAAGCCATGGGCATCGCCCGCCGCAATGGCGACCACACCGGTCAGCCCCGTTACCTGCACGGGGAGCATACGCAACGTAAGTGTGCCGTCGCCGAGCTGGCCGTTGGTGTTGAGGCCCCACGCCCAGACCGTGCCGTCGGATTTGAGGGCCAAGCTGAAGGCGGTGCCCGCTTGAATAGCCGACACCCCAGTGAGGCCTGTGACCTGCACAGGTAAAGTCGCTTGGTTGAGCGTACCGTTGCCTAATTGCCCGCTGGTGTTTAAGCCAAAAGCCCAGACCGTGCCGTCGGTTTTAAGCGCCAAACTGTGGGACGTACCTGCCGACACGGCCAAAACCCCGGTCAGAGCGGTGACCTGCACCGGCACCGTGCGCTGAAGGATCGTACCGTCGCCGAGCTGACCGTTGCCGTTGAGCCCCCACGCCCAAAGGGTGCCGGTGGTTTTTACCGCAAGCGTATGCGAGCCACCGGCTGCAAAACGACTGACCTGAGTAAAGCCATTGAGCAGTACCGGCACATTACGCTGAGTGGTTGTTCCATCTCCGAGCTGCCCATTGCTGTTATAGCCCCATGCATAAAGAGCTCCGGCGGGCGTGATAGCCAGCGAGTGGAGCTTACCTGCGGCGATGTCCGCCATGGGAAAGGTCGATGCAACCTGAACCGGAATCGGGCGTTGGGCGTTGGCGACGCCGTTGCCGAGCTGGCCCTGAGTATTGTCACCGAACGCGGTAATGCTGCCATCGGCACGTATAATTAAAGAATGAGTCGAACCGCCTGAGAGTCCGACGGCGGTGGTGATGCCGCTAAAGGCCTGGGGGGTGAGCGCGTTGGTGGTGGTTCCATTGCCGAGTTGCTGATTGGCGTTGGCACCCCAAAGCCAAGCGGTGCCGTCGGTTTTACGAGCGAGCGAATGGTTAGCTCCCGCCGCGAGCGCGGTTACACCGGAGAGCGTCGTGATGGTTACGGGGGTGAGCCGTTGAGTGGTGGTATTATCGCCAAGTTGACCGGAACTGTTGAGTCCCCAGGCCTTAACAGTGCCGCCTGAAAGCAGGGCCAGACCATGGGTAGAACCGGAGGCAATGGCGGTCACGCTGGCCAGAGTAGTAATCTGCACCGGGGACAACCGCTGGGTGGTCGTGGCATCACCCAAGTTACCATTGGAATTACGCCCCCAGGCCCAGACGGTGCCGTCGGCTTTAAGTGCATAGGAGTGGGAGGCGCCTGCGGCGACTGCGATTACGTTGATCAGACCCGGAACTTGAATGGGTGCGGACGCTTGGACGGTGGAACCGTTGCCGAGCTGGCCGTAGGTATTGAGACCCCACGCCCAGACCGTGCCGTCGGCCTTGACCGCGAGCGAGTGCGAAGTACCGAGGGCAACGGCACTCACAGACGACAAGACAGTCAATTGAATCGGGCTGGAGCGCGTGGTCGTGGTGCCGTCGCCGAGCTGATTGGAGGCGTTGCTGCCCCAAATCCAGAGGGAGCCGTCGGTTTTGATGGCGGCACTGTGGGTAGCCCCGGCGGCGATCACGGCCACGCTGGTCAACGACGGGATGAGCACGGGCGCGAACCGCCGGGTGGTGGTGCCGTCACCGAGCTGGCCGGACGAATTAAGTCCAGACGCCCAGACCGTACCATCGGCCTTTAAGGCGAGGGTGTGCGAGGTACCCGCTGCGACCGAACCGGCTGCGGGCGTGGGTGCGGCGATGCCGATGCTGGTAAACACACAAACAAACAGGAATGCGATCAACTGGCGTAGAAAATGGGACAAGCGGGCGGCGTGCATCGCTGCGGAAAGAATCAGCACCCAAAAAAACGCCAAGATGCTAATTGTAAAAAACCAGTGATAATAATTATCTATTAGATAGTTACAATTGAGTAAAAAAAAGTGGATTAGGAATCAAATGAGGGGGGAGAAAATGGGATCGTGGCGATACATGGAAACCTTTGAACCTGAGTTTCACGTAATATGGTTTAAGTTATTGGTTCATATATCCCGGTAACGTCCCGCCCCCCTCGGCTTATTCTTAAAAAGTTGGGTTCTATTGTCGTAGAGCCCGGATCTTTTAACCTATGCCCTGCCCGCGCGTTTAATTCAGCCCGCAACGGCATCAATCGGGCACGTTTTTATCTGATAGCGGGCAAGCTTTCATAAAAAGCCCCCCTCTCCTATCAATTAGGCACCCGATCCAACCTTATTTTACCCGCTGCCCAGGAACCAACAGGCAGCAGCGGGATCATTGGGCAGGCGTTTTTTAAGTTCGTGCAGACAAACTCGCCTTTTCTGCCCCCCACAGCCGAACCAATGGACGGATAGGCGTACCAATCCACCGAACATCGCCCTGTCGGGAGATGTTCACTTCACCTAAAAACACCCGAAAACAACCCAACTATGGCTACGATCATTGATCCCAGTAACATCCGCGACGAAGCGGTTGAAATCATCAAAATCTTCCAACGCACCGCTGACCTTAAAATGAAGGTGGAGAGTGAATTCTACGCGGCCACCGATCTTGAGGCGCTGGACCTGGCGGTGGCCGCCGCCGATAAAGCAGTCGACGCCAAGCGCGCCGAACTGGCGCCCTTGCTCAATGCCCGCAACCAGCAGGCCGGCCAACTCAACGCCGTGTTGGTACAAGCGCGCAAGGTCATCGCCGGTTATTTCGGTGAGGATTCCAATGAGTACGAACTCGCCGGTGGTACGCGCAAGAGCGAGCGCAAGTCCCCGGGACGGCGTCTAGCCACCAAACCCGTTACGGTTTAGCCTAAAAAAAGGGGCTAGCAGCCAGTAACATTGAAATGTCGACTCGTAAGTAGTACGGTGCTTTAGCCCGCTGGTTTGAGGGTGCTTAATATACAATCACCGAGGCGGGCTGAAGCACCGTTACTTTTTATCCGACGCTTT
>CANIXX010000241.1 GCA_947471115.1 Opitutaceae bacterium | reverse complement strand
CCCGCGCTGCTCTGCTACAGCCTAGGCAAGAGCCAGGAGGTCCTGCTTGCCCTCGCCGGAGCCCAATTACCCGTGATGCTGCACGCTGAAACCCTTCGACTGACACGCGTTTACGAACAACTGGGAATGCAGTTCCCCGCGTTTCGTGAATTCGCGCAAAGCGACGTCGCGGGCCACATCGTGATTTGCCCAGCGCATTCGTCTGGTCTGCTCAGCCGAATTCCCGCCGTGCGAACGGCCATGATCACCGGCTGGGCGCTCGATCCCGGCTCGATCTACCGCCACCGCTGCAGCGCAGCATTCCCGCTTTCCGACCACGCCGACTACCCCAGCCTGCTCAAATTCGTAGAACTCGTGCAACCCAAGCGCGTGCTTACCGTGCACGGCTTCGCGCAAGAATTCGCCGCTACGCTCCGGCAACGCGGAATCGACGCTCTCGCCCTGGGACAACCCAATCAACTCGATCTTTTCTCGCCCTCCGCGTGACCGGCCGCGCATACGACGACGGGCGCCTGATCAAACCCATCCGGCTTTTTTTGTGCCTACATCACAGAAACCCAAGCCCCCCCCGCCGTTGTCCACCCCCGGGTGTTACAACCGTCCTTGCTCCTGGCCGGACTTGCCTCGGCCCCGACTCAACCGACCACCCGTTCCTGTAAAACTTCCGCGTTTCCCTAACCAATCGTTGCCCAACTTGTTTCCGCTCGCCACAAACCTCCGCAACTCATGGCGCGCGCTAAGTCTACATCCTCCACGTCCACCGCCACCATCGGCTTCGAGGCCAAGCTCTGGCTCACCGCCGATAAGCTGCGCAACAACATGGACGCGGCCGAATACAAGCACGTCGTCCTCGGCCTCATTTTTCTCAAATACATCTCCGATAGCTCCAAGCTCTCAGCTCCGAGCTATGCCGACGTAGCGGGATTTTACAAATCCGCGACCACCGCCGAAATCGCCGCCCACGGCCACGTGCTCACCCCCGGCCGCTACGTCGGCGCGGAGGAAGTCGAAGACGACGGCGACCCGTTTGAGGAAAAAATGCCGCGCTTGGTCGCCGAGCTGGCGGCCCAATTCGCCGAGTCCGCTAAACTGGAACAGGCCATCAAAGCCAATCTGAAGGGACTGGGTTATGGCGGGTGACCACGCGCCCTCCGGAAACGAAGAAACCCCGGCGCCTATCTGCCGCCTAGGGCAAAGGAAGGGTTTCCGAGGCTCACACCGGCAATTAGGCAACCGCATGTCCTCGGAGCAAGCATGAATCCCTATTTTCTCAATCAAGTAGGAAGTGCTCTCGCGGTTGAGCGGCTCGAAGCTTACCGCCAAGACGGCGCAGAGCCGCGTGCCGCGTTGGCGCGCTACTTACTCAATCTGGCGCTGTGTGAGTCACTCTATTCGCCACTGCACCTCGCCGAGGTAGCTCTGCGCAACGCCCTCCATCACGCCCTGTCGGTACGCTATGGCACGGAGTCGTGGTATGACGCCTCGCATGTTCCGCTTACACCGTGGCAGCAAGCCACCATCGCCGACGCCCAACGCCGCTTAATCGACCGCAGAAAACCGATCACTGCAGGTCGGGTGGTTGCCGAACTTACCTTTGGGTTTTGGGTTAGTTTTTTCAACAAGTGGCATGCTCGGAGTGGCCTTGGTTTTTTCCTCGTCAAACACGCCTTCCAGCATGCCCCTCGCGAGGAACGGGATTTGGCGAAACTGGATGCCCGTTGGGAGCAGATACGCGCGTTGCGCAACCGCGTGTTTCACCACGAACGCATCGTCCACTACACCGATCTCGAAGCGCAACACGCCGATATCGTGCGGGTCATCGGCTGGATCAGTCCCGAGCTGCATGAACTCGTCCACGTGCTCGACCGTTTTTCCACGATCCGCCAAGGCGGCCTGCGCCCGTGGCTGGATCAGTTCGCCCACCACTGGCCTCACGCTACGCCGGTGATCGCGCCTGCCACGGCGTCGCCTGCCGCGACGGTGGTGAGCGTGCCTGAGCCGTTTGCGGCTTGGGAGGGAGTTGAGACGCCCTTCGGCCACCGCTGGGGTGGCGACGTGTTCCGCCTGAGCCCCGCCCACCTCGCCGAGCTGTACGCCGGCAAGACCTTGGCCCTCGATGTACAGAACGAGTATGTCGCGTTTTTAACCACAGCCGGGAAAGGGGGCAGTCATGGCGGGTGAATGGCACCGCAAATCGCTTCGCGAAGCTGGAGTGACGCTGATCGACTGCGACCACCGCACGCCCCCCGCTGCGGTTAGCGGCTATCCCTACGTTGCGATTCCTCAGCTCAAGGAAGGACGACTTTCTCTAGGCGATGTCCGCCTCATTTCGTCCGAACACTTCATTGAGTGGACGCGAAAGGCCAAGCCGCAGCATCACGACGTGGTTCTCTCCCGCCGCTGTAATCCGGGTGAAACTGCTTACGTCCCAGCGGGCATTGAGTGTGCGCTCGGCCAAAACCTTGTCCTGCTCCGTGCAGACGGGAGGAAGTTGTTTCCTCCGTTCTTACGCTGGCTGGTTCGTGGCACCGATTGGTGGGAGCAGGTCGGCACGTTCATCCATGACGGGGCCGTGTTCGAGAGCTTGAGGTGCGCGGATATTCCGAACTTTAAGATGCCGCTCCCGCCCCTACCCGAGCAAAAGGCGATAGCGGGGGTGCTGGGGGCGCTGGACGACAAAATCGAGTTGAACCGGCGGATGAACGCGACGCTGGAGGCGATGGCGCGGGCGCTGTTCCAGAGCTGGTTCGTGGATTTCGACCCCGTCCGCGCCAAACTCGACGGCCGGACGCCCGTCGGCATGGACCCCGCCACCGCCGCCTTCTTCCCTGCCTCGTTCCATGACTCGCCCCTCGGGCATATTCCGACCGGATGGGGCGCAATCCCGCTCTACGACACGGCCCAGTGGGTAAATGGTGCAGCATTCAAAAACGAAGACTTCTGCTCCTCAGGAGAAGGTCTTCCCGTAATTAAGATTGGTGAGCTAAAAGGCGGGATTAGTGATCAAACGAAGTGGTGCCAACGCGATGCGGGCGCGGACAAAATAATCGACACGGGTGACTTGGTGTATTCGTGGTCAGGCAGCCCGGATACTTCGCTCGAAGCGTTCCTATGGAGTGGTGGCCGTGGATTGCTCAATCAGCACATCTTTAAAGTAATTTCACCGACGGCTGCTGAGAAACGGTTCGTTTATTACCTACTCCAATACCTGCGCCCGGTGCTTGTGGAGAAGGCGAGGAACAAACAGACCAACGGCCTCGGTCACGTGACGATTGCCGACATGAAACGGTTGCTGGTGTGCATGCCCAGCAAAGATGTGCTTGCCGCGTTCGACCTAAACATCGCCCCCATCTTCGATAAGGCATTCACGAATACCCTCGAATCCCGCACCCTGGCCACCCTGCGCGACACGCTGCTGCCGAAGCTGCTGAGCGGGGAGCTTAAAACGTCCAACTGACTACTATGCCCCGCCTCCTGAAATCACAAACTGATCAGCGGCTTACAGTAAGTCAGAGAGCGTTAACCACGGCGTTTGGATTGCTGTCCATTCCTAAGCCCGTGAGCTACGAGCCTGTCAGCACTGATGGCGCGATAGAGATCGGGTTGATTGGCATCGCCGCAGATTTGGCCATTTCAGCCTGCTTGTATGAGGTGCTTGGCGTATCCGGTATCATTCGCAAAGACAGCGGATTTTATCTAACCGCATCTGAAGCCCTCGAATCATTCCGGGCCACCTTGAACTCGAAGATTCCACGGCTCGCAGCATTAACGCACGGCGTTCCCGATGCCTCCGGTCACCTTAAGAAGCTGGATGTCGCCTGTAGCAACTTTCCAGTCATCTTCACCGCGAGGGCATTTGCTGTCCACGGAGGTGCGGGAATTTCCAGCGATGTGGCTTTTGTAGCAGGGAAGTCGGTTGCAGATTTTCTCCTCGCACTGGCGGAAAGCACCAAGTGGAAACCATACCTAAAGCACGTTCCAGCTATCCCTGCACTTCCTAAGGAGAGAACCCTTATCGCGCAAGAATTGGCCGCATTGCTCTCAACGGATGATAAATCAAAGGCAGGTGCTGCACTCACAGGAATGTATCTGGTGCTTCCCGAGCTAACCAAGTCGGAGCCTGATTGGTTGAAAACTTTGCAGCGAGTCCAGGTTTCACCTCGTGCTCAAGACATAACAGTCCTCATCAAAAGCCTTCAGCATGCAAATGTTGGAGAGATGTTTAAGGTTGGGAAGGGAGCCAACGCGACGGCGGTGAAGATTGTCGATAAGTCCACGAACCCCGATGCTTTGCCAATCTACATCGAAGGGATGAAAAAGAAGTTCGATAGGCTGTCAGACGCTTGGAGCGGCTACGTTGGCAACGCCAATGGAGAGTTGGACAAGGGCATCTTGTCGCTCCCTCCGATTGATTCGATTTACCGGTTCGCCGCGATCGGTATCGACAGTCTGGGACTCCCTGAGGAGGAAACAAAAGACGGGCTTTCGTCCCACAGTCTTTGGCCATTCGTTGCAAGCGCTCTCGACTACGGCGGAACCAAAGGGCCGTGCTTCTTTCTGCTTCGGTCCTTAAAATCAGGAGAAATCGGCCAACTGATCAAGCAGCTCAATGATGCTGCTTCACATAGCAACAAGCTCAAAAAGAGCTTGGCGGATTATGAACCGCTGTTGCAGGCCACGGCCAACACCAACCCCGTCGCCGCTACTTCAGGGTTGGCAAAATCTCTCGCGGCTTCTGTCACGGCTCGTGACAAGCGGAGAGATTCACTCGCTGACAAGCTCATAGCCCGCACCAAGAGCACTACAGGCAACCTCAACTCCGCTTACGAAAAACTTGTTTCAGAGGTTCAGAAATCGGACTCGCTAGCCGCATCGCTGGATATCGTGCGCAATGGAACCACTAATATGGACTCGGACAAGCTCCCTGCACTTCGGCTACTGATTGATGCCGCCAACGAAAGAGAAGACCTCGTCTCACTTGGTGCCATATTGGCCGACAACTCGTTGCACGCCGTCTCAACGAATGCACGCAAAGCAATCAGGGAAATCGATTATTCATATTTCGGGCCACAGATTTCCGCGTAAGCCATAATGAGCTTCATCAAATCCATCATCGAAGACGCCGCCCTCGAATGGTTCGGGGCGCATT
>CANIXX010000240.1 GCA_947471115.1 Opitutaceae bacterium | reverse complement strand
GTGCCAAAGCCTGCCCTTTTACCACGCTGTACTGGGATTTTTTGCTTCGCCACGAACGCCTGCTGGCGAGCAACCCACGTATGGGTCTACAGGTAAAAAACCTCGCCCGCCTCAACCCAACCGAAGTAAGCGCGATCCAAACGCGCGCCGCCGAAATCCGCACCCACGGTGGTGAGCCGCAACCCGACGGCGGCGCCCGAGCACCGGAGGCCGACTGGTTTAGCCGGTGAAGGTTTTCCAAAAAAATCGTCCATGCCTAAAATGCGTAAAAAGTCCGACTTGCCGGAGAAGACCTGTGTCGTCTGCGGGCGGCCGTTCAACTGGCGCAAGAAATGGGAAAAGGTTTGGGCCGAGGTGAAGTACTGTTCCGATGGCTGCCGGAAACGCAGCCACCACCGCGTCGAACCCAAGTAGGAAATAACCGCGAAGGTGGCGAATCGAAGGTTACTGCCCATTAGCCGCCGCTTAAATTACGCGTTTCACCCGGATCCGCACACAAATCAAAGCTCAGCCACGGCGATCCGTCGGCATTAAAAACTTCCTTCCGCGTGGGCGAACGCCAGCCGGCCCAAGCTCGGTCGCATTGGAGCGGCAACGCCACCACGCTGGGCATGGAAATCTCGGCCCGCTCGCGCCCGCAAACCCACCCCTGCCCCTGCGCCCACGCGAGGGTCATCGCCGGCAAATCGGTTAACGACACCGGTTCGGCGCAACTCCGCCCGCCTGCCGCGCCTCGCACCAATAGCGGCACGCGCACACTTTCCTCGTGCGGCCAGCCTTTGCGAAAAAGCCCGTGCGCGCCGTGCATGTCGCCGTGCACCGAGGTGAACACCACGATCACCTCCTCCGGCACCGTTGCCAGCAACCGCCCGATGGCGCGATCGGTCGCCTCGATGTGTGCATAATACCCGGCCAGTTCACGGCTGGCTTTCGCCGCGACTTCACCGCCACGCGGAACGTTGTCAGCCAATGTCACGGAGCGAGCCGACACGCCCGCTGCCGGCGCATCGTAAGGCGGATGCGGCGCCTCCAAACTGACCACCGCAAACCAAGGGCCGGCGCCTGCCGCTAGTTGATGGGAAGCGCCCGAAATCCACTCGACCGCACGCGAACAGACCACGTCGCTTTGGTAACCCGTAAACCGCGTAGGCTCAGCCAACCGCGTGCCGTGTAACCACGGGTCATTGAGCAAAAACCCGCTCTCAAACCCTTCCCAAAAAGCGAAGCCGCCACGCGCCTCCGGAGGCACGACTGTGCGCGCATGAGCCTCACCCACCAACGCCGCTGCAGGATCACGCGCCCCTAAATGCCACTTGCCCAAAAATGCCGTGCGGTAGCCGATTTCGTTTAACTCATGCGCGATCGTTCGCGCCCCGTTCGGCAGCGCATCGTAGTAGTTGCGCACGCCATTTTCTGGCGACGGAACACCCGTCAATAAGGCGGCGCGGGCAAAGGGCCCGAACGGGTGCGGCGTCACGGCCTGCTGGTAGTTAATACTGCGCGCCGCCAAGGCATCGAGGTGCGGGGTGCGGGCGTTCGGATCCCCCGCGTAACCACACGCCTGCGCCCGCCACTGGGTGGTGACGATCCAAAGGATTGAAGGGGCGCTGGCAACGGCCATGCCCCGACGATAAACCTGCCCCAGCCTCCGCGCGCAAACCTTACCCGCCACAACCCCCACCCCGTCGTCCTTCACCACCGCTCTGGCTCGGCCCCAACCCCTTTTTTGCGAACACCGTGAAAATAAAACTTACGGCGATTTAACGTCCTCAGGTTCATTTTTCCGCCAACGCGCCGATATCACCATGAATTCATCATGCTCGCCAAAGATTATCAGTTCATCCGAGACATCGTTTACAAAAACAGCCGCATCAACCTCGGCGAAGACAAGCAGGAGCTGGTCAGCGCCCGCCTCGGTAAACGCCTGCGTGCCACCGGCAAAGCCACCATCAGCGATTACTGCGATCTGTTGCGCACCCCCGCCGGAGCCGATGAACTGGGCAACCTGATCGACGTGATCTCCACCAATCACACCTACTTTTTTCGCGAAGACGGCCACTTTACCGCACTTAAGGAGATCATTTTGCCCGACTTAGCCCGCCGCCGCCAAAAGGAATCCTGGCCCACCTTGCGCGTCTGGAGCGCCGCCAGTTCGAGCGGCGAGGAGGTCTATTCAGTGGCCATCGCCCTCGACGAATATTTTAACGCCCACCCGCCGTCCTGGCCGCGCCAGTTCGAGGCCACCGACATCTCCACGCGCATCCTCGCCAAGGCAAAAGCCGGCATCTACCCGGCCGAAACCGTCGCGCGCATCCCCCCGGCCACCGCCAAAGCCTATTTCCAAACCGGCTTCGGCGAACAGGCCGGTCTCTACCGCGTCAAAGCCGCTATCCGTGACACCGTGCGCTTCAGCCAGCTCAACCTGCTGGAGGGCCAGCCGCCATTTAACGAACCATTCCACATCATCTTTTGCCGCAACGTGATGATCTACTTTGACCGGGCCACCCAGGAGGAGCTGATTAACCGCCTCAAGGCCCGCCTCGTACCCGGTGGCTACCTGATGGTCGGCCACTCCGAGAGCCTCACCGGCATTAACCACGGGTTAAAACTAATCCGCGCCGCCACCTATCAGAAGCCGTTGACCTGATTTGCCGAATGGAAGCCCACCGCCCCATCAAGGTACTCATCGTCGACGACTCCGCAGTGGTTCGTCGTCTGGTGACCCAGGCGCTCAGCGCCGATCCGGGCATCGTCGTGGTGGGCACCGCAACCGACCCGTTTATTGCCAAGGACCGCATCCTCGAACTCAAACCCGACGTGATCACCTTGGACGTCGAAATGCCGCGTATGGACGGGCTGACGTTTCTGGGCATCCTGATGCGCGAACACCCGCTGCCGGTGGTAATGATGAGTTCGTTAACGCAACAAGGCTCACAATTTGCGATGGATGCGCTGCGTCTGGGCGCAGTCGAGGTGTTGGCCAAACCCGGCGGCTCGTTCAGCTTCGGCGACCTCGGCCCACAACTCATCCACGCGATCAAAGCGGCCTCACGCGCACGCCTGCGTCGGCCGGTTGCGGCCCCCAGCGCCCCCGCCAGCGCCAGCGCGAGCCCAAGCGTGAATGCAACTGCGCCCGCGCCTAAAATCGGCGTCACCGCCAGCATGGCCGCCCCCCCAGCGCGTGTGGTGTTACCGCTTGCCCCGCAACGCGCCCACATCGAAACGGCCTACCGGGGCGACCCTCGCCGCCTCATCGTTTTGGGCGCCTCCACCGGCGGTACCGAAGCCTTGCGCGAAGTCCTCGTCGGCTTGCCCGCCGGCCTACCCCCCATCGCCATCGTCCAACACATCCCGGCGCACTTTTCCAAGGCGTTTGCCGATCGCCTCAACTCCCTGTGCGCTTTCCCCGTGCGCGAGGCTGTAGACGGCGAACTGCTTCCACCCGGAATTGCGCTGGTCGCCCCAGGCGGCTTCCACCTACTGGTGCGTTGGTCCGGAACGGGTTATCGTGCCGAACTGAACTCCGGTGCCTCCGTCTGGCATCAACGCCCCGCGGTCGACATTTTATTCAAATCGGTGCCCCAGGCGCACTGCCCGCACGTGATCGGCGGCGTTCTCACCGGCATGGGCAAGGACGGTGCCGAGGGCCTGCTGCGCCTGCGCAAAGCCGGTGCCGCAACCTTTTCTCAAGACGAGGCCAGTTGTGTGGTTTACGGCATGCCCAAAGAGGCTTGGGATCAAGGTGGCTCCGCCGTCCAACTCCCGCTCGACACCATTGCCGCACACATCGTCCGCCTGAGCGGACAACCCCTTTTAAACAAATGATTAAGCACGACTCCACCACTGCCCTCACTCTGCTCGTCGTCGACGACGAGCCCCGCATCCTCGCAGGCCTCAAGGAAGTGCTCGAACGCCAGCAATTCCTTGTGTTCACCACCACCGATCCGCGCCGTGCAATCGAACTCCTGCAGGAGCGCGCCTTTGGCGTCATCATTTCCGACCACCTCATGCCAGCGATGTCGGGCATGGATTTTCTCGTCGAATGCCAACGCATCCAGCCGCAGGCCACCCGCATTCTGATCACCGCCGTGCTTTCGCTCCCCACTTTGGTGGAAGCGATTAACCGGGGAGAAATTTACCGCTTTCTGGCCAAACCGTGGCTGCGTGAGGAGCTCATTGTCACGGTGCGCAATGCCTCCAACCGCTACGAATTGCTGACCCAAAACCAGCGCCTGCTGGCCGAATCCTCTGAGCTCAACACCAAGCTATCGCAGGCCAACGCCGCCCTCGCCACCCAAGTGGCCGCCCTCGAACAGCAGCGCCGCTCGCTGGACAAAGCCAACTTGGAGCTGGGGCGCCGTTACGATTTGTCGCTGGAACTGTGCAGCCGCATCCTGGCCACCTACGACCCGATGCTCGCCGGCCAGACCCAAGCCGTCGCCGCCATCGCCAACCAAATGGCGGTATCCGAGCACTTTTCGCCCGAACAGCGTGAAGCCCTCAAAACCAGCGCTTGGCTGTGCGATCTCGGCCTGATTGGCGTTTCCCGCGAGGTTTACCGGCTGTTCCGCCGCGAGCCCGAAAAGCTCAGCGAGCGAGATCTGGCGGGCATCCACAACCACCCCGTTTACAGCCAAACCCTGGCCTCCCACATCGATGGTCGCCCCTTGGTCGGCGAAACCATCCGCGCGCACCATGAGCACTTTGACGGCAGTGGTTTCCCCGATGGGCTGGCCCAGCAATCCATCCCGTGGACGGCGCGCTGCTTGGCGGTTGCCGTCGCCTTCGTCGAATCGAGCCTGCCCACCGAACAAGCACTGGAGGCGATTGCCGCGAAGTCGGGCAAAGAACTCGATCCGGAGGCGATCCGGCTGTTCCGCACCACTACGCGCCTGCAACCGCTGCCGCGCAGTGTGCGCGAAGTGATGCTCGAAGACCTCAAGGCAGGCATGGTGTTGGCCAGCGGCATTTACAGCCCGCACGGCCTGCTGCTGGTCAGCGAAGGCCAGCCGCTCAACGTCGGCATGATTGCCAAAATACGCAGTCACAACCTGATGGCGCCGATCAGCCAACGCCTGCTGGTTTACTCCTGAGTTATCCGCCATGGCCGGCTCACCCACGATTGCCAGTATTTTTGCCCAGCGCATCGTCGTC
>CANIXX010000239.1 GCA_947471115.1 Opitutaceae bacterium | reverse complement strand
GGCAGGGTGGGAGGCGCCCACGCGGCCCTTGACCCAAACGAAGGGAATCACGCCGACGGGGAACTCGGTCAGGGTGTTGGCGGTGTAGATGGTCGCGCTCTGGGTGTTGTCCGCCATGGAGATCTCGGGGATGGCTTGCTCGTAGATCGCCGTGTTCGTGGTCGTGGCGGAGGTACCGCTGACAGCGGCAGTCGCGGTGACGAAAGAGGCCTTGATGAAGTTCTGGTTCAGGCTCTCGGAGACGTCACGAACGCCCTCGACCGAACCGGTCCAGGAGCATTGGATCACGACGGGCTGGCCGGAGAAGGTGCCGATGTAGGTGCCGTATTGGGCGCTGGTCTCAGTGGAACCGGTGAAAGCCGAGTCCGAGACAGTTACGACATTCTTGATCGAGGTGATCGTGGCGGAGCGGAACGCGGTGGAACCGGTGACGCGGATGGTGGTTTGGGCAAAAGCGGCATCGGCCGCGATGAGCGCGAGCACAGCGGCAGCGCAGGACTTGATGTGTTTCATGTGGATTTTTTCTGAAGATGGCGTAAGCCGGATTGATGAATCCCCCAAACAAACGGGAGACGGGGTGCATTAAACACCACGTGTGTTACGCTTTCGTGGCGTGTGTGTGTCGAAGCCGTGACGTTTCGGTGACAAACGCGTCTTCTCCCTAAAGTTTTGGCCAAATGGGCCGACAAGCTCGCCACAGCCATCCCCCAAGTGATGGCGGGTGATTCGACTTCGTAACTACTCGGGAAAACCAAGGCAGTTTAGCCGCAAAAAAGCGCAGAAGTCGCAAAAACCAAAACCCAGATCAAACCGCTCTGAACCTGCGCCGTTTGAGCCTCTTTGCGGCCACCCTCCTCCTATGGGGTAGCCGCGGGGTTCCTCGAGGTTCTTAGCGGGTAACACCCAAGCCATTGGCCACAAAAAACACGAGATGACACAAAAAAATGGCCAACGCTGACGCCTTCGCCGCGAAAAATACGGCCCCTATGATTTAGCCGCAAAAAAGCGCAGGTGTCGCAAAAACCAAACCTGGCTGAAACCACTCTGAAACCGCTCCGTTTTTTACGTCGTTTGCGCTTCTTTGCGGCCATCCTCCGCCCGTGGGTTAGCCGCTGGGTTCCTCGACTTTCTTAGCGGGTAACACCCAAGCCATTGGCCACAAAAAACACGAGATGACACAAAAAATGGCCAACGATTACGCCTTCGCCGCGAAAAATACGGCCTGATGATTTAGCCGCAAAAAAGCACAGAAGTCGCAAAAAACAAACCCTGCTGAAGCCACTCTGAAACCGCTCCGTTTTTTGCACCGTTTGCGCCTCTTTGCGGCCACCCTCCGTTGTTGGGGTTGGAGGGTTTGCTGACCAAGACTTGGCTTTAACGCTTCTTTTTTACGCCGCCGCCAACCGGGAGAAACGCGCCAGCACGCGCTCGCGGCCGAGCACGCGGAATAGGCCGGTCAGGCTCGGGCCGACGTTCGTCCCGCTCACAGCCAGCCGCGCCACCGACTGGTAGTCACCAAAACCCAGTCCCTTTGCCGCCGCCAGCGCTTTGATCGCTTCCTCGATCGCCGTGTCGCTGGAGAAATCCGCCGTCGTTAGCAGCTCGGTTAACTCGGCTAGGCGCAGCTTGGGCTCGCCCTTGCCCATGACTTTGTCGCGCACCTTGGCGTCGACCACAAAATCCTCGGTAAAAAAATACGCCGTGTAAGCGGGCAACTCCTCCAGGGATTTAATCTTCGGCTGGCTGAGCAACAGAACCTCGCGCAGGTACGTGGGCTCGGCCGCCAGCGCCACCGCTGTCACCGGGGATGCCTGCTTTTCGAAATACTCCAGCGCCCGGACCACGAAGTCGTCGGCGGGCAATTCCAGCAAGTAAGCCATGTTCATGTGCGCGAGTTTCTTGTCGTCGAAGCGCGCGTTGCTCTGGTTGATCCCAGGGAAATCAAACAGCGCGACGATGTCGGCGATGAGCATCTTTTCGCGGTCGTCCTTGGGCGACCAGCCTAGCAGCGAGAGGAAGTTGACCAACGCCTCGGGTAGATAGCCGCGTTTTTGATACTCTTCGATCAGCGCGCCCTGGTCGCGTTTCGACATCTTGCCGGGCCCATTTTGCTTCAGAATCAGCGGAATGTGGGCGAAGGCCGGAACCGGTGCGCCGAAGGCCTTGAACAACTCGACGTGTTTACTGGTGTTGGAAAGGTGGTCCTCGCCGCGGATCACGTGGGTGATCTGCATGGCGATGTCGTCGACCACATTGACAAAATGGAACACCGGATTGCCGTCGGAGCGGAAGATCACGAAATCCTCGTCCTCGACGCGCTCGACGTGACCACGGATCTGGTCGTCGATCACAGTGGGCGCGGTAGCGACCTTGGTCACGATTTTCTTGCGGTGGTCGTCAAACACCTCGGAGCGCTCACCGAGCAGTTTGAACCAGATGGCGCCGTCTTTTTCGTAGGTGCGGCCGGCGGCGGTGAGTTTGGCCAGATATTCCTTATAAATATCACCGCGCTCGCTCTGCCGATAGGGACCAAAAGCGCCGCCCACCTTGGGGCCCTCGTCCCAAGTCATGCCCAGCCAAGTCAGGCTGTCGTAGATGACATTGAGGAACTCCTCACTGTTGCGCGCCTGATCAGTGTCCTCGATGCGGAGGATAAACGTGCCCCCGGTGTGGCGGGCGTAGAGCCAGTTAAATAGCGCGGTGCGGGCGCTGCCGATGTGGAAAAAACCGGTAGGACTAGGAGCAAAACGAACGCGAACGTTGGACATGGTGGTTGAAAAAAGAGGGCTCGGACCGAAACACGAAAATGAGCAGCAAGAAGGAACCCACCCGTTGCTGTCAAAGCCTGTGCGCGGACGGAGGGAAATCGCAGCCAAACAGTCATCCAACCCACGCTCAGCAGAGAGGTAGTCGGCTCTGCTCACACCCGCACTTCGCGCAGGCGATGGATGTGGTGCGCCGGAACCCGCGCTTCCTCCCCATGCTCACTGCACAACCGCACCGCGCCCTGCGTATCGATTCCACGGAAAAAACCACCGTTGACCGCCAACGCCACCCCGCCCGCCGGCTCCAAAACCACCTGCCGCGCTTCACCCCAACAGCGATCTAACACCGGGGCCAAGCCCGCCAAGCGCCGCCGCGCAAACATGCGCTGCGCCAGCCGAATCGCCCTTAACAAAGCAGCGACGAGTTCCGCCGGTTCAGGCACGGCCCCCGCGCCCATATAATCCGCCAAGCGCCCCGCCACGCCCTGCAACGCGGGATCACTCACCCAAGGTCGATTGGTGACATTGAGCCCCACGCCGACCAACAGCGTGCGCGGACCGCCCTGCTCCACCAAAATTCCGCCCACTTTGGCCCAGCCCACCATCAGGTCGTTGGGCCAACGCAAACGCACGTCGGCCACGCCGACCCGACGCAGCGTCACACACAGCGCCCAGCCCACCGCGAGGGCAAAACCCCGTGACGCAAGGGCATCGCCGTCATAGGGCAGCACGGCGGTTAAATACAGCCCGCCTGGGTCGGAAACAAAGGTGCGCTCGGCTTGGCCGCGGCCGGCGGTTTGTTCCTCGGCCCAGACCGCTGACCAAGCGGATAAATCCCGCGCCAGTAACTGGGTTGACCCCACCGCTGCGTGGTGAGTGATCGACCAAACCGGACAGGTGGAGGGCTTCGGCTGCATTTATGGAGCCAAAAAAAAGCCGGCCTCAATTGCGAGGCCGGCTTTGGCTTTAGCGGATTTGGTGGGAGGCAAAGATCTGCCGCCGACCTTCGTGGGCCCAATCGTGGCCGGCCACCGGTACGATGGCGTGGATGCGATAGGCGTCACGCAGGGTTAACTGCACGGCTGCGGCTATCACAGCGACGAGCTCGGGCGGCAGGTCGGTGATGGGCTCTGGTTCGGGGACTACGGGTACTATCGCGGCGGGAACCGCTGGCGCAGGAGCGGCCACCGGGACGACCGGTGCCGCAGGCTGCACCTTTGCAACGGCTGCCGTGGCTGCGGACGAGGCCGCAGCTGCGATTGCCACCCGCTTGAAATAAACCCCTAACACCGCGATCGCCGCCCAGGTAAGGCCCAGGGCGATGAACACAAATGCCAGTCCGTCTAACTGGAAGACGACCGAATCACCGAATCGTAGGGTGGCCGAAATCGTCTTCTGTTCGGCGACTTCGGCGAGGAGGAGGGAGTACATGATGAGTGGTAGGTTAAGGCTTCACACAAAGGAATGAATCAGCCGACTCATTCCAAGGTAACCAATGCGGCGCCTTCCTCGACCCCATCGCCAGCATTCACCAAAATGGCGGACACTTTGCCGGCCTTGGGCGCATACACAAAGGTGTTCATCTTCATAGCTTCCAGGGTCAACAATTGGGCGCCCTCGGTTACGGTCTGGCCGACTTGGACGTCGACCGAAACCACCTTGCCCGAGAGCGGGCTCGGCACCGAACCGGCACCACCAGCAGCCGGTTTGGCAGCAACAGGACGCGCGGCGGCCACCGGGGCTGACACGGAGGCCGAGGTGACTACCGGCGCCGAATAAACGGGCACGGCGGCAACAGGTGCATCAAGCATCTCAACAGAGACTTCGAAGGTTTTTCCATCCACGGTTACGCGGAGCTTTTTCATAAATTAAATCGTAAGGTTAAAGGTCGTGCGTAGGACGGATTAGAGCGGGATGTTACCGTGCTTCTTAGGCGGACGGGTCTCACGCTTCGACAAGGTGTTGCGCAGGGCCATGCCGACTACGGCACGGGTCTGGGCGGGCTCGATCACGTCGGTGATCATGCCTTTGCGCGCGGCGGCGAAGGGCGAGGAGAACTTGGCGCGGTACTCGGCGGCGAGTTCGGCCTCCTTGGCCTTCGGATCGGCGGCGGCGGCGATCTCACGCTTAAACAGCACCTTGACGGCACCATCGGCGCCCATGACGGCGATTTCGGCCGTGGGCCACGCATAGACGGCATCAGCGCGCATGTCGCTACTGCACATCGCGAGGTAGGCACCGCCGTAGGCTTTGCGCATGATCACCGTGATCTTTGGCACGGTGGCGGAGGCGTAAGCGAACAGCATCTTGGCACCGTGACGAATGATACCGCCGCGCTCCTGAGCCAAACCGGGCATGAAGCCGGGGATGTCCACCAAGGTGACCAACGGGATACTGTAAACGTT
>CANIXX010000238.1 GCA_947471115.1 Opitutaceae bacterium | reverse complement strand
TCGCCTTAGCCTAAGTTCGCAAGCATGCCCCAAAATTCCTCGGTGAATTCCGGCGGCTCGGTAACCACTAGGGTTATGCCAGCGCCTTCAACCCACGGCGCGAGCGCGGTTTGCAGCGACTCCGAGCCGACGCACACGCGTTGAGGACGGACTTTCCCCTTCGTGATCAGCTGCGCCAGAACCTCTTGCGCAAAAATGCCATGAGGTTGCGCCGCCGGCCCGATCGTGGGCGGATGGGCGCGCCCGCTCGCCAGATCAAAACACACGCCCAGCCGAGGGAAATACGGGGCCTCTTTCTTCGGGTCACCGATGGGCATCGGTTGTGCGCGTTCGTCGAGCCATACACTCAGGCCGGTTTTAACGGGTAACGCTTTCCACGCCGCCAGTATCGCCGCGTCCACCGCTAACGGCGCCGTCTGCGGGGCGGGTGGCAGCTGTAGTTTTTCCCATTTGATGTCTTTGGCGGTCCAGGGGCGATCCACCGGAGTCGTTGCTTCCACTACGGGCAGGCGGCGCTGCGCCACCGGTTTATGCAGATCATCCCAGTCGAGCGACGGCACCAGCGTTGCCCAACGCAGGGCGCGCTTGAGGTCGACGATCAGCCTCTCGGCCGCCGCCTCGTCGATTTCCCACGGGAAGTGAAAAGGACGGAATTGGCGGAACACGGGCCAGGCCTGTTTGACCCGCGCAACCGGTTGATAACCGACGCGTTCGCAGCGGGCGCGATCGGCGGTTTCGGTTTCCTTTTTGCTCACCAATTCGAGGATTTCGCCCTCCATCAGCTCCAGCATCACGGTGGGTTCCATGTCGGGCATACGCGACATCTCCTCGACGAGGACGAGCATCTGCGGGCCTGAGGCGGCCGAGTACGTTTGCAGGCCGAATTGCTGGCCGCCGTTGCCCAAAATCGACATCACGCGGCGCCCGCCGTCGTTACTACCGCCTGACTCGGCGATTAACAGGTAATGCGCGTTCTGAACGTCGAGCCACGGCTGCACCTCGCGGAAGGCGATGGCCGCCGCGACCAGTTCACGTTCCAGTTTTAGCGGGAGCTTGGTTTTCATCGGCGGAGACTAGGCTGCAAACTTACGCCGGGCTCAACCGCCAAGTGGCTGGGTTTATGCCAATTGGGCAGTAGCATTTGAGGTGTGGGATAGATCTCTGCGGTAGTGCGGTGGTTTAAGCCCGCAGGTTGGCAGCGGATTCGCTCCAGCAATTACGAATGCGGGCTAAAGCACCGCACTACTTTCGAACCGACTCTGCGAATGTTACCCTCCTGATGGGCCCGTTCCGCCTTCGCGGCTTGCCCTCCCCGCCGATCCGTTTGCAAATGCCGACCTCTCTTTTTCCGATGCGCATCACTGGCCTAGCCCTCGTTCCTCCGCCCACCGCTGCCGACCTGCCCCGGGTCACGCCTGAGTTGCTCGCCTCCGTGCTGGCCCGCTACTCGCGCAGCAATGAGGGCATCGCCGCCATCATGGCCAAGGTCGATCTGGCCAACCCCGACGCCTCCATCGACCGTATTTTGAAATTCGTCGACTACGGCCACGCCTCCATCGGCGGGCTCACCGGCGGCATCGCCATCGCCCTCGACGACGTCTCGATGTGGCTGGCTTACAAGATTTTTGAAATCGCCCAAATGGCCGACGGCCAAGAGTCGTCCACCCGCTATATCACCATGGACGCGGCCAACCTGCCCACGCCCGCCGAGCTCGGTATCCCCGAGGACCTCGCGGAGCGCTGGCAGGCGCTCATGGCAAAATCCTTTGCAGCCTATAACGCCGAGTACGCCCGCCTCGACGCCCTCGGCGTGGCCGAACCGCACCGCGTGCGTGTTCCCGCCGATGCCAAACCGGCGGTGGTTACCCGCATCCGTAAAAACTACGCGCTCGACCGCGCCCGCTATTTTATCCCGTTGGCCACCCGCACCAATGTCGGCCTCGTCCAGACCTCGCGCATGTGGGCGACGACGGTTAAACACCTCGATTCGCTGCCTCACCCCGAGGCCCGCGCCGCCGCTGCGCTCATCCGCGGCGAACTGGTTAAACTCTCCCCGCGCCTGACTCGCCACAGCGTGGCCGAAGCGTCCTACCAGGAGCAGGCCCAACAGGAGTTGGCGAGTTCGCTGCGCATGGGGTTGGCCCGCCTCTCGACCGCGCCGCTGGCCGACGAAGTCTGGGTCAACGTGGACCGCAGCGCCCCGCCCTTCCTGTGCGAGGAGCAACCCGCCGGCGAAGCCCTGCGGCACCGCACCAATCGCTACGGTTACCAAGGCACGGCAACCCGCCGCATGCGCGTGGGGTTTGCCTGGAACAACATGGCGATCGCCGAGCTGCGCGACCTCAACCGCCACCGCACCGGCCACCGTTACACGCCGCTCATTCAGGCCGGCTTTTATCTGCCTGCCGAGATCACCCACGCCGCGCACCAGGCGTTGCTCGACGAGCAGGCTGCGCTCACCCGCGAGCTCATGGAACGCGGCTCGGCAGCTTATGTGTACACGTTACTGCTGGGCGCGCAGACGCCCTTCGAGCACTCGACTCATGGCGACAAGTTCATCTACGAAGCCGAGTTGCGCACCGGCATGGGGGCGCATTACCGCTACGCCGAACACCTGAGCGCAGCGCTGCGCGAATTCTTTAACCAAGTGCCAGAAGCCCGCCAGTGGGTGGTCGAAGGCACCGCCGAACCGGAATAATCCCGGGTCGCCCACCATCCGTTGGCCACAAAAAACACAAAATGACCCAAAAACGCGGCGTCTTGGCTTAGGATTTATCTATCCACCGAAACTGTCGCAGAACCCCTAGTGAGCATTTATGTTAAATCATAACAAAAAGTTCAGTCGGTTAACCCAACGCCTGCTCCTCGTCGTGGTTTTGGGATCGCTCGGCGTCGTCGGCGTGCGCGCGGCCGACCCGGCGCAGTTAGATCCGTCCAAGAAGAACGACCAGCTTGCGCCCACGCCCGAGCAGACCGACACCCGCCTCGCTCCCAACCAAGAAGCGAATAAGCGCCCGATCGAGCGCAATGACCTCCTGCAAGATCAGCGGTTTAATGCGCCCGATAAAATCGAGCGCAAGGACGCGGTGGTCGGCGAAAAGCGTGCGCCCATCGATATAAAGGAGACGCGCGAAAAAAACGTCATCGAGCGCAAGGACGTGCCGAAACCGGAGTTGAAGACCTGGGATAAAAACCGCTACAACGGCGAAAAGTTCGGCCGTCAGCCGACCGGCGATGACGTTAAAAAGTACGAGATGGTCGGCAAGTATCAGAGCCGGATGATCGACGCCAAAACGGCGGTGGACCAGCGTCAGCCGAAGATGGAAAAGCGCACGACTTTCGAGTCGATTAACCGGTTCCTCTTTAAGCGAAATGGCCCGGGTACACCCGATGGGCAGGCGATGGTGACGCCGGCTGCGGGCGGCCCGAACCCGCCGCCCTCACAGGACACTTATAAGAAGTACAGCGTTGATTGGTCGAAGGGTCAGACGATTACGGTGGAATAAGGGGGAGAGCTAGGAGCTAAAAGCTGAGAGCTCACTTTCCGCGGCGGACGCTTTCTTTTTCGTCCTCGCGGTCCTCCTCAAGTCGGGCGCGTTCGTGGGCCATTTCGGTGCGGATTTTTTCAGACTCATCGAGTGAACCTGCAGCAAGCGCCTCGTTAAGCCGACGCTTGAGGAAGATTTCCCGTTCGGCGATTTTGCCTTTGTAGACCAAGTCGATTTCGGCGAGCTGGGCTTTTTTGGCCGGGGTAAGTTTGATGCCGCTGGTTGGGTCGGATTGAGCGAGGCGTTCCATGGCGAGTTCGTAGGCGCTTTTCATCGAAGCACACCGTGCAAGCGAACGACCGAAACTCAAGCCCGCCGAGCCAGTTCCCATCAACCAGCGGACCAAACAAAGGGGCCAAACAATGATGATCGGACTAACTAAAGTGTCGGATCGAAAGTAGTGCGGTGCTACCTCAGCTCGCCGGCTACAGCCTGATCGTAGGCGTTTATTTCGTCGCGGGGTGGAGATGCGTGCGCAGAAAGTCGTTAACGGTTTTGGTCACGTCGGGGCCAAAGCGCAGGCCATGACCGCCGCCTTTTACCACGTAAAGCACGCTGCTGTTACCAGCGGCGCGGAGTTTTTCGTCCAATAATTTGCTTTGGCCCAGTGCCACCACGGGGTCGGCGTCCCCATGCACAATCAGGAACGGCGGTGCACCCGCTTGCACGTGGGTTGTCGGGCTCGCTTGGCGGGCCAAGGCGGCCCTCTCCTGCACGGGCCCACCGAGTAATTGGGATTCGGGCGATGCGGCGGAATCATGATCCATCCCCCCCGTAGCCCGGCCCATTTTTCCCATTGAAAGCAGATCGCTCGGGCCGAAGAAATTGACCACCACTTGCACGGAACTGGAGACGGCGAGGAAGTTTCCCACATCGAACGTTTTGGTTTTCCCCGTGGTGCCCAACAAGGCGACAAGATGCCCTCCCGCAGAACTGCCCCAAGCCGCGAAACGTTGAGGATCAATCGCGTTCTCCGCCGCGTGCGCTCGCAGCCAACGCACGGCAGCTTTGCAGTCTTCGATTTGGGCGGGAAAGGGCGCGTCCTGACTAAGCCGGTAATTAACACTGGCTACAGCATAACCATCGAGCACCAGTCGAGCGGCCAAGCAGGGGTATTTATCACCCATTTTCCAGCCTCCACCGTGCACCCAAATAATTAATGGGCGTGGCCCGCCCGATGTGGGCTCGCTTGGCAGATATAGATCCAGTTTTTGGCGTGCATGGCCGTTTTCGACGTACGCAATGTCACGCTGGAGTCGAACGCCAGTAGGCACCGGCGAGTCTACATTGGGTTGCGCGTGCAACGAGTGAAGAAGGGCGCTGCCGAGTATAATCGCCAGGCATCCACACAGGCGCCGAAGAGTTTCAGGATAATGGGCAAGCATTTTAAAGAGACGATCGGATTTCTTGGCGTGCAAAGTTATGGCGATTTGAGGCGCCTGTATCGAGAGGCTAAAGACTCACTAAGCACGACTTATAAAATAACAACATCCCAAATAACCCTCAGCTGCGGGCTGCTGAAGGCCCTCAGTCAACACGTGCTGAGGGCAATTTAGGCTATTTTTTTCAAGGTGAGCTGAACCTGAATTCCGAAGTTCAAACCAACCACAGATTACACAGATTGCACAGATACAATCC
>CANIXX010000237.1 GCA_947471115.1 Opitutaceae bacterium | reverse complement strand
GAAGCTCATGGCCTACGATCTGGCGGGTAACGCCCACGCGGTCTACGCGCTCTGGAACCGCCGCCACACCACCAAGTTCAACGGCGTCTCGTATCCCGTGCAGAAGGCCGCCGCCGCGATCTTCACCCCCGAGGGTCAGGCCGAGGTGAAGGCGATGACCGACTTCTATCTGGCCAACGCCGCGCTCATCCGCAAGGCGATGACCGACCTCGGGTTCAGCTGCATCGGCGGCGACAACGCGCCCTACATCTGGATCAACACCGGCACCGATTCCTGGGCCTTTTTCGATAAACTGCTCAACGAAGCCCAAGTCGTCTGCACCCCCGGTGCCGGCTTCGGCAAGTGCGGCGAAGGCCACGTGCGCATCAGCGCCTTTAACAGCCGCGAAAACGTCGAAAAAGCCCTCACCCGCATCGCCCGCGCTCTTAAGAAGTAAATTCGCCCCCAGGCTGTTTTTTTTGGTTAATTCAGCCCGTGTTTGTCACTCAAAAGCCCCGACGTTGGTCGGGGCTTTTTTATGCGCAAGCGGCGATCGCCTTGTGGCTTAGTGTCCGACGTTGCGCCGGTTTTATGCCGCGTTGGCGACGGCCACCACAAACAGCACGATCATCGCCAGCGCGCAGAGCAGCCGGCCGATCGTCGATAACAGAAAACCCACCGCCGCACCGACACCCGCCAGCAACGACGCACGGTTGGTTTTTTGCGCGATGAGTTTTTCAGCCACGACCGCACCGAGCACGGTACCCAGCAGCAGCATCGGCAGGGAAAAAAACATGCCGATCACCGCGCCGCCACCCGCGCCGAGCATGCCCCACTTGCCGCCCCCGAAGGCGCGCGTTCCCAGCACCACGCCCACGAAATCGACGAGCACCGAAAGCAGCCAAAAACCGGCGATCCAGCCGAGCACCGCCCACGAAATATCACCGGGTAAAAGCAGTTTGTGCACGACCATCGCCAGCAGGATTAGCGTGGTCCCCGGCAACAGCGGAATCACCACCCCGGCTAGTCCTATCAGCGTGAACAGGGCCGTGAGCGTCCAAATAAGATAGGTTTCCATAAAAAGAGGGGCCAGACAGCGGCGCCACGCCCCGCGCACCACGCCTCAGCGCAGGTGGCGCTCGATCAGCTTATAGAGATCGAGGGAGTTCTTTTTGTCGCCGCCGGTTCCCCAGCGAATTTTGAGGATTGTCTGGCGGCTATTGATTTCGGCGATGCTCACGTAAACTTTCTCGTCCTTCGTTGTTCTAGCAAACAGTTCGCCGGCAAAAGTTTCCAGTTTGCTGCTTTTGATCTCGAACAGGCCGAGCTCGCGAAACGCCTTTTGGGTGGCGGCATAAGTGGCTGGCGCAGTCGAGTTCACCACCATGCGGAATTCGTTAAGTTGATAAACCGCCGTGGTTTCCCCGGAGGAGTCGAGGTTGACGGTGCTGCAGCCGGTGAGGGCTAACACGATAGCGGTGGTGAGCAGAGTGGAACGGAGGAGTGGAAAGCGGGTGGTCTTCATACGATTGGGTGCTAAGAAAGTCGTACTCGGTGCGGGATTCAAGCTATCCGCGTGAAAACCAGTTTGCGGTCGGCCCTCGGGTTGGTTTATCGATTTGCTCCTATGGCCAAGCCACTTGTCGGCATCATTATGGGAAGCACCTCCGATTGGAGCACGATGGAGCACGCTGCACAGACGCTGAAAGCTCTGGGCATCGCCGCCGAGCATCTGGTTGTGAGCGCACACCGCACTCCGGAAAAAATGTATGACTACGCCAAAACCGCGGAAAAACGCGGTCTTAAGGTGATCATCGCCGGTGCCGGCGGCGCCGCTCACCTGCCAGGCATGACCGCCGCGCTCACCCCGTTGCCCGTGCTCGGGGTTCCGGTGGAGTCGCACACGCTCAAGGGCGTGGACTCGCTGTATTCGATCGTGCAAATGCCAGGCGGCATTCCCGTGGCGACCTTCGCCATCGGTAAGGCTGGGGCGATCAACGCGGCCCTCTTCGCCGCGGCAATCCTCGCCACCGGCGGCAACAAGACGGTTAAAAAAGCCCTCGACGCCTTCCGTGCCGAGCAGACCTCCAAAGTCCTCGACGCTAAACTTCCTTAAATTCTAGCTCCAAGCTTCTAGTAGGCTGTAACATTTAGAGTGTCGGATAAAAAGTAGCGCGGTGCTTCAGCCCGCATCGGCGATTGCTAAGGAAATTCGTTCAAACCTGCGGGCTAAAGCACCGCACTACCTCAGCACCTCTATCCGACTTTTTAAATGCTACAGCCTACTAGCTCTTTGCTCCCCGCTTTCAGCTCCTTTCCCCATGATTATTCATCCCGGTAAAACGATCGGTGTCCTCGGTGGTGGCCAACTTGGCCGCATGTTCGCCCACGCGGCCGAGCGACTCGGCTTTCGGGTGCACATCTATGAGCCCGAGGCCAACGGTCCAGCCGGCGAGGTGTCCGCTATGGAGGTCAACCGCCCCTACACCGACCTGGTCTCACTGAAGGCCTTTGCCCACACGGTCGACGTTTTGACCTACGAATTCGAAAACATCCCCACTGAGCCCTTGGGTGAGATCGGCCACCACGCCCAATTGCGCCCGCATTGGAGTGTCTTGGAGACCTGCCAAAACCGCATGCGCGAGAAAAACTGGCTGCGTAAAAACGCATTCCCTCACGTGCCATTCGCCGAGGTTGAGGCTGGCGATGACCTCGCCGCCGCCATTCGCCGCATGGGCCTGCCGTGCGTGGTGAAAACCGCCGACTTCGGCTACGACGGCAAGGGCCAGATCAAGGTCGCCGACGAGGCCTCGTTGGCCAAGGCACTGGAAGCCTTCAGCAAACAACGCTGCGTCATCGAGAAATTCATCGACTTCAAGTGCGAGTTATCGGTCATCGTGGCCCGCTCCAGTATCGGCGAAGTGAAGGCGTTCCCGGTCGCCGAAAATATCCACACCCGACACATCCTCGACTTCTCCATCGTGCCCGCCCGGGTTAACGCTGCGGTGCTGGCCGACGCCGAGAAACTCGCCCTCGCCATCGTCGAAAAACTCGACGTCGTCGGCTTGTTGGCGATCGAGCTGTTCCTGACCGACCGCGGCGAGCTTTTGGTCAACGAACTCGCGCCGCGCCCGCACAACTCCGGCCATTGGACTCTCGATGCCTGCGTGACCTCGCAATTCGAGCAACACGTGCGCGCCGTCTGCGGCCTGCCGTTGGGTGATGTTTCGGTCGTTTCCCCCGTGGTGATGGTCAACATCCTCGGCGACGCCTGGAAATGGGACAACGGTTACCTCGCCGGCGACGCCAACTGGGAGGCGATTCTGGCCGACCCGCGCGCCAAACTTCACCTCTACGGTAAAAAAGAGCCACGTCTCGGCCGCAAGATGGGCCACTTTACAGTTACGGCCGCCACCGCCGACGCCGCGCTGGACGCAGCCCGCGCGCTCAAGGCCAAACTCTGATTGCCAGCCTCTCGCGCCCGCTTAGTTAACCAGCTTAAAGGCTGGGTCCTGTACAGCTCGGTGTAACCCTCCGCAGTTTGTTTTTCGCTGTCCCAAATTGCGCCTTGGATTCGGCGTCAGCGCCCGCCACCGTGTCGGCTTTTAATTTATGAAAATCTGCTGCATCGGTGCTGGTTACGTGGGTGGTCCAACCATGGCGGTGATCGCCCTTAAGGCGCCGGATATCCAGGTGACTGTCGTGGATATGAACACCACTCGCATAGCGGCTTGGAACTCCGACACCCTGCCCATCTACGAGCCCGGCCTCGACGCCGTCGTTAAAGAGGCGCGCGGGCGGAACCTGTTTTTCTCTACTGACGTTAAGGGTGCCATCGCCTCCGCCGATATCATTTTTGTCTCCGTCAACACCCCGACAAAGACCTACGGCGTCGGCGCCGGCCGGGCTGCGGACCTGCGTTACATTGAGTCGGTTGCCCGCACTATCGCCGAGGTATCGACCACGCCGAAAATCATCGTGGAAAAGTCCACTATCCCGGTGAAAACCGCCGAGACGATCCAGCAGATCCTAGCCGCCAACACCAGCGGCGTGGCTTTCCAGGTGTTGTCCAATCCCGAGTTTTTGGCCGAGGGCACGGCGGTTCCCGATTTGTTCAATCCCGACCGCGTTCTCATCGGTGGCGAACGCACGCCGGCCGGCGATGCCGCCGTGGCGAAGCTCGTGAGCGTTTACGCCCGCTGGGTGCCCACCGAGCGCATTCTCACGACCAACCTGTGGTCCTCCGAGCTCTCCAAACTGGTGGCCAACGCGTTCCTCGCCCAGCGCATCTCCTCGATCAATTCCATTTCCGCGTTGTGTGAGGCGACCGGCGCCGACGTCGACGAGGTGGCCAACGCCATCGGCAAGGATTCGCGCATCGGTCCCAAGTTCCTCAAAGCCTCGGTCGGCTTCGGCGGATCCTGCTTCCAGAAGGACATTTTGAACCTGGTCTATATCTGCGAAACTCTGGGCCTGCCCGAAGTTGCAGCCTACTGGAACGGCGTGGTGGCGATGAACGAGTATCAAAAGAGCCGATTCTCCGCCAAAATCGTGCGCTCTTTGTTCAATACGGTGGCCGACAAACGCATCGCGGTGCTGGGCTTCGCCTTCAAAAAAGACACCAATGACACCCGTGAAACGGCCGCCATCAACGTGGTGCGCGACCTGCTCGCCGAGCAGGCCAACGTGGTGGTTTACGACCCGAAGGTGCCCGCCGCCGAAGTTATCGCTGACGTGCTCGGTAAGGGGCAGTCGAACCCCCGCCTACGTGTCGCCAAGAGCGCCTACGAGGCGTGCCAAGGGGCACATGCCGTCGCGATCGTCACCGAATGGGATGAGTTCAAAACCCTCAACTACACGAAGGTTTTTGATGATATGCAGAAACCGGCCTTCCTCTTCGATGGCCGCAACATAGTCGATCTCGCCGCGCTGCGCACCCTAGGTTTCCGCGCCCACGGCATCGGTCGATAAGTTTGGAACGCGAGCTACTCAGTCATACGTATTCGTGTTGGGCCTGAAATCCTAAGTTAAAGGCGATGAAGGGGTTCGACGCGTAACCTTCGAGACCCGGTGAGTGGTAAACTATTTCAGTTAATAACCACCGTCTCCTACGTGCCTTCTGGCCTGATTGTTTCACACATAGCCGCTCATGACCGGACGTAGACGGTAGGTTTCCATTCGTAATTTCTCCGCAAGCGTCAGCAGCCACGCT
>CANIXX010000236.1 GCA_947471115.1 Opitutaceae bacterium | reverse complement strand
GGTGGTCGTTGGCGAAGCGCTGGCACCGCGCAGGGCCGCCAAAAGGGAGATAGCCTGCAGGGTTTTGCCCAGGCCCATCTCGTCGGCCAAAATGCCACCGAGGCCGTGGCGATGAAGGTGCCAGAGCCACGCCACGCCGATTTGTTGGTAGGGACGCAACAGGGCATTGAGTTCGTCGGGCAGAGGCGCGGGTGTGAGGGTGGAGAGGTTGCGCAGGGCCTCGCTGCGGGCCTTCCAGCCGGCGGGTGGCTGGTAGTGGGGGACCAGTTCGTCGATTAACCCCTGCACCTCGGCGACCCGTGCGGCGGGGACGCGCCAGGTGCGGCGGGCGGCTGCCGGGGCGTTGGCGCTGCCGGCGAGCGCGCGCTGGGCGGTGGTGAGGCGGGCGATTTTTTCCGGCGGTAACAGGTAAACTTTACCGGCTTCCTCCACATAACCGCGATTGGTGGCTAGGGCCGTGCGCAGGGCGTCGTCGCTGATTTTTCCGGCCTTCAAGCCGAGGGTGAGGGTGAAATCACCGGCGGTTTCGGTGATGTCGCACTGCACGTCGATCTCGGCTAATTTAGCCGTGTTGGCTTCGAAGTTCTCGGTGAACTCCGCGTGGTAGGTGTCACGCAGTGCGACGAGGTGGGTAGCGAGGAAATTGAGGGTTTTATGGCGGTCGCGCAGCCACCACGTTCGAGTCGTGGCATCGAGGGCGAACCCATGGGTTTTGACCAAATCAAGGGCGGTGGCGTAACCGCTTTGTTCGCGCGAGGGCAGGGTGATGGCCAAAAAATGCTCACTGCCGTCGACTTTTAATAACGTGATGGGGGCCGGCGCGTTTTTCGATGCCGCCAGTGTGGACGGGCGCACAGCACTGACCGGCCGGGTTGGGGGCTCGGGTTTGGCGATAGGCACCTCATCCAAAAGCTCACTCACGCCGCGCAAACGCGGACCAATCCAGAGGAGCGCAACGGTGGGGGCACTAACGAAGCTAAAAACGGGTTGCCCGCGCAGGGCGGTGATGAGCTCGCGCAACTGGGCGCGCGTGAGTTGAACAAAGGGCGGCGGAGTGGCGACGCCACCGCACAGGCGTTTTAGAATCGCCAGGGCGGGGAATTCCGCGCGGTTGGGCGCGGCAGAAGCGACGATTTCGATTTTAACCGCTATGGCGTCGCGGGGGGCGGCAGCTGCGAGATTGGGCGGTAACAGGAGGCGCAGCATCGTGGGGAACGGTGAACTTGCCCACTCCACGTCGGCGGCGGAAGTAAAAACGCTGGTTGGGGGCGAATTGTTAAACGACCGGAAAAAAGAGCCTGAGTTGAGTGCCGGAATTACAAAAAGTGCTTATCGGCAGCACTAAACTAGCTGAGTTAGCCAAACGAGATAAACCTTAGGGTGAAAAGTGGGCCGCGAATTATTGTCAGCTAGTAATAATGGCTAACCTCAATATGGCCTTAGTATATGCGTGACATGCAGTGGACTAGTCGACTGCAGCCGTGCCACGTTTTGCATTTCATCGGTGAAAACGGGCTCGACATAATGCCCAAAAAAATAATTTTGTGTGTGGATTGTTCCGTTTACGAAAGTAACTAGGAACTTCTATTTCTGCATTTTTATTAATTAAACCATGAAATCCTTACGTCTTACGCTCACCATTATCGCAGCTGCTGTGGGTGCCCTTGTGGCGTCCGCCCAGCAAGCTTCAGCACCGAAGGCTCCCTCTGGAGCATTCATTTCGTTTTTTTCCGGTGAAGTGATGGTGACGATCCCTGGGGCAACCGCTGCCGTACCCGCTGTTTTGGGTGACAGCCTTCCCGAAGGTTCGATCGTGACCACCGGTCCCGATGGTAGCGCCTTGGTTGAATCCTTCGCTGGTATTTCCACGGGGGTGGGTGACTCAAGCAGCGTTGTCATCGGTAAGCACACCGTGAGCGCCGAAGGCGTTCGCACTGCGGAAATCGAATTGAAGGAAGGTTCCACTGTTTCGGTGCTCGATCCAGCTAAGCGTAAGATCAACAACTACGGCGTGCGCACCCCCAAGGGTGTCGCTGCTGCCCGTGGGACAACCTATAGCACCAACTACAGAGGCGGCGTTTTATCCGTTAACACCGCAACTGGCGAAGTTCTCTTTACGGACGCCAAAGGTGTCGTTACCCCGAAACCCGTTAACGCGGCTAATTTCACGAAGGTCGAAGCGATAGTATTGATCCGGTTTGTTGCGATTATCGCCAAACTGAACCCAGCCGAACAAGGTCGTTTGGAAACGGTTAAACTAATGTTTGCCAATAAATTCAGTGCAGGAGAGATCGATAAGAACGTCGGTGAAGCACAAAAGAAGGTCAGTGACGAAGCGATCAACCAGGCCAAAGCATCGCCTGATTCAGAAGACAAGAAGGTCATTGTTACGATAAAGCAGAACAAGCTCGACATCACGATCGTCAGCCCTGCGCAATAATCGCTAATTATTTGCTCCTAAAGGCCGATCCTACCAAGGGTCGGCCTTTTTTGTGTTCTAGTTACTTCAACGCCCCAGTGCTGCCAGCAGTTCCGTGAGTACACGTTTTGGAACGACCGGGACGCTGGAGTGGAATTCAAATCCTTCGGCCAAACCGATCCATGACTTGCACCCCGCCATTGCCGGCGTCCTTTCCAGCGTAATGGGGGTATTTAAGCGGTGAACCCGCACCACCAACGCATGAAGCCCTGACGGCTGGCCCCAATCGTACTTTTCGCGAACGGTGGCTTCCGTCCAGCCATGAAACGGGTCCAGCGCTGCGATGGTCGACCAATCTGACAAAAACTGGCGATGTGACACCTCAGCGTACGCGGTGAGCGTAACCTGCGTATCGAGCGGTTCGCCGGACACGGAATTCAGCCGCTGGGCCAGTCCCGCCTTGGTCTTTTCGCGTTGGACGTGAAACTGCGTCGGGAAAAGCCAAAAGCGTTCGGCGCGTTCCGGGTCAAAGCCGCCGCGCCCCTCCGCGATTCCGCCCTTGCGCAACAGCAGGGATTGTTCGCCAGCCGCCAGTGCATCGACGATCACCTGCCATTCTTTAAAGGCGGGATATAGGCAACCGGTTGAAGTCACAGGTGTGGTGGCGGAGGTTGGCATTTGGGCAAAGAAAAACCGCAGTGGTTAAACTGCGGTTTTAAATTTTTGTCAGAAGCGAAGCCGACTTACTTCTTGGACTTGGCGGCGGGCTTCTTGGCGGCAGCGGCGGCCTCCTTTTTGCGTTTGTGGTAGGCAATGCGGCGCTTCTTCTTGATGTGTTTGTTGGATTGTTGGCCCATAGTTTTTTTAGGTGAGTGTGTGACCCTGCCGGATGCAGGCAGGTGGAGTCAAGCGCAGGGTGGCAACTAAAGCCGAGTATCTTTCGGGGCGGGATGAAATCAGTTTGGCGTGAGCGTCGGCCCCAACCCATTGGCCACAAACAACACGAAATGACACCAAAAGCGGTCACTGATCCATTCGCTTGGGCCTTATTCTAATTCGCGTTCGGATTTAGCGTATCGTGGATTTTGGCCAGGGATGGCCAACACAAACAGCCCGTTGTAGGGTTAGCCGTCCTCGGCCAATTCAGCTGATCGTGAACACGAATGCCCCTTACGCGCTGAGCGCTTTCTTGATCAACTGTTCAGTCGTCGCCTTCGGCCCCAGAGCGAGCATTGCGCGCCGGATGGCTTCATCGGCGTCGGCGGTCTTGTAGCCGAGTGCACCGAGCGCAAGCACCGCGTCACGCATCTTGGTGTCGGCCTTTGCTGCTGGCTCCTCGTTGCCGGTTCCGCTGGCCGAAAGTACGGTTTCGGCTGAGCCGGTGACGCCCACCTTGGTACGCAATTCAATCACCAGGCGTTCGGCCGTCTTTTTGCCGATTCCGGGGCATTTGGCGAGGGTGGCGATGTCGCCGCTACCGATCGCGCTTTGCAACGAGGGTAGCGAAAGTTTGCTCATGATGGTCAGTGCCATTTTGGGGCCTACACCGGTCACGTGCTCGATCATCAGGCGGAAAAAATCGCGCTCTGCCGGGGTCGCAAAACCATAGAGCGTTTGCGCATCTTCACGGTAAATGACGTGGGTGTGCAGTTTCACCGTCGAGCCAGTGACGGGAAGTTTTTCCGCCGTGGTAACGGGGATGTTCACCTCGTACCCAAACCCGTTGAGCTCGATAATGGCGTGCAAGGGTGTTGCCGCAGTGAGCAGGCCGTGGATGGAGGTAATCATGAGAAAAGAGGCCGAAACTGGGTGTAGGCCTAGCGCAGCCCAAGCACGTCCTGCATATCGTAAACTCCGGCGGGGCGGTCGATGAGCCAAAGGGCGGCGCGGATCGATCCACGGGCGAAAATTCCGCGATCGGAAGCCTTGTGTGTCAGTTCGATGCGTTCACCGAGAGCGGCAAACATCACGGTGTGGTCGCCGACCACGTCGCCACCGCGCAACGCATGGATGCCGACTTCCGTGGCGGTGCGTTCACCAGTGATGCCTTCGCGGCCGTGGCGCAGGGCCTCGGCGGTGAGCTTGCGCTCTTCCAAAATGATTTCGAGCAGGCGCGCAGCGGTGCCGCTCGGCGCGTCCTTTTTGAAGCGGTGGTGCATTTCCACGACTTCACAATCGTAGTCTGAACCGAGTACGGCGGCGGCGCGGCGGGTTAGTGCAAAGAGGAGATTCACGCCGACCGAATAGTTGCCCGACCAGACCGTGGGAATCTGGGCGGCCTGGGCGAGCAGCAGCTTTTTCGCATCCGCCGCATGGCCCGTTGTGCCGATGACCAGCGGCTTGCCAGACGCTTGGGCGAGACGAATCACCTCCGCGGTGATGTGGTGCGAGCTGAAGTCGATGATGACATCGGCTTGAGCGATGCCGGAAGCCAAGTCGTCACCGGAATCCAGGGCTGCGGCGATGGTGGCACCTGATTCTTGGGCTGCGGCGGTAATGGCTTGGCCCATACGGCCCTTTGCCCCGATGAGAGCGATACGCAGAGGCATGGTGCTTATTTACCAAAGGTTTTGAGTACAGCTAGGAGTGTCTGCTCGCTTGGCTTGGTGAGCTCGGTGAGCGGGGGGCGCACGAGGTCGGAGTGGATGATGCCGGCACGCGCGAGGGCGAATTTAACCGGTACCGGATTCGGTTCGATGAACAAGGTTTTGAATACGGGGTAAAGCTTGCGGTGGAGCTTGGTGGCCTTGGCGAGATCTTGATCCAGGCAGGCGTTGACCAGTTGAACGACCTGCTTGGGGAACAGATTGGATGCGACGCTGATGACGCCCTC
>CANIXX010000235.1 GCA_947471115.1 Opitutaceae bacterium | reverse complement strand
GGTAGTGGCTGCTGGCAGCGGGGCGACGGGTGCAGCAAGGTTGGCTTTTACACCCTCGTCGCCGACCCACCAGGCGTAGCGGCCACTGGTGGTTGTGGAGGAGGCGGTACCCATTCCGGGGATGGAGGAGGCGGGGACTTGGAGGTCGCGCACGGGAGCGAAGACATAGCGTTGGGCGGGAGTGCCCGTGGTGCCGACGGAGTTGGGGCCGACGAGAAGAACGGCGGCGGCAGGGGTGCCTGAGGTGGTCGTGATGGCGTAGCCGGTGGATTTGGTGTTGTCGGCCGAAACCACATTCAGAGGGCCCACCGGAACGCTGGCAATATCCGTGGCGGGATTGGCGGGCTGTGTGATGCCTTCGTTACCACTGACGAGCCAGCCACGGAAGCCGCCCTCGGTATTCCACGCGCCGACCCAGTACGGGTTGCGGGTGGCGCGGTTGGTGGCGGTGTCAAAAGTATCGCGGACGAGTTCGGCGTTGGCGGAGGTACGTTTGTCAGGACCAAGGTTTTCCTGAATCTCGCCGACGGCGAGATTCAGTGCCATGAGGGCATTTTGGCGGGCCTGGTCGAGTTGCTGGTAATTCAATGCCGTTTGGAGCTCGACTCGGGTAAAGGCGGCAAATCCCACGAGAATAAGGACAAGAAAGGAGACAAGAATGATGGTGATGAGCAGGGCGAAACCGCGTTGGCGCTGCGCTCCCAAGGGACGAGAAGGCGGGGCTACAAATGCAATCTTCATAGTGGGGGTAATGAAAGAGGCTTACGGATAATGAAAAAACCACGAGCCGACAATCAGCGATTGTTTTATGGGGGAGGTTCTTCGACGATTAAGTGTGTGGGCGAGGGGTGCTCAATCCATTGGCTACAAAAAGTACGATATGACCCAAAAAATCCACTAACCGCGCCATGCATTCAGGGCTAAAAACGGATGATTTACTCCACTTCGCCCCGGTGTTAACGCAGATAGACTTACTAAAATGGTTACTAGAAAACTGGGTGGAATGATCGTGAGCAACAATGCAAATCCCGCATGCTTACCACGTGATTTAATACTCCTATTTCTAATGGTGCCCATTGGATAAAAATACATTATATAAAAGAATTCCTAGGCGCTCTAGAAAAGCGTGATTTGATACAACAAACACTCTGTTTCCGACAAATCGCGATAGCTTAAAATTAGCGATTACCATAGATACCCGGAAGTCGACATTTTGAAATCATAAAACTTACCGATTTTTTTCATCACTGAGCACCGTAGGTGTGACGGACTTTGATTGCCGCTCAAGATCCCACACCGTTAAGCCTGCGAGCGAAGGCGTGATACTTCTTCGACACTTAAACACTAAACTTGAGATGTAGCCAACGATCATACAGGTGCCGAATGCCACAAAACCGTGCAGGAAAACACTAGTATTGGTAGCCATTTGAATCCATGCGGTAACAAGAATACTAGCCACAAGCCCGATGATTACCCCGGTGGAGTTAGCACGACGTGAAAGTAGGCCAAGTGCAAAAACTCCGGGAAAGCCTCCTCCGAACAACGCCATCAGTTTAATGAACTCATCCCATAGCGAGGCAACATTGCGCCAAGCTAAAAATGACGCCATTGCTGTCGCACACAAACCACAGAGGGCAGTGCTCAAACGAGCCAAACGCAGGCGCTGTGCATCAGTTGCATTAGCACGCCATAAAGGATGGAAGTCGGTGACTACAACTGCTGCTGTAGAGTTAAGAATACTACTTAACGCTCCCATGGCTGCAGCAAACAAGCCGGCGATTATAACTCCCACAACACCGGCAGGCAATTCATTAGCGATGAAGTAGGGAAAGATCGCGTCATTGGGCAGGCCCGGCGCGAGCCGATCGGGATTGGCAACATAGAACGCCCATAAGGCAGTACCTGTGAAGAAAAACACAACTGCGCTTCCAAGCCCAATCACGTTACCCCAAAGTATTGTTCTGCGCGCTTCGCTCGAGTTGGCTACGGCAAGCAACCGTTGCATGAGCGGCTGGTCAGAGACCTGCGAAAAGATTGTGTAAAAAAACAGCCCCACAAAAACCCAGACGGTCGGTTTTGTTAAATCAAAGTCCCACGAAATCGCATTTAATTTACCGGCTCCAGTAGCTTCACGTACGATCCCGGAAAGGCCGTCCGGCACACCTTGGAAAGCGAAATAAAGAGCAATTCCCACCCCAATGAGCATTACGCCTGCTTGAAGTACGTCGGTCCAAATCACCGCTTCGAATCCACCTTCCATCGCATAAATCGTGGTCACAATTCCCATCAACATAATGCTTATATAAACATTCATTCCCGTAACGGTAGCCAAAGCTAGTGATGGCAACAGTAACACCACACTCATCCTACCGGCCACTTTCATCATAATCCCGAGCCCGGCACCTGCAAGCCTCACCCTTTTATCAAACCGCTTCTCCAAGTAGCCATACACAGTTGTCAAGTTGAGCTTCCGGAACAATCCAGCGAAACAAAAGCCCATAAGAATCCCGGCCAGTGCTTGAGCTGGTGCACTGCCAAAGGAAAGCCAATCCGTAGAGTAGGTTTTGGCAGGAACCGCCATGAAGGTAATGCTGCTTGTCGCGGTTGCGAAAAAACTGATCGCCGCCGCCCACCACGTGATACGCCCACCGCCCAGGAAAAAATCGTTGCTGGACGCTTTTTTTCTGCGCGCGCACCACCAGCCGATGCCAATATTTAGGGCGAAATAGATAGCTAGGGCAATGTAGTCGGCAATCGACAACGTCCGGGGTGAAATAAGCGCAAGGCAATGATTCATAGGGGTAAATATGGATTAAGTAACGTCTGCGCTGGCCATGCTAGCGCAGGAGAGGAACAGTTTAATGGTTTTTATCTCGCACCTCTGGCCCTCCAGCAGGATGTCGTCGTGACGCAGCGCACCCTTGAGCGCGCAGCCACCCTCTTAACCTTGAGCATCAAAAATTGGGGAAAAGCGTGTAGCCAACCTGGCCCAATGAACACCGAGCTCACTCGGCAGGAGCCCAGATTGGGCACAGTCTTGCCAAACGGCTTCGATTCCATCAATCGCCAGCACTTCGCCATCTGGGGACGAGACGGGGCGAATCGCGTCGTTTCGCACGACGCAAATCGGGACATTCAGGTGCAGCGCCAAGACCAACTGCGCATGCCTTGCCGCCAACGAGGGTGGGCACACCCAGGACTCTTCACCTCGCGACTGACGACAGACCGCCGCAAACATCTCCCTCCGCGTCTCCCAAGTATCCGGTAGCGTCTCCTGTCGTGGCGTGCAGCCCTGCTCCTCGACCTCCAACTGTTTCCATGCCGTCCATCGAATGTTTGCACGTTCGCACTCAATCGCAATGACCGGATCTTGCTCGGTCGAGCACGCGTGGGTCAGATTTATCATCATGACCGCGCCGCCTTGCAGCTGCAGACGCATCGCCACGGTGTCAAAACTCTCGATCGGCCTAGCCCGATAGACCTCCGCCGCCCCCCCCTCAACCACCGCCGCCTCATCCTGCGAGGATCCAGCCAGAAACAGCGCAAGCATTACAAAATGAGAGAGCGCGTTGTTCAACGGCGAATCCAGAACGGAAGCATCCCCTACCTTGAGTTTTCCAGCCCAGTGATTGCGGTTGTAATAAGTGCTCGGCCGGGGCCAAAGCCCAATGACCGAGATCCGCCGAAGCCGTCCATATCGACCATCCAGCAACGCCTTTTTCAAGCTATGCGTCGCTTTCGTATAAAGATCTTGGAAACCAACAGCCACAAAGCGGCCCAGCGCCGGTTTCGCCAAGGTAAGCGACGTGATCTCGGCCAAGGATGCAGCCAAGGGCTTTTCCACTAGAACGCTTCCTTGCGCCTTTATGACAGCCAAGGTCATGGGCGCATGCAGATGGATCGGCGTGGGGATACAGCAAACGTCAAACCTGCCCTTCTCGGCCAGCAGCCAAGCCTCGAACGACGAATAAATGCGCACCCCGGCAGCCCGGAACCCGGCCAATACGACCTCGGGCGTATCGGACATGGCGACGACTGAGACAACCTCCACCGCCTGCGCTTCGGCGATCTCACTTAGCATCCGCAGGTGCGTCTGGGAGTAGCCGGTGACACCGATCACCGCCACGCGCGTCACACGGAGTGGTGGCGCAACGCCAAACGGAGAATTCATAACCGGAAGAGGTGAAGCAGAAGTAATCATGTCGACGTGATCATTAATGCCTTTTCCGCACCTTTCATAAACAGCCATCGGTACGCCTAACAAATCCGATTCATGGCCGGATGCGTCCCAACATCGGTTTCACGTGACTCATACCGAGGGGGCGCGTTAGTTCGGCGGCCAGAGAAAACTCGGATCTGTCCCCGCCCGAGCCCTCACCATTAACGCCCCTCCCCTCCACTTCGTCCAATCACAATGCCACGCGAAATTCTTTCCCTTGATCCCGACTGGCGCTTCCACCGCGGCGATCTCCCCTTCCCCAAGCTCGTCAGCCACAGCGACTGCTACGGACACGCGAAGGCGGGTGCAGCCCGCGGCGCCGCTTCCCCCACCTTCGACGACAGCACCTGGCCGTTGGTCAACCTGCCCCATGATTGGGCCGTGGAGGAGCCATTTATTGAAACCGAATCGCTTTCCCAAGGTTTCCGCCCTCGCGGCATAGGCTGGTATCGTCGGCATTTCCGCCTCGACCCCGCCGATCGCGGACGCCACCTCGAGCTGCGCTTCGACGGAGCCGCTTCCCATTGCACGGTTTGGCTCAACGGCAATCTGGTGCATCGCAATCACTGCGGTTACACCGGCTGGACTGTCGACCTCACCCCTTTCGCTCGCTACGGCGAGGAGCCCAACACGCTCGCCATTCGCGTCGACGCTGAAACGATGGAAGGCTGGTGGTATGAAGGCGCCGGCCTTTATCGTCACACTTGGCTCGTCAAGCGTGACCGCACTCATGTGATCACTGACGGGATTTTCGCCAACCCCGTCCGGGACGCCAGCGGTAACTGGTCGGTGCCAGTTGCCGTGACGGTCGGCAACACCGGTCGCCAGACCGAAACAGTGGACTTGCTCGTGCTGCTGCTCGACCCGCGTGGCCATGAGCTCACCCGCTCGTCTGCCTCGCTCAACGTTGGCGTCCTGAGCGAAGCCAGCGCGCACCTCCCCCTGGCGGTTGCCGACCCGCAACTTTGGCACGTTGACACCCCCGTGCTTTACACCGTGCGCACCCTAGTTTGCCGCAACGGCGAAGTCGTGGACCAGGTCGATACCCGCTGCGGCTTCCGCACGCTCCGCTTCACCCCGGACGAGGGCTTCTTCCTAAACGACCGCCCGCTCAAGC
>CANIXX010000234.1 GCA_947471115.1 Opitutaceae bacterium | reverse complement strand
GCGCCTTGAACGCGCCTTCGCTGCGCCCCACCAGACTCACCTGGGAGATAAACGTGCGTGGGTCTTCCGCCGATTTGGCCATAGGCGGTGAACTGAGCGCAGAAGCACGCCGACCGGAAGTCTAAACGGAATCGACGCACGCGGCCCCGAGGTGCAGCGTGCGTTCATGTCCTCATCGTCCCCCGCGCCCCTTGCTGTTGTCTGCGCCCTAATCGAGCGCGACGGCCATGTGCTCATGGCTCAGCGCCCCGCACACAAACACCTGGGAGGAAAATGGGAATTCCCCGGTGGCAAAGTAGAGCCGGGAGAATCCCCTGAGGCCGCTCTTCACCGCGAATTGGACGAGGAATTGGGCTGCAGCGTGGAAATTATTCGCCCGCTCCTGCCCCACACCCATGCCTACGCCTCCGTCACGGTGCACCTCATGCCGTTCGTGACCCGGCTCCTGCCGTCCAGCGGCGAAATCCACGCCCGTGAACACGCCGCACTGCGCTGGGTCCCCACCTCCGAGCTCGTCGAACTCGATCTGCCGGAGGCCGACCGCCCGATTATCGCCGAGTACCTGTCGCGTAGTTGATTTCAGCCCGACGCCACTTTTAAAGGCGCACGAGGGTCCATTGAAGCTGCCCTGCGTCCACCGTCAGCCATGCAAAACTGCAACCCTGGCCACGGGGATGAGAGATGCAGCCGGGATTGAGCCATCGTACGCCTCGCGAGTCTACCTCATCGCGCGGTACATGCAGGTGGCCGTGCAACACCACGTGAGCTCCAGCCGGAGCACTCTGAGGCGGGATGTGCACAAGGTGGTGGCGCACCCCAGCGTGATCTCGGTTAAGAAAGAGCGGCCACGCAGGCCAATCATCACAATTTCCCCGCACCACCCGCACCGGTACACCGAGTTGCTCAAATTCCACGAGTGTCTCCGGCCCGCCAACGTCGCCGAGGTGCCAGATTTCATCGGCACCTCGCAGACGCTCTGGCAATCCATCCGGATAAACACCGTGGGTGTCGGAGATAACTGCGATGCGCATGGCAGTCAGGTTGCAAGGTGGCGCTGCCGCTGTCAGCCCAGTTTTCGGATGATTTCACGCTGAACGACACGTCGTGGATTTGATGGATCTGGAATTTCTCCTGAAACAGTGCCTTGACAAGGCCGCTAGGAGTCCCCACTTCAGTCCCCTCTTAACACTCTAATCGTATGCAACCCACCTTTCGCCCGCATCGCCTCAAACGCGCCCGCAAAATCGGCTTCCGCGCCCGCAAAGCCACCGTTGGTGGCCGCAAGGTCTTAGCCGCTCGCCGCGCTAAAGGCCGCAAGCGCTTGACCGTCGTCTAAGCCGCCAGCGGTCGCGTTGCGCCGCTGTACTTTTTAAGCCGACATGCGTTTCCGCGCCGAACAACACCTTCGGCGCCAGTTGGATTTCCAGCATGTTCGCACCCACGGGCGCCGCTCTGATTGCGGCGCCTTTATGCTGTGGTACTGCCGACAGTGCCCTCCCGAGCAAAACCCGAGCGTAGCGGTGAACACGGGCTTGCCCCAGGAAGCCTTTGCACCGGTTAAAACGCCTATCTCCGCCACCAGTAAAACTACGCCTGCACGTCTTGGAGTCGTCGCGTCGCGTTCTGCGGTGGGCAACTCCCCGCAACGGGCCCGGGCCAAACGCCGCCTGCGTGAAGTGTTTCGTGCCCACCAAAAACTCGTGCCACCAGGTTACGATTTACTGCTAGTCGCGCGTAGCTCGCTCAATCGGCTTGAGTATTTCGAGGTGGAACGAAGATTCGTCGACGCCTGTCGCAAAATTTTCCCGTCCGCCTCCGCCTGATGCCCGCACTCTTGCCCAAAACCATCGCCTTTCTTCTGCGCCTGCCGGCTCAGGGGCTGCTCGGGCTTGTGTGGACGTATCAGCACACGCTTTCGCCGGTGATTCCTGCGGTGCTGGGACCGGCCTGCGGCTGCCGGTTTTATCCGACCTGTTCTCACTACGCGGCCGAGGCGGTTCGCACGCACGGTGCGGTTCGCGGAGTCTGGTTGTCGGCCCGCCGCCTGCTGCGCTGCACCCCGCTGCACCCCGGCGGCATTGACTTCGTGCCGGCTCCGCGCCGCGCACCACGGCCGACCTGCGCCCGCGGCTAATTTCCTTTTTCATCAATAAAACACATTTTCAATTCCATGGATAAAAAGAACACGACCATCGGCGTCCTCTTGCTCCTCGTAGCCTTTGGCAGCCTCTTCCTCACCAGCCCACAGCCGCCCCAGCCAGGCGCGACGCCCGCAGGCGCCCCTCAAAACGGCAGCGCTGCAGCACCCGCCCCAGCGGGCCAGCCGAGCATAACCACCACCGCCGCCACGCTCAATGCCCCGGCGGCTCCCGCCGTCGCCAACGCCCAGTTCGCGGCACTGGTTGATACCAACGCCGACGCCACCCTCACCACGCTATCCAACGACGTGGTCGAGCTGCGCCTGACCGACTTCGGCGGTGCGATCAGCAACGTCGCCTTCAAAAAGTACGGAGCCAACCTCAACCAGCCCGAGCCGTTTGTCTTCAACGCCGTTCACGCCGCGCCGATCCTTGCCTTCCAATATCCCGGCCTCGACCAAAACACCCGCTTCACCTTGGTCAGCGCCACCGCCACCGAAGTCGTTTACAGCGCCCTGTTCGAGAAACGCATCGAGGTTACCCGCCGCTATGTCTTGCGCGCCGCCGGTGACAAGAGCGGCGATCCTTACCGTATCCGCCACGAGACCACCTTCCGCAATCTCACCGACCAGAGCGCCCCGCTGCCCAACCTGCTCAACCTTGGCACCGCCGCGCTGATCAGCCCGAGCGACACCGGCATGTTCCTCAACGTCGCAGCCTACGACGGCGACAAAGCCAACGTGACAGAACGCTCGGCCCTCGAAGGCGGCGGTTTCTCCAGCTGGGTTGGTCTCGGTGACGGCGCCGCGAAGGCCAGTCTCGAGCGCACCGAAGTGGTCCAGTGGGCCTCGGTCAAAAACCAGTTTTTCGCCAGCTTGTTCACCCCTGACAAGCCCGGCACGGGAGTGGTGGTTCGCCGCGTCGAACTCCCCCCCATGCTCGGTTCGACCCACACCAACATCGGCTTGACCGGCGACATCCGCCTGGACCTGCCCGTGCTGCCGGCCAACGGCATCGAGAAGATCGCCGGCGAACTCTACGTTGGCCCCAAGGAGTACATCCGCTTGGCGTCGTTCTCGAAAAACGAGGACAAGATCATGCAGTACGACTACTATTTCTTTAACCGCATATTCCTGTCCGGCTACGTCGCCCCCGCGATGAACAAGCTGCTCAACTGGATGCATTCGTTTGTGGGCAACTGGGGAGTCGCCGTGGTCCTGATGACCCTGCTTCTCAAAACCATCTCGCTGCCCTTCACCCTAGCCGCCTCGAAGTCGGCCAAGAAGATGCAAAAACTCCAGCCGCTCATGCAGGCAGTGCGCGATAAGTACAAGGACCAGCCCCAGAAGCTCAACCAGGCCACCATGGAGCTCTTCAAGGAGCACAAGGTTAACCCGATGGGTGGCTGTATTCCGGTTTTGATTACCATCCCGCTATTCGTGGCGTTTTTCGCCATGTTGCAAGGAACCGCCGAGTTGCGCTTCCAGCCTTTCCTCTGGGCGCAGGACCTGTCGGCCCCGGACACGATCACGCACATCTTCGGCTTCCCGGTGAACATCATGCCGCTGCTCATGGGCGTGACCATGTACTACCAGATGAAGCTCACCCCGTCGCCCTCGATGGACAACATGCAGGCCAAGATCCTCAAGTTCATGCCGTTTTTCTTCACGGCAATCTGCTACAACTTCTCCTGCGCCCTGGCGCTTTATTCGACGATCAACGGCCTGTTCACCATCGTGCAGCAGTTGGTGGTCAATAAGTACTCCAAAGAAGATCCCACCCCCACCCCGCTCGGCGTTCCCAGCGGCACCGGCAAGGGCGGCAAGCGCATCAAAAACGTCACCCCTCAAAAATAAGGCCGCTACCACTGAGGGAACGATCGACTGAAGAGCCGATCGTTAGAAAGGCTGAAGGAGTAAACGGCTGAGACCCAGGGCGGGGCTCAGCCTAAAACCCTTCAGCTTTTTTGTGCCCAGTTTATTGCCGTTAAGTAGAGTAACGCGAGCCACGAGACGGCAACCCCTGTCGCGGTCATTCTCCTGGATGGGTGCGCGCAGCCCCGTTTTAATTAAACGCAAGACGCTCCCATCGCTCACCCGTTTGGCCACCAATTACAGGAGCCTGCGGCGTGCAATCCTATCGAAGTAACTCGATGAATCCACGTCCACCACCACATTTCCGCTCCGCAAGGCTGGACCCGCTCTTCTTCATTCCCCTGTGGTGAAGGCCGAGTATCGCTTTGAACAACGAGCGGAAAGTGTCTTTATTGCCGTTAGTTCGCTCATAGGTTTCCCAAGCAAGTAACTTAAGCGCCCTCTTAGGAATGCGAACTGAGGCCTATAGGATTATTATCACCCCGCTGTCCTCGTTCTGGTAAAAAACGGGTCGACAACCCTGTGCCATCCGCGTCTCTTTCCTCACATTATGTCGTCACCGACCGTCTCCTCCACCCCTGATATCAAGCTCGGCAAACTCACCTCACCCGTGAGTCTCGTAATCGACGCGATTCTCGTCGCCGGCTTCTTCGTGTTCATGTTCAGCCTGCTGAAGTCCCACGTTCCTTCCAACGACCCCAAGATGGTCTTCATCTGGGCATTCCTCTCCGCCGGCTGCATGAGCGGGGTGTTCTGGCTGGCCATTCAGATGTTCCGCGTGGTTCTCACCGCCCAACGTCTGGCCAACAAACAAAAGCGCTAACCGCACCGGTTACGGTCACGCGTCCTTTTTTTCGTGGCCGAACAACCCGCACCTCCCCGTACCTCCTCTGCGGTGGAGGACTACCTTGAGCGGATCAGCGAACTGATCAAAACCAAGGGCTACGCTCGAGTGGTCGATATCGCCGCCGAGCTCAAGATTTCGCAGGCCAGCGTCACCACCATGGTCCAGCGCCTCGATACCGAGGGCTTGGTCAAATACGAAAAATACCGGGGCATGGTGCTCACTCGCGCCGGTGAACAGGTCGCCGCTCGCATCGCCCATCGGCATGAGTTGCTCACCCATTTTCTCGGTCTGCTGGGGCTTGAACGCGAGGTAATCGACCACGACGTCGAAGGTATGGAGCACCACGTCAGTGCCGAAACCTTCGAGGTGCTGGAAAAGCTCAATCGCTACCTCGCAACCCACCCCGAGGTGCTCGCCGAAATCAAGCGCTAGACGGCCTAGCAACCTTCGATTTGTCGGATTGATCTCTGAGGTAGCGCGGTGCTT
>CANIXX010000233.1 GCA_947471115.1 Opitutaceae bacterium | reverse complement strand
GGTCATTCCGATGCTTCCGGAAAAGCTCTCCAACGGCCTGTGCTCGCTAGTCGAGGCACAGGACCGGCTCACCAAGGCGGTTTTTCTCCTGTTCGACGCGCAGGGCGACCTCAAGACCCAAACCTACTCGAACACCGTCATCCGCAGTCGCAAGCGTCTCACCTACAAACAAGCCTACGCGCTCCTGTTTGAGGACAATCTGGATAAAATCCGCGCGTTGCCCCTGCCAGCCAAACACCAGACCGGTTCAACGGGGCGCGCGCTGTCGTCGTTAACCGACGCCGAATTGACCGAGTTGCAGAGCTGGGTTCGGCACCTGTGGAAACTCGCCTCGCACCTGCGCCTCAACCGCATGGCCAACGGCTCGCTCGACCTCGACATGCCCGAGACCAAGGTATTCGTCGACGCCGAGGGCTACGCCGACCGCTTGGAAAAAATCGAGCACGATGAAAGCCACCAGCTCATCGAGGAGTTCATGCTTGCTGCCAACGAGGCGCTTGCCCGGCTTACCCGCACGAAAAACCTACCCTCGGTTTACCGGGTTCACGACGAACCCGACTCCGAAAAACTCAACGAACTGCGCGAATTTCTCGCCACCTACGACATCCGCACCGGCGACCTCACATTGCGCGCGGAACTCATCGGCTTGCTGGCAGCACTAGCAACGCACCCGCAAGGCTACACATTGCGCACCCAGTTGCTGCGCAGCCTGAAAAAGGCCTGCTACCGCGGTTCTCCGGATGGTCACTTCGGCCTCGCGAAAAACGACTACACTCACTTCACCTCGCCCATCCGCCGCTATTCCGACTTGGTCGTGCACCGGGTGTTCGACCACTACCTGATCAAGCACGAGGGCTACTCGGAGCCGGCCAACTACGTTTACGGTTACAACAAAGCTAAGATGGAGAGTATCGGCGAGCACCTCAGCCTCACCGAAATCAACTCCACCGAGGCTGAACGTGAGAGCGTCAAAATCAAGCTGCTGGAGTTCTTTGAGCGCGAGCTGGCCAAGGAAAAAAAGACTTCCTTCGAGGCGGTGATCACCGACGTCCGCGCCAACGGTCTTTTTATCGAGTTGGTCGAGTCGATGACCTTCGGCTTCATCCCGATGAGCGTGCTCACCGACGACGTTTATACGCTCAACAACGCAGGAGACACGCTGGTGGGCCGCCGCAGCAAAAAAGCCTACGCCCTTGCTTCACGCCTTTATGTTGCGGTTGCCAAGGTCGACCGCTTCAAGCGCCTGCTCGACTTCCGCCCGTATGTTGCCGGCGAGGGCAACGCCTCCGCGCAGCCGCTAGCGCCGTCGCATCCCCACCTGCGCCCCCCATCGGCACCAGCCGTGGCCAAACCTACCGCGTTCAAACCTACGGCCCTCGCAGGTCAACGGGTGACCAATCCCACGCTTTCACCCAAGCCCGCGCGCCCCGCACACAAGGCCTCAGGAAAGCCGTCAAAAACAACTGGCACGCCCGCTAAAACCACCAAGCCAAGTAAACAGGGTAAGTCGGATAAGCCTGCCAAGCAGGGCAAGTCGTCGAAGACCGCCAACGCAAAAAAAGCGCCCAAGTCCGTGAAAGCCCCCTATAAAAACCCGCCGGGCAACTCGAAGTTTATCCCCACCAAACCGTAATCCAAAAAGAGGCAGGGTGGCGTATCGGAGGGACGACCTCCGTGCCGCCCCTTCCGCGTGGTGTTTCCATTTTCACGTTCACGCCCGCTTCTTTCGTGTCTTTCCGATTTTTAGTGGTTAACACCCTTCTTTTCCATGTCCGACTCCTTCCTTCTCGCCCGCGCCACCCACATCATTGACCAGGTTTCTACCGACCAACCCGCCGACTACGTCCTGCGCGGCGACCTCGGCGCCGACAAGGAGCTGCTACCGGCGGAAAAGCGCGATATCTCTAAGGCGGTTTTCACCTATTTTCGCTGGCTAAGCTGGCTCGACAAGGCTGCTTCAACCACCAGCCGCATCTCCTCCGCGCTCGACCTACAGCGCAAGTTCGAGGCGGACCCGGCCTACTTCAAACCCGAAGCCCTCGCCGCCCGCGCTGTCCCTGAGTGGGTTAAAAGCGAGATCGACCTCACGCCCGCCTACCTGCGCCACCTGCAAAGCGAACCCGCTCTTTGGATACGCGTACAACAGGAATTCGCCGCCGCCCTTCCCCGCTCGCTTGGCAACCTCACGCCTTCGCCCTCGCCGCTGGTTCCCGAACAGCACCGCGCCACCACCCTGCGTTACACGGGTAACACCGACCTTTTCCGCACCTCCGAATTCCACCAGGGCGTTTTTGAAATTCAGGATCTCGCCTCGCAACTGGTCGGCTACGCCGCCGCACCCAAGCCCGGCGAGACTTGGTGGGACACCTGCGCCGGCGAAGGCGGAAAAACCCTGCACCTCTCTGCCCTGATGGAAAACAAGGGCCTGATCTGGGCGAGCGATCGAAACACCGGGCGTATCGCCACGCTACGCAAACGCGCCGGCCGCGCCCAAGCGTTCAACTACCGCGCGGTCACCTGGAATGGAGGCCCCTTCCTGCCCACCAAGACCAAGTTCGACGGCATACTGATCGACGCCCCGTGCAGCGGCGTCGGCACTTGGCAGCGCAACCCCCACGCCCGCTGGACCACCACGCCCACCGACGTGAGCGAACTCGCCGAGATCCAGATCCAGTTGCTCAACCATGCCGCTCCCGCCCTCAAACCCGGCGGCCGTTTGGTTTACGCGGTCTGCACGCTGACCAAGAGCGAAACCACGAAGATTGCCGACACCTTCACCGCGGAGCACCCCGATTACATTCCCGATCCGGTGTTCGCCGCAAACACGCCGACCCCTGCCGGCCCGAGCCAAGTCCACCTCTGGCCCCACGAGATTAACGGCAATGGCATGTTCATCGCCGCCTGGCGCCGTAAGGCCTGAGTTTTAACGCAACAGTCGCCACCTTCACGGCCGGCCTAATGCCCTTCGATGGCTTATTGGGTATCGCGATCTTTTCGGTGAAAACCTCCGACACCAAAATCTCCTCCGCCACAGTCCGCGCCGATTTCAACGACCCGATTGCAGTCGTGCACTATGCCCGTGCGGCGCACAGCCTCGGCCTGTGGAAGTCCGAACAGTTGCTCATCGAGCGGTTTTTCACCGACAAAACCGCCCGCCTTCTGGAAGCCGGATGCGGGGCCGGCCGGGTAACCCTCGGCCTGTGGCAACTAGGATACCGCCAGATCGTCGCCTTTGATTTCGCCGAAGAGCTGGTTGAGCAAGCCCGCTACCTCGCCGAAGAGCGCGGTGCCGTCATCCCCATCCACCACGCCGACGCGACCCAGCCGCTTGCGGTTCAACCATCGGGTTCAGTCCCCTTCGAAGGCGCGTTCTTTATGTTTAACGGGCTGATGCAAATTCCGGGGCGGGAAAATCGCCGCGCTGCCCTCGCCAACCTCGCAGCGGTTTGCAGGCCGGGGGCGCCGTTACTGTTCACCACGCACGACCGCGATCACTCACGCGTCGAGCGCGCATCTTGGAAACTGGAAACCCTGCGCTGGGAAAACGGCCAGCAGGACCCGCGTCTGGTCGAATTTGGCGACCGGTACTTCTCCGACGACGTGGGGCGCACCTTTATGCACCTGCCCGACCGCACCGAAATCCTAGCCGACCTTGCCGCCACCGGTTGGACGCACACCTACGATGTGATGCGTAGCGACCTTTGCCGAGAATCGAGCGCGGTGCAGGACTTTTCCGACGAATGCCGCTTCTGGGTTTCCCACCGGACTTGAGGGGCGCGATTTTTACGCGGCCGGGCCAACGGAGTGCGGTGCTTTAGCCCGCATAATAAGTTCACTTCGATCTGAGGGCTAAAGCACCGCACTCCGTTAAGCCCCTGCGCGATCGTGACGATCCTCGCCGCAACCGACGTCTTGCACCCGCCGCGCCACTTTCGCAGAGTCGCCCGCTTTCCCACTTTCGACATGTTCACTTTAACCGATCGCACCTGGCTCTGGTTCGCATCCGCGCTCTACTTGGCGGGCTTCGGGCTCGGCACTTTGGCGGTCCTGCGCGAACGCAAGCTATCGAGGCTGTTGATGTACTTTATCACCGCCGCCGGTTTCACCGTTCAAACCTTCGGGCTCTACCTGCGCGGGCTCGAAGTTAAAGGCTGTCCGCTAGGAAACACCTTCGAGCTATTCCAGTTCATCGCCTGGTCGGCCATGGGACTTTACCTCGTGATCGGCACCACCTTTCGCTTCAGCCTGCTGGGCTATTTCAACTGCCTACTGGGAGCCGCCCTCACCGCCATTTCACTCTCGTTTCCGGCTTGGGATGCATCCCGTCGCATCGGTATTTTCGGCGGTAACGCGTGGATCGAGTTCCACGCTGCCATCGCCCTTCTGAGCTATGGCGTATTCGCGCTGCTGTCACTAACCGCGGCCATGTATGTGCTGCAGGTTTTTAGCCTGAAACGCCATCACCTCCACGGGCTGTTTTCGTTTTTGCCGTCGATTCGTGAACTCGACCACATTTGCCTGCGCCTACTCGCGACCGGCACCGTCTTGCTTACGGCATCGCTACTCGTTGGTGCCGTTCATTGGAGCCAAGACTGGGCTTCGGTTAACCTCACGAAACTTACCGTCACCGTGCTGATCTGGGCAGCCTACTCCACCGCCCTCACACTGCGTCTGCGCAGCCAGTTGGTCGGCCAACGCCTCGCCTGGCTCCTGCTCGCCCTGTTTGGCCTGCTCCTGATTTCCCTGCCTCTAGTCAGCGGCAGCGTCTCCGCCTCATGACGCCCCCCGTGCTTTTTCTGCTGGGCGCTAGCCATCGCACTACCCCGCTCGAGTTACGCGAAAAGCTCGCCCTCAGCCCCGAGCGGTTGCCGCTTTTTTACGCTGTAGCCGCCGCGCTCCCCGGGCTGCGCGAGTTCGCCGTGCTCAACACCTGTAACCGCGTGGAATTTTACGGTAGCGCCGACTCGCCCGCTGTTGTCCAAACCCTTCACGAATCCTTCTGCGCATTCCAACAACTCCCGGCCGAAGTGTTCACCTCGATTAGCCACCAAGCCGCCGACTTGGCTGCGATTGAACACCTGCTGAGCGTCGCCTCGGGATTGGATTCACAGATGCTCGGCGAGACCGAGATTCTAGGGCAAATCAAGACCGCCTACGCCACCGCGCAAATCCGTAAAACCACTGGGCCCGTCCTCAATCGCCTGTTTCAAAAAATTTTCCAGCACGCCAAATACGTGCGCACCCACAGTGCGATTACCGAGGGCCAGATCAGCGTGGCCAACGTGGCTGTGGACCTAGCTCTGAAGATTTTCGGCGACCTGTCCAACACCCGCATTCTGCTGCTGGG
>CANIXX010000232.1 GCA_947471115.1 Opitutaceae bacterium | reverse complement strand
GCTGTGCGCGCGGCGGGTCCCGACGTGCTTGTCGATTTGACCGGCCATTCTAACCAAAACAGCCTCGCGCTGTTTACCCGCCGCTTGTCCCCCGTACAGATCAATTACCTGGGTTATCCGCATTCAACCGGGCTCTATGCCATGGACTTCCGCTTTGTCGATGCGCAGAGCGATCCGCTCGGTTCGGCTGACCTGCTGGCGACCGAACGACTGGTGCGTTTCGCGCCTACGGCTTGGAGTTATCAACCCCCCGCCGAAGCCCCCGCACCCGCCCGCACGCAACGATCCGACGGCGAAGGCGTGGTGTTTGCCTCGTTTAGTAACTTCCTGAAAGTCACCAACGAAACCCTCGCGCTCTGGGCCGAACTCCTGCGCGCAGTTCCCGGTTCGCGCCTCCAGCTTAAGAGCCCGCATTTGGACGATCTGGTGGTGGCGCAGTTTGTCCGGCCCCGCCTCACCGCTGCCGGAATCGATGCGGCTCGCGTGAGTCTGGCGGGTTGGAAGCCCGCCATCGCCGATCACTTGGCTGCCTATAACCAAGTGGATATCGCCCTTGATACCTTTCCTTATCATGGAACGACGACCACCTGTGAAGCGCTCTGGATGGGCGTGCCCGTGGTCACGCTCGCCGGGGCGACGCATGCTTCCCGCGTGGGGGTATCGTTACTCAATGCCGTCGGTCATTCCGAATGGGTGGCGAAGGATCGGGCGGATTACATAAGGATCGCCAGTGAACTGGCCCGCGATCCGGTTGCTCTCGACCAGGCCCGCTCCGGGTTGCGTGAGGCGATGGCGGCCAGTGATTTGCTCGATCACGCCGGACAGGCGCGCCGCTTTAGTGAGGCGGTTCTCACCTGTGTTAACGTTACTGCTAAACCTGCTGAGTCCTGAGTTCCTTAGAATGAACACAGTAAAAACCATTCTTCTCTATACTGACGAGGCTACCGCTGGCGGTGTCGCCCATTACAATCATGGATTGTTCCCGGCGCTGCTCGGTGCCGGTTGGCGGGTGGTTAGCGCACAACCTGCCAACGCTAGTCCCCTGTTGCTCAAGCAGCGTGAGCTCGGGATCAAACAATGCTTTATTTCCTACGACCCGAGCGGCCAGTTCATGCGTTCCTTTACCGATACTGCGGATCCCGAACGCATCTTCTCCGAGATTAAACCCGACCTGATTTATTTCAGTGACTGTTGCCCGATTTCAAACGTCGCCGCCAAGCATGTAGCCATCACCCGAAATATCCCTTTCGTCGTAATTTCACACTCAGCCGCCGACTACCTTGCCAAAAGTTTCCCTGCCTGCCTGCCGACCGTGAAGCAGCAATTGGCGTTTGCCCGTGAGGTCATCGCCATTTCACAAAAAAATCTGGAAATCCTGCGCACTCACTTCGGACTCGCCGCCGACAAGGGCCAAGTCGTGCTCAACGGCCGTCCTGATTCATTCTTCGCCCCTACTGATCCCGTCGTGCGTGCCCGCCTGCGTGCGGAGCTCGGTATTCCGGAAACGGGTGTACTCTGTTTCACCTCTGCGCGCTTTGACTCTCTCAAAGGCTACCAACATCAGTTTATCGCAATCCGCCAGCTCCATGAACGGCAAGCCCTAGGAAATCTTTATTTTGCCTGGGCCGGCATCGGTGAAATCCACGGCGAATTTGCCGAAGCCATTACCCAAACAGGCCTCGACACCCGTATTCGCCTGCTGGGGCAACGTTGGGACATTGCCGATCTGCTGGATGCCTCTGACCTGTTTATTTTGACGACCATGCTCGAGGGCGGGTTGCCCTTGTGCGTGATGGAAGCCATGGCGAAGAAAGTCCCCTGCATCGTCACCTCGGTCAGTGGCATTGCCAGCGTGGCCGAAGACGCCTGCCGACTCTTGCCCGATCCCAACACGCATTCCGAGAAAACCGTGCATGCCCTGGGCGCGGCGCTGGTGGATCTCGGCTGCGATCCGGTTCAGCGCGCCGCTCTTGGTCAAGCAGGCCGCGCTTTAGCCGAGCGTAAATTTCGACAGGAACCCAATGTTAAGAAAACACTCGCGATTCTCGACGGTTGCCGGCTACCGCAGATAACGCCGAAGGAACCAGTGAAGTCGAAAGAAGCCTTTGTTTTGCGGCCAAATAACAGCACCCCTCATTGGCCGGCCATCGTGCTCTCTTATATCCGCATCTTCACTGCCGGGGCTCCGGTGGCGCTGGTGGTGGTCAACGATGCGGCTCACCCCGGAGACTTGGTTCCCGCTGCGGTTATGGAAACGTTGACGGCCATGGTTCGTGAGAGCGGAAAAGCTGCCTTTGCCGACATCGTGGTGACGGATTCCCCGGACGAACTTACGAAGACGCTTGGCCACTACACACAGGTTCACGCGCTGCCGTTCGAACCAGACGCTCCGCCCTCACCAAGCGCGGCGCTTACCGTTTTTCGCGCCGCTTTGGCTGAAACCATCGGGAACACGGCCGTCCGCTCAGTCACCTCATCGGATCGTCTTTTGACGATTCTCGACTACTCTGCCCAACCGTACAGCATCGGTGATTTTCTGGTGTATTTGATGGGCAGTATGATTGCCGCCGAATCAGCCGGCATTGAAAAGGTCGATTTGTTCATTTTGTCCGATCTTTCCCGCAGCCATGCCGATCCGGTCATGCGGGAGTGGGTGAATGCCGCGAACCATCATGACCGCCTGATGTCCATCCTCCCCTTGGTGGAACTCCACCCTCGGTTCGGTTCGCTCTTCGTCTGCGATTCGGTTGCAGAATTAAACGCTCACCTGAGCAAGCCGGGTTGCTGTTATCAGCTTTGGCCTTCTGCTACTGTCCTGCAGGAGAACAAGTATTTGTTTTACGACATTATGGTGATGATCAAGGGCTACCATGATCAGACAGGGATGATTCCTCGGTTTAAATTCGGCGCTCCCTTTGAAAACTGGGCAAAGGAGTTCTTTCAGCGGCATGCCGGTGGATGCGTGCCGATCACCGTAAATTTACGTAACAATCCAAGCTTCGGAACCCATCGGAATTATATTCTGCCGGCGTGGCGTGATTTTTTTGCACGCTGTCAGGAATGCATGCCGGTTAAATTCTTTGTTACCTGCGCAGCTTCGGAAGTGGACCCCTCTTTGCGTAATTTTCCTAACGTTGTTTTTGCCAAAGATCATAAAACTACTCTGCTCCAAGATCTGGCTCTTATCCGGTTTTCTGCCTTTCATTTGGGGTCATCTTCTGGGCCGGTTGGGTTGGTGATGTTTGAGTCCAAGCCCTATCACATTTTTAACAGCGACGTGTTCCCCCACCTTCCTGCGTATAAAGATTCAATGGTGCAGGCTTCACCCGGCGAACTGGTGTACTCTTTCGCGCAGCCATTACAAACAACCGGCGTGGTGCCCGAAACGGCCGCAGGGATCTGGCATCAATTCGATAAAATCTGGACCTCACGTGACTGGGCCGGCGCCTGGAATGCCACGGGCCTAGCGTCTAGTATGAGCCGGTCTTAACTTCCCAAAGCGCCCTTAACGTTTACCCTGAATTCCGAAGTTCTAACCAACCACAGATTGCACAGATACAATCCCTTAGGAGGTAAACGGACTCAACTTGATCCGCTTTTTTCCATCCTGTCTTCAAATTCAGTAAAACTCTGTTATCTATGCTCATCTGTGAATTCCGTGGTTAAAACTTCGGCGTTCGGGTTTAACCTGCCGAAGTTATTTACTGTTTCTGGACCATCGAAGATGAATGAAATTTCGGTTAAGCACCTACCGGCGAAGCTAAAACTATCTTAATCATGAATAACGGTTTGAATATTTTTGAGCTTTCACCGGCGACTCAATTCCAGAAAATCGAAACCCTTCTGCGGGCGGGAAATTTGGCCGAGGCCCGAGAGGCCGCGCGCGTGGCTCAAAACCATTTCCCGCTTCATACCGCTCATCACCGAATTGGAAAAGCGTTGATGGCCGAATCGCCCGACGAGGTTCTCCAGCAGCTCGGTTGTTCAAGGTCATGGCACTTGGGCTTCGTGCCGAAAAAGGCCCATTTTTATTGGGGTAGCGAATGCACCTCGTTCCTGCGCTATCTCAGCATCGCCTCCTTCCAGCTACTCAATCCCGATTGGGAAATTTATCTTTACGTTCCGACTACACTTTATCGGGGGGAATCGGGGTGGACCACCCCAGAAGTCTACGAAGGCTCCGCGTACCAAGGGCGCGACTATTCGCGCCAGCTCTTTAGCCTGCCCGGGCTGCATATTTGCGAAGTTGATTTTGCTGATTTTCCGGAAATCTCTCAGGCTCCCGAGATCTACAAATCGGACTTTTTTCGCTGGCACATTCTCGATCAGGAAGGCGGAGTCTACAGCGATACGGATATCGTTTTTAATCGCCCGATTCGCGAGGCACCCTTCAACAGCCGCGAAAATCACGATACCCAAGTCGGGATATGCCTGCACGACGAAGGGCACATCATTGGTTTTTTTCTCTCAGCCCCAGGCAATCCGTTCTTCCGCAGTATCCAAAAAGAGGCGCGCAATGGCTTCAATGCGGCCAAATACCAGTCGATGGGTTCGCACCTGCTGAACCGGCTCTATCCGACCGCGACGGCCATATCCGCCGCTCATCCGGGCATGCAGTTTATCAACTTACCCATGGAGCTCGTGTATCCTCTCGACCATCGGAAGATCGAGATTATCCACAAAAAATCAGCCCCGGCCAATCTGCCTGCGGGAGTGATTGGGCTACATTGGTATGGCGGCGCCCCGCTGAGTCAGCGTTACAATAACCTCATCGACCACGAAACCTGCGGCCATTTCGGTACGCCTCTCGATTTTCTGGCAGCCCGCGTCGTCAAGCTCATGGAGGCGCCGGTCGCCAAACCGTCTGCAGCCGGACCTGGCGCCGCGATACAACCCACGTTCTCCGTGCTGGTTCCGACCTTTAACCAAGAAAATTACCTTCCGCTGACCTTGAACAGTCTGTTGGCGCAGACCCGCCAAGATTGGGAAGCGGTCGTCGTCGATGATGGCTCAACCGATGGCACCTGGGAGATTCTCCAAAGCTACGCAGCGCGCGATCCGCGCATTCGCCCCTTTCGGCAGCCCAATGGCGGCGTCGGTGCTGCCTTGAACCATGCGCTCTCGGAGGCTCGGGCCTCCTGGATATGCTGGCTATCCTCGGACGATCTCTACGAATCCGACGCCCTGGAAACTTTTGCCAACGGCATCGCTGTTTATCCTTCGGCCCGGTTTTTCTACAGCAATTTTTCCCAACTCTTTGAGGAGACCGGTGAGAAACGGCCCATGCCCTCGCACCGCCAGGTCGATCTTCCTCCCTTTGATCTGCAGACCATCTGTTTGCTCCAAGCCAACTACATCAACGGCATTACGGT
>CANIXX010000231.1 GCA_947471115.1 Opitutaceae bacterium | reverse complement strand
GCAGCGGCGCTTTATGCCGCCATGAGCGGGATTCAGCACGAGGGCAGTTTCACCCTTGTCGAGTCGGAGTGTACCCTAGGCATCCGCCCTGGTAAGGTGATCAATCTGACCGGCGGGCGGAGCGAATGGACAACCATGGCGGCGGTGGTACAGCAGGTCTCGGCCGATCTGGAGACGGGCCGAACCGATGTGCAGGTGGGTTTCCCGACCCAGCTGGGCCCCGCCGATCTGGTGGAAATCTACCGCGCCAACCGCTTTAAGCGCGGAGCCGACCGGGGATCGTACCGCGCCTCCGGCAAGTATTAACCCAAAAACACCCCTATCATGGCTCAAGGACTTGCACACAAAACCCCGATCTCACGCGGTGCCACGCTGTTTGCGGGCGGTGGTGGGGCACCGACACCTCACCCATTTAAGCTCTCCGAAGCCAGCGTAGGGACGACGCTGAAAGTTCGAGTCAAGTTCGGCATGGTAAATAGCATTACTCCGACTGGCATGGGGGGAACTGATCCCGATTTATTGCTGACGGTTACGGCGACTAAGTATGTGGTTCTTGAAGTTACGACAGGCACGGACGGCATAGCTACTAGCGCGGCAATCTCGCTCCAAACAACGGTTGCGGCGGATAATGCAACCTCAGCCAAGCAGGCGCTTGGGCTTGTGACGTATACTGCTGCGGCGGGGGCAGTCCCCGCCAGTATTGCATTTTCCCAAGTCGTGGCAGGATCGCTGCGACATCAGCGATGCGGGGACACACAACACCTTTTTGGAGGCGTATGAACTCGATATTTATAAACCCGCTATCAAGACCGGAGTATTACTACGATGAAGGCGTGGGGGATTATGTATCGGGTAATCCCCCTGATGGGTCAATGGAGGAGGTCGGCCCCTGTGGAAAGTGCTGTGACAAATGTTTGCCCCTACTGGATATAACGGAGATCACATTAGCCATAAGTGGCATTAGTTTTTGTGGCTGCATTAGCTCTGGAACGGGAACGATAAAATCAACAAATCAGTCCGTCTCTATATCAGGCGGAACGCTAACAGGTGGGTCGGGTGGATTTTCACTCACAGTTACTAACGCTATCACGCATACCAGATATACTGATACAACTTGTACTACCCCATTCGTAGGGCCGCCGGGTGAGAATAACCCGACGCTGCACGATCTTGTGTATCAGGTGACTTGCGCAGGCGGAATCGTGACGATATACGTCTCAGCTCCCGCTTTTGGCATAAATTATTTTGCAGGTACTGGCACTCTTGAGGACGCGCTTACTACTGGGATAAGTAATACCAACCCTGCATCATGCACCATCACTCATCGTGCATCAGGCGGTACGGCTACAATCAGCATATGAAGGATTTCACTTCAACGAGCCACTGCTTATCACGCCGCCACTGCGAGACCTGTCGCGCCTCAGCGGACTGGCGCAAAGCAGTCGGAGCGCCAGAGGTATGCCCGCACGTTCGCGGCCTCGGTGACGCCGTCGCTGTGGTCGCCCAACCCATCGCCCGAGTGATTGACTCGGTTCTCGGCACCAACGTCCAAGGCTGCGGCGGATGCAAGGCGCGGCAGGCAGCACTCAACCAGGCGATCCCGTTCAAGAAACTCTAGCGGCGAACCGCCGCGAGCTGATGATCAGGCGGGGTGATGCAGGGAGATTTCAGGGAGGCTTAAAACCACCTTAAGGATTCATCGAGAGACCGTCGATTTTGGCTTAAAACCAGTGAAGTTACCAAACTCACTGCACGCGCTTACCAAACCGCGCGGCGCTTTACATTTCTTAGCAGGATGACGCGCTTGCTTAGCTATCGGACGTCCTCGCTTAGCTCTAGAACACCATTCCTTAGCTACCCGACGGCGATTTCTACAATTAAACCGCCGATTCCAGTTACCTGATGCCGTTTGTTGGGTCCGTACCGCCATGCCTTGAGCTTCACACCTTCGCCTTTGCGTCGGTGGGTTCGTGGCGACGTTTCATTACCTAACCATGTCTGCCTCCCTTGCTCCTGAATCCGCCGGTACCGCAATCGCTCCCCTGCCCACCCCGCCGCCGTCCGCCCCACGGGCCGACTTTAATCAGCAACTGGCCAATGAATTGACCGTGTCAGCCTCGCTGATCGAGACGACCTTGGCCCGGCCGGATGTCCTTGCACAACTGAGCTACAGTGTCGTCGAAATCGAGGCGGGGCGCACGTTGCACCTGGCCGCCCAGCAGGCATTTAACGCCCGGCAGCAGGCGGTGAGCCTTTCCAGCTCCGCCAACAAGACCCGCGACCAGTTGTTGACAAGTGTGCGTGAGGATTTCGCCGCCTATCGAGCTACCGTGCAGGCCAACTTCCCCGAGGAGGTGCGTACCGCGCTCGGAGCGGGTGGTCGGATGCCTGTCGATGTGCAGAAACTCATTACCCTGATCCGTAGCGCGTATGCCACCGCCCAGCAGGAGCCTTACACGGCGGTGCTCGCCAAACGTAAGCTCCCGCAGGCGACGCTCGCCGCCTATATTGCTCAGGTTGATGAACTCGTCGCTCTTGATGGCAAATCAAAGGCTGCCGATCAGGGTGCGATCGCTTCCACCCAAATGCGGGATGAGGCCGGCTTCGCCTTGAACAGGTGGATTGGCTCCTTCCGCAAACAAGCCAAGGCCGATTTGCGCAAGTTCCCCGAACTCCGGTCTCAGTTGGATTTGTGAGGAGGAGGAGTTCTCACTGGTGTTGTCGGGTTTTAATTCGTTTGAATTCCAAATGGCGCTCAGGCGGATTCCAAAATCAGGTTGCCGTACTGCGTGGTGTCGCCGGTGCGGATCAGGCCGATGGCTTGCGGCACCCGTTTCTTTAGCTCCGTATGGGGCACGAAGGTGATCGGCAGTCCGTCCAGTGCTTTGAGGTGGCGCGCGAGTTTCTCAGGCGAGTTGGCGGCTTTGACTTCCTCGGCGGCGAGTACTCGGCCGATCACAAATGCAGGCCGCAGCGCCTCGATAATTTGGGCCACCGTCGGCAGGTCGTCCACCACCGAGAGATCAACTGTTTCAATCTCTGGCCAGAACGGGAAACCCCGGTCGGCGATGACAAGCGTGTTGGTGTGGCGGATGCGGGCCAACAAATCGAGGACCGCAGGATTAAGAATTCCGGTGCGCAGCATTCCACTACGTTTACATCCCACTGCCGGAACGGAAGACGTAGCACATGGCTTGCCTTGTCGGTGATATGGCTAGGCTTTGCGCGGCTGGGCGATGCTTGCGCGGTGGCGCTCCTGGAAGTCGCTCGGGCTGCAGCCAAAGGTTTTTCTAAATACCCGGGAAAAGTGCAGCGCGTCCTCAAAACCGGCAGCCGACGCGGCTTCTTTTACCAGCACCGGTTCAGTCGCGAGTAAGCGGGCGGCGGTGTCGAGTTTGCGGCGCATCAGGCAACGTTGCGGGGTGTCGCTGCGGAAGCGCGCAAACAACCGGCACAGGTGGGCCGAATCCACCCGCGCCGCCGCCGCCAAATCGGAGAGCGAATTGAGTTCGGAGTGGTGCGTCTCGATTAGGCGCAGGGCGCGTTGCAGGGTGTCGAGGGCTCGCGAAGGGGCGGGAGGTGCACTCAACGACGTGCGCTCGCCGGCCTTGAGTAAAATCAGGCGCAAGTAGGTTTGCACAATTTCGATACGGCGATCTCCGGGCTTCTGCGCTTCGCGCACCAGCTCCTCAAACAAATGGCGCAGGGCCTCGATCTCGTTAACCGCCACAAACGACGCCGGGGCGAGTCCCACTTGGGCACAGGCACTTGGGGCTTCGCGGCCGAAGAAATCGACGAAGTATTTTACCAGCGGCTGGTGTGGATCGCTCTCGATCACGTGCGCCACGCCGGGTCCGTAACTGAATAGCCGGCCCGGTTGCAGCCGATGACGTTTGCCGGCCAGCACCAACGAGCCCGCACCCTCGACAACCAACTCGATGACGTGGCAGGCGTAGCCCGCGCGTTCGACCCGGTAGCCCGGAAGGCAGCGCTCGCGCCCCGTGCAGGCGACCACTAGGCCGGCGACCGGACGCGGCTCCATGTCGAGCGATGCGTAGGAGGCGTCCGTGACGCGGGAGGCAAAAGCCGGTAAGATGGCGCTCATAATGCAGTGTGGAAGGAAATGACTCAGGCGCGGCGCAACGGGGCGACGAAATAGCCGTCGGTGTTGTAATCCGAGGGCAACAGGGTGCGCGCTGGCGCGGCGGCGGTGAACTCAGGGTGGTTACCCAAAAACGCGGCGACGACGTCTTCGTTTTCCTCACGGCTGAGCGAGCAGGTGGCGTACACGAGCAGGCCGCCGGCGCGCACCCGGGCCGAGTGGCGGTCGAGCAACTCGCGTTGCAACACGGCTGCATCCCGCAGAGTTCCCGGAGTGGTACAATATTTGAGGTGGGGCGAGCGGCGCCAGGTGCCAGTGCCGCTGCACGGCGCGTCCACCAGCACGCCGTCGTAGCTGGCGCTGGGAGCGCCGGAGAGAATGCGGATGTTGGCCATGCGGGCGCGGGCGGCGCGAGCACCGAGTTCGTCGAGTGCTTTGGCGCGGATGTCATAGGCGTCGACCCGGCCGGTGGTGCCGATCAGGCGGGCGAGTTGCAGGGTTTTACCACCGGCGCCGGCGCAAGCATCGAGCCACAGGCCGGTAGGCGCCGGGTCGAGGGTAGCGAGGAGCAGTTGTGAGCCCAGGTCCTGAATCTCAATCAGACCTTGGGCGTAAGCATCAGTGGTGGTCAGGTCGGCCTCGGTGAGCACTTCGAGCGCGGCGGGCAGGATCGGGGAAGGGCGCACGGGCCAGCCTCGGGTGGCGAACTCGGCAAGAACCGGCGCGGGGTCGTCGGTTTGCATGCGGATCCAGAGCGGGGCGCGGCTGTGCAGGGTGTCGAGCGTAGGCGCGATGAAGGCGGCCGGGCAATGTGTGGCGAACCATTCGGGCAACAGCGCGGCGGGATCGGCTTGGAGATGTAGGGCTTTGTCGGCGACGCTGGTCGGGGTTTCCGGCAAGCCGGCGGTCCAGTGGGCGCGGAAGGCGTGGGTGGCGGGTGTGTCGGTGGCGAGCCAGGCGGTGGCACGGATAGCTTCGTCGGGCGAGGCTGCGAGGCGGGCGTCGATCCACGGCAGGTGGCGGAGCGCGGTGTAAAGCAGTTCGCGGTAGAGGCGGCGGTCGCGGCTGCCGAAGCGTTTTTCGCGGGCGAGCAGTTGTTGCAGGCGCGAGGGCAGATTGCGGTCGGTGGTGACGTGGGGGCGCAGGGCGGAGAAAAGCGTGAGGAAAACCCGGCCTTGGCTGGCGGCGGGAGCGGCGGAAACGGGACGATCGATCATGGATAAAGAGGCGTGTTTAGGACGGTTAAAATGAAGCAGGGGCGAGATGCCCACAGTGCGGGCGTCTCGCCCCTGAGTTGGCGGGACAAGCGTTCGGGGCGTTTTAACCG
>CANIXX010000230.1 GCA_947471115.1 Opitutaceae bacterium | reverse complement strand
GACATCGCCACCGGCGACGGCATCGCCATGGCGTACCGGGCCGGCATCGAGGTGCGCAACATGGAGTTTATCCAGTTCCACCCCACCGCGCTGTATTCAACCAGCGGATTGCGCTTCCTCATCACCGAAGCAGTGCGCGGCGAAGGCGCCATCCTGCGCAACGCCGCCGGCGAGGCCTTCATGAAGGACTACCATCCGATGGCCGACTTGGCCCCGCGCGATATCGTGGCGCGCGCCATCGACACCGAGATGAAGAAAAGCGGCGTGGCCCACGTCTGGCTCGACATCACCCACCGCAACGAAGCGTTCCTGCGCACCCGCTTCCCCCTGATTTACAAGACCTGTAAAGACATCGGCATCAACATTGCCAAGGCGATGATTCCCGTGGTGCCGGCCGCCCATTACACCTGCGGTGGAGTTGCCACCAACCTCTCGGCTGAAACCTCGCTGCCCGGCCTCTATGCCTGTGGCGAGGTCGCCTGCACCGGCCTGCATGGAGCCAACCGCCTCGCGTCCAACTCGCTACTTGAAGCGGTGGTCATGGCCCACCGAGGATCACTCTCGGTGGACCGTTATCTCAAAAAAGCCCTGCGCTTGCCCGTCCCCGCGGTGCCCGCTTGGGTCGACCTCGGCGGCGGCGATGTGGACGAACGCGTGGTGGTTTCCCACAATTGGGACGAATTGCGCCGGACACTTTGGGACTATGTGAGCATCATGCGCACCACGCGGCGGCTCGAACGCGCCCGCACGCGCATCGCCAACCTTTCCCGCGAAATCCAGGACTACTACTGGAATTTCTCGGTCGACGCCCGCCTGCTTGAACTTCGCAACCTGACCCAAGTCGCCGAGATGATTGTGGCCTGCGCATTGCAGCGCAAAGAAAGCCGCGGCCTGCACGCCATCGCCGATTATCCCAAAACCAAGAAAGTCGCTCGCGACTCCCGCGTGCACAAAAACTAGGTTCGCCTCAAGTCGGCGTTAACGGGTAGTCACAGGACTTCCCTCCGCGATGCGAAATACCAGCAACTCAAACGCCCGCACGCCAGCGTTTGAGCGCTAGTCCCGTCAAACTTGCGGGCGCCGCCTCGATATCCGCAACCGAACCGGTGGCGACAATCTGCCCGCCCGCGCTGCCTCCGCCAGGGCCCAGATCAATGATCCAGTCGGCCAGGGCGATCACGTCGAGGTTGTGCTCGATCACGATCAAGGTGTTGCCCTGGTCACGGAGTCGGAACAGCAGGTCCATCAGGTGCTGAATATCGACCCAATGCAGGCCGGTCGTCGGCTCATCGAGGACATAGAGCGTGCCCCCCTGCTGGCGCTTGCTCAGTTCAAGCGACAGCTTGAGCCGCTGCGCCTCGCCACCGGAGAGCGTGGTCGCGGATTGGCCTAGCGTGAGATAACCCAGCCCCACGGCGTTGAGCGTTTCCAGTTTATCCATGACGCGCGGGATGTTGCGAAACAGCTGCATCGCATCGCGCACCGTGAGATTAAGGACGTCGGCGATGGATTTACCGTGGAAAAGAATCTCCAGCGTTTCGCGATTAAACCGCCTCCCGGCGCAACTCGGGCACGGCGCGTAGGCGTCGGCCATGAACTGCATGTCGAGTTTGATCATGCCGTCGCCCTGGCAACGCTCGCACCGTCCGCCACGCACGTTGAAAGAAAAACGGCTCGCCTTGTAGCCGCGCACCTTGGCCAGCGGAACCTGCGCAAACAGGTCGCGCAACAAGTCGAGTAGCCCCACGTAGGTCGCCGGATTGGAACGCGGTGAACGGCCGATCGGCGACTGGTCCACCTGCACCAGTTTCTCAAACTGATCGAGGTTCTCGATGTGGCGGTGCAGGCCGGGCGTGACCTTGGTTGCACCGTTGAGTTTGCGCGCAGCGGCGGCGGCCAGCACGTCGTTGACCAACGTGCTTTTGCCCGAACCCGACACGCCGGTAACCACCGTGAGCAGACCGACCGGGAAACGCGCATCGACGTCGCGCAGATTGTTGGCGCGCACCTCGCGCACGGTGAGGAAGAGACCATCGGGACGTTTCGCCTTAGCCTCGCGCGTGACCGAGCGCATGCGGGCGAGAAATGGTCCCGTGCGCGATTGCTGGACCGACAACGCCATCAGCGCGGTGGGCGTGCCTTGAAAAAGAATATTTCCACCCTCGGTGCCGGCCTCAGGCCCGAGCTCGATAATCTCATCGGCAATGCGCATGGTGTCTTCGTCGTGTTCGACCACCAACACCGTGTTGCCGCGGTCGCGGAGCTCACGGAGCGTTTCGAGGAGCTTTTGGTTGTCGTGCGGGTGCAAGCCGATGCTCGGCTCGTCGAGCACGTAGATCACGCCCATGAGCCCCATGCCGAGCTGCGTGGCGAGCCGCACGCGCTGAGCTTCGCCGCCGGAAAGCGTGTCGTAGTCGCGGTCAAGCGTCAGGTAGCCGAGACCGGTTTCGAGTAGGAAACGAAGCCGTTGTTCAATGCCCGTGACGATCTCGCGCAGCGCCTCGTTGTTGGCCAAATCGGCGACCAGCGTGGTGGCAAACGCATGGGCGTCGCCGACATCGAGCGCGAAGAATTGCGGGCTGGTTTTACCCGCCACTGTCACCGCACCACTGCGAGCGTTGAGCCGCGTGCCGTGGCATTCAGGGCATTCGCCACTGATCATAAAGGTGGTCAACCGGGCGCGAAACCCGTCGCTATCCGTATCACGGAACGTGTCCGCCAAGTCGCCCAGGATACCGGAGAAGGGCATGGCTTTGGGCTCGCGCATGCGTTTGAGCTTAAACGAAAAAAGCCGTGCTCCGGCGCCGTTAAGGAGCAGCTCGCGTGTCGCCTCGGGCAGGTCTTGCCACGGCAAATCGGCGTCGAAGGGAAGCTGCTCGGCCAACTGCTTGAGCTGGGCGTTGTGTTTAATAATGAGATTTTTGCCGCCGATGCGCCACGGCTTGATCGCACCGCCGCGCACCGATTTCGCCGGGTCGGGGATGACCAACTCGGGGATGAAGCGCAGCTTGCGCCCAAGCCCGCCGCAGGAACCGCACGCACCCTCGGAGTGGTTAAACGAAAAGTGGCGCGGGGTGAGTTTCTCGAACACATCGCCGCACACCTCGCAGGCGAGCGACTGGCTTAGGCTCAACTCGCGCCACGAGGCGTCGCCGGATTTTTGCGCAAGGATGAGTGCGCGGTCCTTGCCCTCGCGGAAAGCGAGTTCAAGCGAGTCGGCAAGGCGGCTGCGCTGGTCGGCGACCGCCACCAGACGGTCGATCACCAGTTCGACCAGCAGCTCGGCGGAACCTGCGCCGACGGGCAGCAGATCAAGGTCGTCGAGGTTTTTAACCACGCCGGCGATGCGCACCCGTTGAAACCCACGCTGGCGCAGGCGCGGCAGCTCCTCGCGCAAGACAGACGGCTTGGCCTGGAGGGCAGGAGCGAGGATCATGATGCGCTCAGCGGCCGCTTCGCGCAGAACGCGGGCGACGTTGTCATCGAGCGAACGTTGCACGACTCGGCCGCCATCTTTGGGGCAACGCTGCTCACCGTGGAGTGCCCACAGCAGGCGGGCGTAATCGGCAATCTCTGTAACGGTGGCGATGGTGCTACGAGGCGAGCCACCGCCGGTGCGCTGCTCGATCGCCAGCACGGGGGAAAGCCCGTGGATAAAATCGACGTCGGGTCGCTTAAGTTGCTCAAGGACCTGACGGGCCTGGGTGGAGAGCGACTCCATGTACTTGCGGTAGCCCTCGGCATAGATCGTGTCGAAGGCGAGCGACGATTTGCCCGAGCCCGACGGGCCGGTGATGACCACGAGTTTGCCGCGCGGGATACGCACCTCGAGGTTCTTCAAGTTGTGCTCCCGGGCGCCTTTGACGTGAATATGAGTCGCGGCCTGCATGTGGTAAAACGAGACCGTAATCAATTTGCCTCGAACGCAAGGCGGCAGCGATGACGTCCGCCTTTCGGCTGGCGTCGGCGGCCGCAGATGCGTGATGTTGCTCGCATGTCTGAATCGCATGAACCGCAGCTGTTAACCCCGAGCCAGCGCCGCATGGTCGGCTTTTCCCTAGGACTGGCCGCACTGGTTGCCACCATCGCGCTACTCGTCGGTGTCTTTATCGTACTCTCCTTTCTAGTGGGGCATTTCTCGGGCGTCCTCTGGCCGCTGGCCGTTGCCGGCATCATCGCTCTCATCATGCGTCCGGCCGTCGAGCTGCTGGAACGTAAGCTGAAACTGCGCCGCGCAAGTGCTGTAGTGACCCTGTACAGCCTGTTTGCGCTGGTGGTAGCGGCAGGGCTTTTAGCCGTCACCCCCGCGCTGATTCAGCAGATTTTCGCCTTCATCGCCTTCGTCCCTGAGTTCTGGCACCACGCCCTGGCCTATTTTCAACAACACTACCCCGATTGGGTCGCCCTTGCCCAACGGCAGATGGAAAACAAAACCATTCATACGATCGTCACCCGGCTGGCAGGCGAAGCCAACGAACTGGGTGCGCTCGCCCTACCCTCGCTTAAGTCCGCAGGCTTGGGCGTCTTGAACGTTTTTAGTTTTATCACCCACCTGGCCGTGGTCCCGATCTATCTATTTTTCTTTCTGCTTTCGAGTCGCGAGCCGACCAACAACCTCGAAAAGCAACTGCCGTTTCTTAAGCCAGCGTTGCGCGACGACGTGGTTTTTCTCGTCCGGGAATTCATCTCCATCATCGTCTCCTTTTTCCGCGGGCAGCTCATGATCGGGCTGATCATGGGAGCGCTGCTAGCCACCGGATTTTCACTGGTTGGGCTCAAATTCGGCCTGATCATCGGTATGCTGCTCGGAATCCTCAACATCGTGCCCTACCTGGGCACCATCCTCGGCTTGAGCGTGGCGCTACCGCTGGCGCTACTGCAACCCGGCGGCGGCATGGCATTGGTGGGACTAGTGCTGCTGGTATTCGGCTGCGTACAAGCCACCGAGGGCTGGTACCTCACCCCCAAGATCATGGGTCATCGCACCGGCCTGCACCCCATCGTGATTATGGTGTCGATTTTCTTCTGGGGCACCGCGCTCAACGGCATCCTCGGCATGGTGCTGGCGATTCCCCTGACCGCATTCTTCGTGACCGCCTGGCGCCTAGCTAAACGTAAATACTTTGGCATGACTGAAGCCTCCGCTGAGCCTTCTTCAGATATTTGAGCGAACGCCATGGCCGCTGCGCATCGCCCACTGCCACCCGAAGACTGCGCCCAATGCGGCGACCCGATTCCGCGCAACGCCCACGCCTGCCCCGGTTGTGGTGCCGATGAACGCACCGGCTGGCGCGAGACCTCGATTTACGACGGCCTCGACCTGCCCGACGAAGACGATGACTCAGCCGCCGAAAACAAGTTCGGGGCTAACCACAACCTGCGTCGACCAAGCAACCCTGCGGGCCTGCGCTGGTATTGGTTCGCGACGCT
>CANIXX010000229.1 GCA_947471115.1 Opitutaceae bacterium | reverse complement strand
GGCACGTTCGGCAGCGTCAAGCGGGGTGTACTCCTCCAGCGGCAGCATCACGTTCTCCAGCAAGTTGAGCGAGCTCCACAGCGCGCCCCCTTGGTAAAGCACGCCGATGCGTTGCAGGATTTCGCGCTGCCGGTCGGCGCTCGCCGAGTTGTAGCACTCGCCAAAAAACTTAACCGTGCCTGCGGTCGGCAGGTTGAGGCCGACCAAGTGCCGCAGCAGCGTGCTTTTGCCGCAACCGGAGCCGCCGATGATAAAGAATATCTCCCCGCGCTTCACCTGGAAGTTCACGTCCTTGAGCAACACATGCCCGTCGTAGCCGCACTCCAGAGAGGACGCGTCGAGGGCGGGAGCGGTGGGATTGGCGCGGTTCATAACTGTAGGGTTACCAGCCGAGGACATTAAAGGTTACCGCGAAAAGCGCGTCGGCGACGATGATGAGCAATAGCCCCATAACAACCGCCGAGGTGGTCGCCCGGCCCACCCCTGCCGCGCTGCGCTCGGCCCGCAACCCACTATGACAACCCGCCAACCCGACCAGCAACCCGAAGGCCGACGCCTTGATCAGCCCGGTGGTGATATCCGACAAATCGATAGCCGTGAGCGTCTCCACCCAGTAGGCCGAGGGCGGGATGTCGAGCACACCAAGTGACACGATCATGCCGCCCAGGATGCCCAGACTATTGGCGTAGAGTGCGAGCAGGGGCATCATCAGTCCCAGCGCAACCAGCCGTGGCAGCACCAGAAAATCCACCGGACGGATACCGAGCGTCTGCAAGGCATCGATCTCCTCGCCTGCGCGCATGTTGCCCAGGGTCGCCGCGAACGCCGCGCCGGTGCGGCCGGCCAAGATGATCGCCGTCATCATTGCCCCCATCTCGCGCACCATCACCAAGCCCACCGCGTCAGCTACGTAAATATCGGCCCCAAATTGCCGCATCAGCACCGCCGACTGGTAGGCCATGATCAGGCCGGTCAACAGGCTGATCAGGCTGACGATGGGAAGAGCCATCGCGCCGCATTGCTGCATCTCATCGAGGCAGTCGCGCAAGCGGAATTTATGCGGCTTTTTAATGAGTCCGGTGGCGCTGATCACGCACTCACCCACGAACGTGGCGATCTCCTTGGTCTTGGCCCAAACGTCTTGGGCGGCGAAGCCCAGCATCGAAAGAAAGTCCCGTGAGCGGTCCACCGGCATTCGGGTCTCGTTAACCACCTCCAATTGCTGGAGCAGTTTTTGCAGCGCATCCGGCAGGTCGACAAAGTCGCACTGCACTCCTTTAACCCGACACCACTGCCGCACTTCATACACAAACAGCAGCAGCGAGCTGTCCCAGTCGCCCAGCCGACCCCAAACCAGTTTCACTCTCCCCGGAGTCTGCCCCTCGATCAACGCCGGCCACGACGGCCGCGTCTCCGTTATCCGCCAGGCACCGTGTAACTCGACGCGCAAGGCCTCGTTCTGCGGGCTCAAGTGCACGCGAGTGTCGGGCGACGGCGGACTGATCGGTTCGGACATTGTCCCCACTTGACCTGAGTGCACCCCAGAAGGCACGAAATTTTTATATCGTTCCCACGAATCGCCGCCACATAGGGTTGCCGCATGCGTTTTCGCACCGTGCTTTTCGACCTCGACGGAACTCTTATGGATCACCTGCCGGCGATCCACCGCAGCTACGTCCACACGCTGCCCCAGCTCGGCTTTCCGGTGCCGACCTACGACCAAGTCAAACGCGCAATCGGCGGCGGGTTGGAAAACGCGATGCTCAAATTCATCCCCGAATCCCGTCTGGCCGAGGCCCTCACGATTTACCGCCCCTTCTGGGCCGCCACCATGCTTACGGGTGCTGAACCTATGCCGGATGCACTTGAGCTACTCGCGCGCATCGAGAAGGCCGGCGGCATCACGACGGCGGTTTTTACCAACAAACACGGCCCCTCGGCGCGCGAAGTCTGCGCCCACCTCGGCTTCACCCGTTACACCCGCGAAGTTTTCGGAGCCAAGGACACGCCCTGGCTCAAGCCCCAACCAGAGTTCACCGCCCACGCGCTTAAAATTCTAGGGGCGGACGCCGCCAGCACCTGCCTTGTCGGGGATTCGCCCTGGGACGTCCAAGCCGCGCACAACGCCGGCTTCCCTTGTTTCGCGGTGACCACGGGCACCCACACGCACGAGGAGTTAAGCGCGGCTGGCGCCGACGGGGTTTACCCCAGTCTCAGCGCGATTGGCTCGGCGCAGTTTGGACTGGGCTAAACACTAAAAAACCCAAGTCACGCTGGGTTTGGCGATGATTGCATTCCGGTGATCGAGGGAGGGCCCACCTCCGTGTGGGCTGGTTCGATCCCAGACGACACGGAGGTCGTCCCTTCGTTCTCGTTCTCTTACTCGTTCGCTCGCCCGCCCTCCAAAATCTTCGGACTCAAGTCAGCGGCGGATGATCGAGCGCTCGCTTCACCTCAAGCCCGAGGGCATTGAGCGAAAGGAAAATATCCCGTAGAAACGCCCCCAATGCGCCAAGCAAAAGGCCAATACTCATGATAAAAAGGCCCAAGATAAACACTTCTAAATCAGTATCGAGCAGAGCGTCCGCAAAAATCACCACCACCAGCAGACCCGAGCAGAACATACTGGATACACCCAGCGTGACTGCGCTGCGCACGATCTGGGCTCGCCGGTACATGATCCGCAATTGATGTTCGAGGTGTTCGCACTCTACGGGGCTGGCCGCACGGACCTGGCCAGCGAGGATACGAGTGCGGTCAACAATGCGCCCCATACGATTAGTCATGGTCAGCAGCAACGAGCCCAAGCCGGTAATCAAAATCACTGGGGTAATCGAAAGCTGAATGGTGGTCAGTAACGACGCGGAGACTGAAAGATCCATCCGCCTACCCCGCCAGAGTCAACGCGCCGAAGCAACCCTGCGACTTGGAGTCTTCGACATTTCCAGCATAGATACATTATATATATAACGGTTTAACAACTAAAAGTCCGTCGCCCTGTAACGCTGTATCTGGGCTCCCGCTCGGCGCGGTGATACCATCCCGACTGCCGCTCTCTCGGTCCGGCCAGCCGCGCACCCAGTAATTACTACTCACGAATCATACCCCTTTCATAAAAACCATACTCCTGCTTGTTGCATCCAATATCTTCATGACCCTGGCCTAGTACGGGCACCTCAAGCTGAAATTTTTGGATGGTAAAGGGCTCATCCTGATCATCCTGTTTTTATGGAGCGTCGAGTTTTTCGGATGATTGCGTGTTGGTTACCGCCAACCGCGCCTGGTACCTCAGCGGCGACTTTAACGGCTACCAGCTCAAAATCATTCAGGAGTGCATCACGCTTAGAGTGTTGGTGTGTTTACTTAGCTGGCGCTGAAAAAAACTCACGTGGAAGCATGCGGTGAGTTTTGCGCCGCTGCTGAGCGCATTGTACTTCGTCACCACCTTTAAGCCCGAAAGCACTCCCGCCGGCCATTGACCCAATGCCGTCCCACTTTACAGCGTACACATCCCATCAAGACCTTATTATTAATAATTTACACATCAATAAACCTACATGTATGTGGGCCTAAATTGTTTTTTATGGAGGCCTACGCAGGATGCACAGGAAGCCCCACTGGCCCTAGGTTAAGCATTTCACCTCCCGTAGCATGCTTTTCTGGTTCCGGGATACGAGCGATCAGGGCGTCGTCTGCGAGCCGTCGAGTCGAGCCATCGCAAGTCGAACTCTGACTCGGCCAAGGCAGAGGCGATGTCCTTAGTACGCAACAGGCGGGCGAAGGTGTGCGCAGCGACCCGGTAGATATGGAGTGGCTGATCTGAAAGCGGTGAGGCTCCGAGGGATTCTGCCGAATGCAAGAAAGCTCAATACGGCGGTAGGCGTCGCGCTCGACGATGGTGCATACGGTTATCCAATCCAAAAGAGAGTAGATATCCTGCGCAATAAGGGCGTGGCTGCGGCAGCGGAAGGCCTCTAATCCGAAGTAGACCTTTTTATCGCGAAACCAGCCCTCGATCACCCAGCGCCGCTAGTACATGGAAATGAACGTTTTAGCAGGAAAATCCGTGGTATCGAGCAGGGTAGTCATCAGCGCCAGTACCTCGCGTTTTTGGCCCTTTTTGGGCCGTCCTCGGCTGAAGACGGGGCAGATGAGTCGGACGTTGATGAGGGAGGGCAGGCCGTCCGAACCCTTTTGTCCAAGCGTTAAAAAACTATAGAGTACACCGGCTTGGCGCGGTAATGAAGGAACCGGTGGACGCAGGCCGAAGAATTGCATTCGGCCGTCCCCATGCGCCAGAGAACGTCTGCACCGCGGGCAAAGAGACTGGCTAGTAGGTCCTTGGCTGGGAAGCCGCGATCAACCAACAGCACAATACAGGCCTTGAACTCGTCAATGAAGGCGCGCAGTCCAGCCCGCTCGCTGACGGCGTGGGGCAGCACGGTGGCCGCCAGCGGCACCCGGGGAAGCACATCCAAGGCCGTCGCCAGAATCATCTGAGGGAAGTGCAGCTCTTTCCCTCACCGGCCTTTGCATTGCCCCTAGCGAGCGATCTTACCGGCATCGTGAAGTACCCAAACCCACGTGACGTCGGACCGTCACCCATTGCAGACCACCGATGATCCGGCCGGACTTAGCATTAACTGCACCGCATGTTCGACCAGACGCTGCAACAGATCCCGTAGGGCCGTCGGGAACTGTTTGGCAAACTTCTGCCGCGCATCTACGAAGGTCGAGTCGGACGAAATGCACGGCAGCAGAAACGGTTTCACGAGCTCCGACATGCGCTTCTCCAGCGGAGGACATGCAAGGCCGCGATATCATCGTGAGCACCCCTACCACCACCCGTTCCGGCGTCCACATCCTCCTGCGCTTGAAAGGATGTCGAGGGCGCGAAAGTGTTCCACCAAAACGGTAAGCAGGAGGTGTATGCGTGAGAGGGCCATACAATGGCCGCCCCCCCCCCTCCTATGCACAGGGTTCACGACATTGAATTGGCCACAAAAAGCAGGTTTTACGATCTATTGTCGGCTTAACTGAGGGCGATCGGGGGAGCCTAGCAGGGTGCGCTGAAAATATTACCTACCAATAGTAACCAACGGCTATGTCAGAATGGTGACCATTATGACATAACTCTGGGCCTGCGCTATGCCTCATCCGATGTCGGAGGCCGGACGTTTACAATCAACAACCAAACGCATTTCCTAAAAATGCTACCAGGCATATCATCTGCGGCACCGCATTCAGTTAAAGGTAAGTATAACACAACCTGAAGCACCTCCAAAATATTGCCAATTTGGATTCATTTTGCCGAACGTTTAAGCTCAGCGATGAACTGCGTTGGCGCGGAGTGTGCTGCTCGGAGCACAATCCGTGACAAGCCATTCCGTTCGCTGTAGCGCCTGGTTCGGCTCCGTGCGTTTGTGTCGCTCCTTT
>CANIXX010000228.1 GCA_947471115.1 Opitutaceae bacterium | reverse complement strand
GCAGGAAATGATCATCCTCGCCGCGCGTCCTTCGATGGGCAAAACCTCGCTGGCGCTCAATTTCGCTGAGGCCGCGGCCTTGCCCCGCCGCGGCGAGGGCGTACCCATTTTGATCTTCTCGCTGGAAATGGGCGCCGCGCAGCTCGCGCTGCGTATGTTGTGCGCGCGGGCCAAGGTGAACATGAAACTTTTGCGTGACGGCCTGCTGTCGAAAAACGGCGAGGAGCAGCAGCGTTTGCTCACCTCCGCCGACGAGTTTTCCCGAGCGCCGATCTTCATCGACGATTCCAGTCATCTTTCGATCATGGAGCTGCGCGCCAAGGCTCGCCGCCTCCAGTCGCGCCACAAACTCGGCCTGATCATCGTCGACTACTTACAGTTGCTCGCCCCGACCGACTCGAAATCCCCTCGTGAGCAACAGGTCGCCGAGATGTCGCGTGGCTTGAAGGCACTGGCCAAGGAGCTCGATGTGCCCGTGATCGTTTTGTCGCAGTTGAATCGTTCGGCGGAAAAAGAAAATCGTACGCCCAAGCTTTCAGACCTGCGTGAATCCGGCTCGATCGAGCAGGACGCCGACGTGGTGCTGATGCTCGCCCGGCCCAAGGATGCCGATGAAAAATTTCAGGTCGCTGCCGACTCGGCTGAGTTAATCGTTGCCAAACAACGAAACGGCCCAGTAGGAGATTTAAAACTTACGTTCCTTCGGGATATTACACGCTTTGAAAACTACACTCAGTAACCCCGTTTTCGGGATCGTTCGGCTTGTTTTGGCTATCAGCTGGCTCGTTGTGGCCGGCGCTATCGGGTACGCCCAGCCCGCTCCTGCTCCGGCCTTTAAGGTTGGCACGGTGGGCCTAAAGTTCATCGGCCAGGCCAACGTCAATGAGCAGCTCATCCGCGCCAACATGCAGATGCGCGACGGCGTGGTGCTCGACGAAACCCAAATCGACCAGGACATCCGCTCGCTCTACAAGACCGGCCTGTTCGAGTTCATCGAGGTCAAGCGCGACATTTTGCCTGAGCGGATCGTTAACCTGGTCTTCGAGCTGACTCCCAAGTTCCGCGTGCTCAGCGTGCGTTACGAGGGCAACGTGAAGATCAAGAGCCGCCGTCTCGACAAAGAGATCAAGACTAAGCCCAACACCCCGCTCGACGAGCGCCAGGTGAAGGAAGACGTGACCAAGGTTCGCGAGTATTACCAGAAGTCGGGCTACAATCAGGTTCAGATCTCTTACGCGATCGAGCGCAACCGCGCCACCGGCTTCGGAACGGTCACCTTTAAGATCGTCGAGGGAGCCAAAGTGAAGATCTCCAAGGTTAATTTTGTGGGTAATGACCACGTCAAGGTCGGCAAGTTGCGCAAGGCTATCGAGACTAAGAAGTGGAACATCTTCTCCTGGTTGACCGGTTCTGGCCGTCTCAAGGATGACCAACTGCAGGATGACTTGGACAAGCTGCGCGACTATTATCGCGAGCTCGGCTACCTCGACGTCGAGGTGCCCGCAGACAAGATCGATTACCATTATCCCAAGTCCAGCAAGCTGGTCTTGACCATCCGCATCATTGAGGGCCGCCAGTACAAAGTGGGCGCCATCACGATCAGCGGAAACACCATTATCCCGACCGACAAACTGCAGGCCGTCCTCAAGCAGAACACCGGCAGCGTGTTCGCCCCGTCCAAGATCGACAAGGACGTGACTGCGCTAGAGGATGCCTACGGTAAGGATGGCTACATCGAGAGCCGCGCCCAGTTGGTGCGTAAGCCCAACCTGACTACGGGCGCGATCGACATCGAGTACCGTATCAAGGAAAGCGACAAGTTCTACGTCGAGTCTGTCCGCATCGAGGGTAACACGAAGACCAAGAGCATCGTGATCATCCGCGAGTTGGTCCTCGGGCCGGGCGAGGTCTTTGACTCTGTGCGCATGAAGAACTCCAAGCTGATTTTGGATAACACCCGCTTCTTCGAGGATGTCACCACTACCCCAGAAACCACCAGCATCCCGGGCCGCAAGAACCTCAAGATCGCCGTAAAGGAAGGCCGCACCGGCAACCTGACCTTTGGTGCCGGCTTCAGCACGCTGGAGAGGGCCGTGGTGTTCGCTGAAGTCAGCCAGTCGAATTTCGATCTGTTTAATCGCCGCTCGATGTTCCAGGGCGACGGCCAAAAGTTCCGCCTCCGTCTCCAGCTCGGCTCGCGGTCCAGCGAGGCGCGTTTGTCCTTCGAAGAGCCCTGGCTGTTCGAGCGCCGCTTGGCCCTCGGCTTTGAATTGTTCCGTTCCTCCTCTGATTACAATAGCGCTGTCTACAGTGAAGTTCGTACCGGCGCTGAGGTTTACCTGCGCAAGCGCCTCTTCGAGCTGGTCGAAGGCCGCCTGTCCTACGGTTACCAGATCGTGGATATCAAAGACGTGGAAGCGGGCTACACCTCCGTTTATCCCGAAGAGAGCGCGGCCCTGTCCACGGTTGGCTTCCAGCTACTGCGCGACACCCGCGACAAGCTGGTCAACACCACCAGCGGCAATCGCATGGAACTGATCTCGGCGGTCACCTCAAGCGCTTTGGGAGGCGATGTGGATTACTACAAACTGGAGGCCAAGGGCTCGCAGTTCTTCTACCTGTCTGAGACGCAGAACCAGGTGCTCGCGGTGCTTGGTCGTGGTGGCGTGGAGGACGCGTTTGGGGAGACTCGCCGCGTGCCTTTCTACGATCGCTTCTATCTGGGCGGCCCTTACACACTTCGCGGTTTCAAGTATCGTGACGTCGGCCCGAAGCAGGGCGCGGGTCCCGGCGGCACCGATCAGGTTCCCGTCGGTGGTAACACCTATGGGTTCACCAGTTTCGAGTACTCGGCCGACATCGTCGAACCGCTGCGTTTCGCCCTCTTTTATGATGCGGGTTTTGTAAATAAAGGATCGTACGATTTCGACCCCACCAGCTATAGCGACAACTTCGGCTTCGGCTTGCGCCTGTTCATTATGGGCGCGCCGCTGAGCTTGGACTACGGTATCCCGATCACCTCGGACGAGATCACCGGCAAGGGCGGACAATTCAATTTCTCTTTTGGAACACGCTTCTAATTTATTACTCTCACTCACTCATCTCTTCCATGAAAACCTCCATCAAGTCACTCCTCGCCGTGCTTTTCGCCGGCTTCATCGCCGTCGCCGCCCAAGCGCAGCCTGCTCCAAAGGTCTTGGTCATTGATTTGGCTAAGATTTACGACGGTCACTACAAAACCGAAGAGCAGAACGCCAAGCTCAAGACTGACCAGCAAAAGGCTGAGGACGACCTCCAGAAGCTCAACGCCGAGGGCAACGTCTTGGTGAAGTCCTTCAATGAGCTCAAGGAGCAGCTCAACAACCCGGCGCTTTCCGCCGACGGCAAGGTCAAGGCGCAGAAAGACATCGAGGCAAAGGGGCAGGAAATTCAGAGCAAGCAGAACGAGGTGAATTCGTTCCGCGCCAATGTTCAGCGCTCGCTCCAACAGCGCATCAATAACTTCAAGCAGTTCCTGCTCGAAGAAATCAACAAGACCGCCATCGAAATCGCGAAGAAGAAGGGGGCCACCCTCCTGTTCGACAAGTCGGGTCCATCTTTGATTGGCGTTCCCTCTTTGGTCTATTTTGACGCCGCCTACGACATCACGGAGGAGGTCGCCAAGGAGGTGAACAAGGACCGTCCTGCCGGTTCTGTCGCCGCTCCTGCTGCACCCGCAGCAGCTGCCGCACCTGCCGCCGCCAAGACCGATGCTCCTTCGGTTTCTTTCCCTAGCGCCAAGAAGTAACCTGAGGCGGCTTCCTCCGCTCGTTCTTGAACCCCGCTCTTACCCGAGCGGGTTTTTTTTGTGCGCGCAGACCGGTCGGCTTGCATTGGTCCGCACGGTTGCCCACGGTCGTTGCGGTATGCAGCTCGCTTTTAGCGCCGCCGAAATCGCGGCCATCATCCAGCCCCTTACCATTAAAGGCAGTACCTCCGCCACGGTGCGAGGGATTGCGTCCTTGGGTTCAGCTCAAGCCGGCGACCTGTCGTTTCTGGGCAATCCCAAATACAAGACCGAGGTCGCTGCCTCCGCCGCTTCTATCGTTTTGCTGCCGCCCGATTATTCCGGCGAGCCCGCGCCTGGGCAGCAGTTCCTTTTTGTGGAAAAGCCGTCGGTCGCGCTCGCCCGCATTTGCTCGCGTATCGAGCAACTCCTCTGGCCCAAGCCGGCCGCTGGTGTTCACCCGAGCGCCGTCATCGACTCCAGCGCTCAAGTCGCCGCCTCCGCAACCATCGGCCCGTTTTGCGTGATCGAAGCCGGCGTGGTTATCGGGGCGCGCACTCACTTGCAGGCGCAGGCTTTTATCGGCCGTAATGCCCGCATCGGCGACGATTGCTGGCTGATGCCTCGAGTGACTGTGGCCACCGAATGCGTCGTCAAAGATCGGGTACGCCTGCATCCCGGCGTCGTCATCGGCTCCGAAGGTTTTGGTTACGAGTTTGTTCAAGGGCGGCACGAAAAGGTACCCCAAGTAGGCTACGTGCTGATCGAAAACGATGTGGAAATCGGTGCCAATTCCACCCTCGACCGCGCGCGCTTCAGCCGCACCGTGGTCGGCGAGGGCAGCAAAATCGACAACCTGGTGCAGGTCGGCCACAACGTGGTAATCGGCAAACACTGCCTGATTTGCGCGCAGGTCGGAATTTCCGGCAGCAGTACGCTGGAGGATTATGTGGTGCTGGGTGGCCAGGCCGGAATCGCCGGCCACTTGACGATCGGCAAGGGCTGCAAAGTCGACGGCCAGACCGGAGTGAACTCTGATTTGGCCCCAGGTAGTTTTGTTAAAGGTTCGCCTTGTCTGCCGTACAATCTGGAGCAGCGCCTCAACGTGCTCCGTAAAAAAACGCCCGACCTATTCAAGCGCGTCGATGCCCTTGAGTCTGCTGCGGGCCTAAAAAAGTCTTCCGCATCGTAACATTCCTGACACATTCGGATTCTTTTCATCCATGAACGCGCCTCGCCTTAAGGTATTTTCCGGTAACTCCAATCGCCCTCTTGCCGAGGAGATTTGCAAGCACATCGGCATGCCGTTGGGCGAAGCCACGGTGACAAGTTTTCCCGACGGCGAGTCGTTCGTGAAGATCAACGAGAACGTGCGCGGCCACGATGTTTATATCATCCAGCCAACCTGCACCCCGACCAACCAGTCGTTGATGGAGTTGCTCATCATGATCGACGCGGCCAAGCGTGCCTCGGCCCATCGCATCACCGCGGTCATGCCGTTCTACGGTTACGCCCGCCAGGACCGCAAGGACCAGCCCCGCGTGCCGATCACCGCGAAGTTGGTGGCTAACCTGCTCGTCGCTGCCGGTGCCAACCGTATCCTGACGATGGATCTTCACTCACAGCAGATCCAAGGATTCTTCGATATCCCTGTAGACCACTTGTTCGCCTCGCCGGTTTACTTTAAGTACCTCGAACAGTTTAAGGCCGATAACATGGTCGTGGTTT
>CANIXX010000227.1 GCA_947471115.1 Opitutaceae bacterium | reverse complement strand
TTTTTTCCGTCGAAATCATCCCTCCGCGCCACGTAAAGATGCAGAAACTCCCCGCCGCGCTCAAAACACACTTCCAAAACGTCGCGATTGGCAATTCGCAGCGAGCGACAGCCATCACGTTGTAGGTCGGCAAACTCCAGTTTTAGGCCCGCAGCCAAGCGTAGTGCAGGGTCGGTGAGCGCGGTGCGTAATGCCCCGCGTGCCATGGGGGCAGTTTCATGGTGCACGGTGGAGTCCACTTCTTCCATCACCCCCAACGCGAGACGCTCGAAGTCAACCGTTGGTCGCAGGTACGACCAGCTCGTGAGCCCACCGAAAATAAGAGCCACACTGGCCGCTAATCCGAGCGCATAGGGCCGCCGCCAGATTGGCTGCGGCCGTCGTGCGCGGGCACCAGCAAGGATCGCTTCACGCAGTCCAGCGGGTGGTGGCAGCTCACTGAGTTTGGTCGTGATGAGGGTGTCGAAGGCGTGTTCTTTCGCTAACCACGCGGCGAGTTCTGGGTCTTGGCGCGCCTTGGCCAAGGCTTCGACGAAGCTCGGATCGGCGTCGTCGCCGCCGTTGGGGCGTCGGGCATGCAGGATGAATTTAGCCTCGGAGGTAGTCATGAGGATTTCTGGTTCGAAAAAGGGAAGGGGATAACATTGGGAGCGCGTTCTTTTTGCACCAATGCGGTGCGAAGCTGGGTTTTACCGCGCGACAATCGTGACATGACCGTGCCGATGGGGACTTCGAGCAGATCCGCCATTTCGTGGTAGGACAGGTCTTCGAGATAAAACAGGGTTAGCGGGACGCGGAAGACCTCGTCGAGTGCTTGGAGCGCTTCAACGACGAGCTGCGAATCTAGGTTAACGGCCAGATCGATTTCCTTCGCCGGAGGATCCTCGGTTCCCGGCGGAAGGTCGTCCAGGGCGGTCAAACGCGCGTCGTGTCGGCGGCTGCGGAGGAACTCGCGGTAAAGGGTCGTGAACAGCCACGTTTTCACCTTGGAATTGTCGCGCAACGCACTGCCTTTGGTGGCCCACACATAAAAAGTCTGCTGGGTGAGGTCGCAGGCATCGGCCGAGTTGCGCGCCAAACTCAGTGCGAAGCGGTAAAGCGGCGCATAGTAGGCATCGACCAACGGCGTGTAGGAATCGGATCCCATTATGACTGAGAGGCGTGAGAGGACGGGTTATTCCCGTAAAGCTTTTCCTTTGTGGCTATCACCCTAATTCACGTGTGGCATTAACGGGGCGGGATAACGGAGCGATCTGACCTGCACACCAAGACGGCCCGACGAAAAACTCCCGTTTTTGCATTATGCGCCACGTTTGACTCATCCGCTTGTCCACGCTTCGTTCACCCACTTCCTTAATGGCCGACTTCCTCGATAACACTCCGCAAAAAGATCTGAAACGCGTTGAGCGTGCCTACCTCGTAGGCATTCAAACTCACGAAATGCCCACGGGCGAAGCCGAGGAGTTGCTCAACGAACTTCAAGAACTCGTCGAGAATCTCCAGATCGCGGTGGCCGGTCGCAACCTCGTCAACTTGCGCATTCCCACGCCTGCCACGCTTGTCGGCAGCGGCAAGGCACAGGAAATCGTCGACGCCGCCAAGGCGCTCAACTGCGACGTGATTGTTTTCGACGAGGGCCTCACGCCGGCCCAGCAGCGCAATTTGGAGAAACTCTCCGGTGTTGCCGTTATCGACCGCCAAGAGGTGATTTTGGACGTATTCGCCGACCGCGCGCAAACCCGCGAGGCGGTTATCCAGGTCGCCTTGGCGCGCATGGAATACTCCCTGCCGCGCCTAACCCGCGCTTGGACCCACCTTTCGCGTCAAGGCGGCGGTGGAGGCGGCATGGGCGGCGAGGGCGAAACCCAGCTCGAACAGGATCGACGTTTGGTCAACGACCGCATCACCCGGCTCAAGCGCGAGCTCATCGACGTGCGTAAACAGCGCAGCGTGCAGCGCCACAAACGCCAGCGCGTGCCCGTGCCCACCTGCGCCATCGTGGGCTACACCAATGCCGGTAAATCCTCCCTGCTCAACACCCTCACCGGTGCCCACGTGCTTGCCGAAGACAAGCTGTTTGCCACCCTCGACCCCACCACCCGGCAATTGATCCTGCGCGGTAACCAGAAGCTGCTCGTCACTGACACGGTCGGCTTTATTCGCCGCCTGCCGCACGGCCTGGTCGAGGCGTTCAAGGCCACGTTGGAAGAAGCCATGGTGGCCAATTTTCTCATCCACGTTCTCGACGTGACCACGCCCAACCTCGCCGCTCACCACACGACGACCCTTTCGGTCCTCAAGGAGCTCGGCGCCGAGGGCAAACGCATCCTCACGGTATTTAACAAAGTCGATGCGGCCACCGAAGCGCAGCTTAACACCGCCCGCCTTCTCGACGCCGAGGGTGTTTTCGTCAGTGCGCACACCGGTCAGGGCCTCGACCAACTCGTCGATCACTGCTTGGAACTGATCGCCGATGCATTTGGTTCGATGGAGCTGTTTATCCCGCACAGTCGCTACGACCTGATCGCCAAATTGCATGCGATCGGGCACGTGCAAAACGAGGAGCAAGAGGACACCGGCGTGCGTCTGCACGTGCGTATACCGCCTTCTCAGATGGCCCCATTTACGGCTTTCGTGGCTCAGGCGGAGTAAGTCCGTCGGCCCCATTCAACTCGACTTGGGTTATACCGGCGCGGCTACCTGCCAGCCGGTATTCGACCGTCATTAAGCGAGAGTCCGTTCGATGCCGTTTAACGGCGTGCGTTGCCTGCGCTATCACCGCGCTGAATTAACTGTTCAGTCATTCGGCTCGGCACGTAAATTAATCGTTAAATAATAACTTAGCTTCGAGTTCCCGCGACGGATTAATACTACTTTTTTAGGAGGGTGGTGGCTCAAGTTTGCGTGCTCACCAACTCACGTCTTCCGCAGTGGATTCTGCAATTGTTACACATCTGGCACGAATGATGGTTTGCTTGTTTTTTAGTTCTATAAACAAACCTGCAACCACTATGGGTATTTCAAATTTCCAACCAATCATTCAGGCTCCCAATGTCCTCGGCTTTGTTATGTGTTCCGAAGCCGGTGATATTATCGAGCAAGAGGGCAGCGAGGCCGCCGTACTCGCCTCAGTTCTCACTTATTTCCAGCAAGCTGCTGGGATTATTGGCGATTCATTTGGACTGGAGGACTTCCAGGAAGCGCAAATCCAAAGCAAGTCACTCACCGTGCTCTGCGTGCCACATAAGGGGGGGGCCTTCGGGGTCATCCTCAGCTCGCGCACCAAGATCAATGAAGTGACCAGCATCGTCAGGCAGGTCCTTGCAACAGCCTAATTTAGAAAAATAGCAACCATGGAAATCGCTAAACTTTTTGATAACATTCTGGATTTGCCCGGTATTGAAGGCGTGTGCCTGTTCGGAACTGGGGGACAGATTTATCTCAACCGGCTACCCTCGTTTATGTCGAACGAACTGTTTGCCGACGCACAACGCCGCATTTTGGCAATGTACGATACGATGGATGAGAACTTCCTGCCGAGCGACGATTACATGCTGCGCTTCAGCGAACGGTGGATCCTTTTGAGGCGCACCGAGAACATTGTGCTTCTGGTACTTGGGGGAGAAAAAGCCAACTTATCCTCGACTCGTATGGTCACCAACATGACCCTCAAGCACCTGACGCCCACAGTCATGGAGCAATTTGCTGCTGCGTCCGCGAGTTCATCATCATCGGGTAAAATAAGCTCGGGTACCACCACCCCTGCGGTTGCTGTAGCTAGCACTAAAGCTCCGATTGAGGTGCCGCCTGCACCGATCCCCGCACTGGTCCGGAGTCCTGAGACCAACGAAGCGCCTGCCAAGGCTCCCGTGCGCATGTACCGCGGTCGTCCGTACTGATTATCCTGCATTTGGGCTGGGGGAACTCGAAGAACCTTCGGGAAACCCTGCGAAATCCTTTGTCGACACTCATCAGTAATGAACGAAGAAGCAGTCATCTACATACCCGAGGAAAACTTACGGAACATGTTTTCGCTTTTGCTAGCGGACTCCTGTGTGCGATTGGCGTCCTGTCCCGATTTGGACGAGGTGCTTCGGGTGTTGGGTTCCCGCTTCTGCAAATTGTGCATTTTAACCCACGAATCAGGCCTTAACATGGCCGAGGTGATCACCGAGGTGCACACCGCTTCGCCCGACACCAAAATCATCGTCATCGCTAATCGAGAGGATGCCGCTGCGGTGCTGCCCCTTTTTCAAAAAGGCCTCAATGATGCGATTTTGCGGCCGATCAACCCCAAGCATGCGATTAACTCCATCCGCAGCTTGCTTGGGAAAACGAATTCCGTCTCGTTGCCTGCCAATGGGGCCACGAATCCACCCTTTGGGGCCACGAATCCGACCGGTGTGTCTACGAATCCACCCTTTGGTTCTGGGCAAAACGAGGGACCGTACAAGCCGGTGCATCTTATCGCCCGCAGCGAGACGATGCGGAAGGCAGTGAATGAACTCTGGGCGGCTCGGAAAAACCCGATTGGGGTCATTTTGCGTGGAGAGCCGGGGTCTGAGTTTGAGTTGGCGGTCAGGGAATTTCAGGCGATGAACGGCGATCCCCATGGCTACGCGGTGATAATCCCGCATCACGAACTCAATGTGGAGACACTGGCAACCCAAGTGTCGCTCGATAGCCTCAGCGAGGGTATTCCGAAGACCTATTTTGTACCTGAAGTGGAGAAGTTATCTAAGTTACAAGCCAAGGATTTGCTGGATTTCCTGCGCAGGGAACGGCGGGGCCGCAGCACGGCGAAACCGTTGCGGATGGTTTTTTCGGCCACCCACATCGAAGGCGCGTCGGTCCACCCCGAGGCGGAGATTATTGAAGCCCTTCAGTTTATCATGCCTACGGCGGTAAATATTCCACCGATTCGGGATCGGATCGAAGATGTGGAGCTCATTGTACGCCGGATCCTAATGGATTTAACCGCTATTTTCCCTGCCTATCGTGCCCGTTCTTTTCATCCAGCTGCGCTCCAGTGGCTTTGCGCCCGACCTTGGCCGGGCAATTACAATGAGTTGCTCACGGCGATGCGAGGCGCGGTGCTTAACTGTGGCAACCGGGAAATCACTGCGGGGCACTTTGGCCAGTTAACCGGGACGCAGTCCGCTACCCCTTTTGATCTCGATGAAGTTGCTGCGACTCGTGTGCTGGATGCGGTGCAACGGGCTTCTTCAAGGTAAGAAGCGTATTCGCCCTAATCCAAAGTGGATAGACGGGTTGGAGTACTGAACAATACGGCACGCGTTTCGTGCCGTATTGAGCTAAAATTCACGGTGGTTTGGACGCGAAAGAACGCCTCCTTACGCCACGGATTAATTTCACCTAGGGTGAATCACCCGTATCATTAACCCGTTTGCTTGCTGATAAATACGAATTTATTGGAAGCCAAAACGCCATTCGCTAAAGAAAAAAATGGGCGTTCTTGGAGCCCGGGCCCGGTTTACCGCAAAAAACA
>CANIXX010000226.1 GCA_947471115.1 Opitutaceae bacterium | reverse complement strand
GTGAGATAGCGGAGCGCCAGTTCCCCCATTTTTCGATGGGAGATTGCAATTTGGAGACGGTAGATACCTCCGCGATCGAGCGTTATGTGAACAGCGCGGTGTTTGAGCCGGCCAAACTCTCAGCAGCGGCGGCACTGGCGTTACTCCAGGCGCTGGAAGCGCAGCGGCGGGCCGAAGCGTCACCGCACGGATTGTAGGTTGGTGATCGAAAAGTAGCGGAGACGGATGTGGGGTTCTCCCACGGAGCGGAGGGAGTGGTTGTGAGAACGCGTAGGAGTAGGAGAACGAGAACGATTTTGCGGAGGCGATTCCCGACTTGCGCGCGGGCAACTCGCCGATGCAATCAGGCAAATGAAGGTCATGTTTACGCCTAAAGAATACGCCCGTTTGCTTGAACTCGTGCATCTGGGCATGCGCGTGGTCGAGGGGCGTCAGGGCGCGCAAGCTCCTGCGGTTTCCCGCTACGCCGAGTTGGAGCAAAAGCTTTACGAGCTGGCGACGCCTTTGGGCTGTGCCGAATTGGTTGATATCGGTGATCGCGGGCAGCCGGTGGCGTCCGAAAAACTGCTCACCGACGAGCGCTTGTCCAAGCTGGCTGGCGACTACGATAACGACACGTTTTGGCGTGAGTTGGTCACGCGTTTGGCCGACCGCGATTTAGCCACCGAGCAGATCCTGCGCGCCGTCGATGGCGGCGGCGGACCGGCTATTGATGGTGATGCCCGTTTGGATGAGCTTGAGGATGGCTATTGGGATGAGTTTGAGACCCACGACCTTGCCCACGTATTTGTTCTGCGCGGTGGCCGTGGATGAACGGGGACTTCTGTCGGCAAGTATTCCCCCGAAGCACTTTAGTTCTGCATCATTCGGCCGGGGAAAGTCGACGAGAGGAACGCATGTTGGCCGGTCCCCTTTTTCATCAGCGCCATACTTTTCCGAGGTCCTTGACGGTTATCGAAGGTTTGCGGGACGCAAAACCGGAGAAATCGGAGGATGGCACTTAACCTAGCTGAAGCGCCGTTGCAGATGCAAAAACGGTAACGGTTTCAACCCCAATTGTCTTATAAGGGTATGCCAATCGGAAGTAGGCGAAATAAGGCTATGCAATAACGGCCATTTTTCGGCTGAAATGAGCGGCACTTACTGGTTGCAAAAAAAATGCCACGAGATGTCGCTTTTTTCGCTGAAAAGCTGGTCACTAAAAAAAGTCGTGCCGATTTGATCTCTACAAAGTGTCGTTTTACGACATTTCAAGAGGACTTTACCGAAATGACATTTCGGGCCTATAGCTCAATGGTTAGAGCAGGGGACTCATAATCCCTTGGTTCTGGGTTCAAATCCCAGTGGGCCCACCAATTTTATAATGAAGGAGTTAGGGCAGATTTTAGGGGTTAAGGATAACCCTTTTTAAAATAGTGTGTCTCGTTTGTGTACCACTTTTTCACTCCTCTTTTTTTGCGGATAACCCGCTTGAGACCGACAAAAGCGGGCGGGTTGGTTGCGTGAAGTTCGCAACCGACGGCGGCAAGGGGCGGCGCGGCGTAGGCGTGACCGTGTTTTACCGTGTTACGGCTTGGGCCTCGCAGTCGTTGCCCCGCAGCACAGGGACGGCGGCGTCGTCGCTTCCCACGGCTTCGAACTCATCGGCCTTCATCGCTCCTCTGCTTTTGGGTGAGATACGGGAGGGAAATCGCCGCTTTGAGGCTAACGTCATACTAGGGCGATTCTTCGCTTCGTGATTTTCGCTGGCTGTGCTTGGATGAGGTCATGACTACCACCGCTTACGAGCGTCTCGTCGCCAAACTCAAACGAGTGCATTATCTCGGCACCGTGGCCGGCCTGCTCGGCTGGGATGAGCAGGTCAATTTGCCACCCGACAGCGCCGACCAACGCGCCGAGCAACTCGCCCTTCTCGCCGAACTCCAGCACGCCGCCGCCGCAGATCCCGAAATCGGCACCCTCCTAGCCGAGCTCGCCCCGGCCTCCGCCGTCGAAGCAAAGTCTAACACAATGGGTTATACTTTTCCGCAGGACGCGGATCGGGGGGTGGTGGTGCGCGAAGCGCGCCGTGATTACGAGCGGGTGGTTAAATTGCCTGCTTCGTTCGTGACCGAGAAGGCCCGCCACTCCAGCGCCGCCTACCACGCTTGGGCCGCTGCCAAGGAGCATTCCGATTTTTCTGCCTTCGCGCCGTTTTTGCAAAAGCACCTCGATCTTGCCCGCCAGGAGGCCGCCTTCCTCGGTTGGGGCGACCGCGCGTACGACTACGCCATCGACAAACACGATCCCGGACTGACTGCGGCCAAACTCACCGAGTTGTTCGGCGAACTTCAGGTCGGCCTCGTTCCGTTGGTGGGCGCCATCGCTGCCTCCTCCGTACGCGCCAAAGCGGGTGTTTTTAAAAACTTCCCCGTGCATGCCCAACGCGACTTCCTGCGTGAGGTTACCGAGAAACTGGGTTTTAACTACCGTCGAGGCCGCATCGACGTTTCCCTCCACCCCTTCTGCGAGGGCTCGGGTGCCGACATCCGCATGACCACACGCTTCGACGCCGACAACCCTCTCGATTCGCTCTTTTCGTCGATTCACGAAACCGGCCACGGGCTCTACGAGCAAGGTCTCCCACTCGCCGCCCAGGGTACGCCGCTCGGCCAGAACGCCGGTATGGGCGTGCACGAATCGCAGAGCCGCCTGTGGGAAAATCAGGTCTCGCGCAGCCCCGCCTTCTGGAGGTTTTTCGAGCCGCGGTTCCGCCAAAAATTCCCCGCGCAACTCGCCGCCGTTTCATCCGCCGACCTGTACTTGGCGGTCAACGAAGTGGCACCGACGCTCATCCGCGTTGATTCCGACGAGGTGCATTACAACCTCCACATTTTGCTGCGCTTCGAGCTGGAGCGGCGGCTGTTTTCCGGCGAACTCTCGGTGGCTGACCTACCAGCGGCGTGGAACGCGCTCTCGGAAAAGTTGCTCGGTCTTACCCCGACCAGCGACAGAGTTGGGGTGTTACAGGACGTGCATTGGTCAGGTGGCGCGTTCGGGTATTTCCCGAGCTATTGTTTGGGTAACATGATCGCCGCTCAACTTTGGTTTACGGTGCGTAAGGTCTACCCCGAGCTGGACGCCGATTTTGAGAAGGGGGATTTCTCCCGCCTGCTCGGCTGGCTGCGCACGCACATCCACGAGCAGGGCCGCCGCTACGAAGCACTGGAGCTGGTCCGCCGGGTAACCGGCGAAGAACTCACGCCGAAGTACCTGCTGCGTTATCTGCAGGAGCGGTATGCACCGCTTTACTTACAATAAGTGCGCCGCGCCCACCCTTGGCCCAACCGTATCGGTAGTATTCCCCGCTCTCCCTTCTATTGACATGAACGCTGCAACTTCTCCTGCGCCCGAGCCCAGCCAACGAGGCTTCTGGTTCCTCATCATCACGCAATTCCAGGGCGCCTTCAGTGACAACACCCTCAAGTGGCTGGCTATTTTCATCATTACTGGGATGGGCTTGTCCCCAGCTGAGCGCGACCAGTTGATCGGTGTGGTTGGTGCGCTGTTCGCTCTACCCTTCATCGCGTTTTCCATGGCTGGCGGCTTTTTGGCTGATCGGTTTAGCAAACGCACGATCACCATCAGTGTTAAGGTGTTTGAAGTCGCCGTCATGATCCTGGCGCTGGTGAGCCTGGCGAGGAACCAGCTGTACCTGACGATCGGCTGCGTGTTCCTGATGGGCGTGCATAGCGCTATATTTGGGCCGTCCAAATACGGGATTTTACCGGAGCTGCTGCCCGAGCGAAAACTTTCCTGGGGCAACGGTATTCTCGAACTGGCGACGTTTACTGCAATCATCGGCGGCACAGTTGCGGGAGGTTGGTTATGCTCCACCTTCGCCACCCAATCCGCTTGGGCGGGAGTTGTATTGATCGGGTTGGCGGTCTTCGGCCTGTGTACCAGCTTTGGCGTCACCCGGGTGCCCGCCGCCGACCCCGCGAAGCAATTCCGGCTCAATCTGTTTTCGGACCTGTGGGTCCAAGTTCAGCTGATCCGCAAGGACCGCGTGCTCTGGCTGGCCACGCTGGGTAACACCTACTTCTTCGCCATAGCGGCGCTGGTCCAACTGGTGATCGTGAGCTATGCGGCCGACGTGCTCGGTCTCGCCGATCCCCAGCAGGCCAGTTACCTGCAGGCCGCCACCGCCATTGGTATCGGCCTGGGCAGTTTAGCCGCAGGATTTCTCTCCGGCGGAAAAATCGAATACGGGCTCATCCCGCTGGGTTCAATCGGGCTTACGGTGTTTGCCGCCCTGCTCGGCCGCCACGGTTTAACCTTCACCCACGTGGCGATTAATTTGTCACTGCTCGGCTTCTTTAGCGGCTTTTTCATCGTTCCGATTGCGGCGCTCTTGCAGCACCGCCCGAGCAAGGAGAACCGGGGCGGGGTGCTGGCGGCCGCCAACCTGCTTTCCTTCGTGGGTATTTTTGCCGCCTCAGCGATTTACTACCTGCTCAAGGTCGTTCTGCACCTGGACCCGGCCACCGTATTTTTGCTCACCGCCGGCGCCACGTTGGTTGCCACGCTCTACGTGCTCTGGCTGCTTCCAGATGCGCTGCTCCGCTTTGCACTCTGGCTGCTCACCCGCACCGTTTATCGGGTACGGGTGCTCGGCTTGGAAAACATTCCGGCCAAGGGTGGCGCGCTTTTTGTCTGCAATCACGTCTCGTTTGTGGACGCCTTGCTGCTGATTGCCGCCACCGATCGCCAGGTGCGCTTCATGATGTTTGCAGGTATTTACGAGCTACCGTATGTGAAGCCGCTCGCCCGCATTCTTGGCGTTATTCCCATCTCCTCGGAGCAGAATCCGCGTGAGTTGATTCGTTCGATGCAAATCGCCAGCCAGGCGATTCGTAATGGCGAAGTCGTCTGCATTTTTGCCGAGGGCCAAATTACGCGTATCGGTCAGTTGTTGCCGTTCCGACGCGGGTTCGAGCGGATCATGAAAGATGTCGAAGCGCCCATCGTACCGGTGGCGCTCGACGGAGTGTGGGGCAGCATTTTCAGCTTCAAGCAAAAGCGCTTCGTCTGGAAGTGGCCTCGCCAAATTCCCTATCCGGTCACCGTCAGTTTTGGCTCACCGTTGCCGGCCAGTGCCAACGCCAACGAGGTGCGGCAGGCCGTGCAGGAGTTGCAGGCTTCGGCTTGGCCGGAGCGTCGCCGTAACATGCGCCCGCTTCAACGCGCGTTTGTGCGTTCGGCCCGCCGCCATCCCTTCCGCATGGCCATGGCTGACGCGCAGTCGTCGCAGGTTAGTTTTGGTTCGGCCTTGGTGAAAACGGTCTTCATGGCGCGGCGCTTGCGCTCCGTCTGGGCCGGTCAGGATAAGGTTGGTTTACTCCTGCCTCCCTCGGTTCCGGGCGCGCTGATGAACCAGGCCGCGCTGTTGACCGGCAAGGTACCGGTTAACCTCAACTACACCCTGGCCGAGGCGTCCATCGCCTCCTGTGTGCAGCAGTGCGCCATCAAAACCATCGTCACCTCCAAGGTCTTTTTCGAAAAAGTGAAGCTCAAGGTGCCGGGTGAGCT
>CANIXX010000225.1 GCA_947471115.1 Opitutaceae bacterium | reverse complement strand
TCTACAACACGCCCGAACTCGTCAGCGAAGTGCGCCGCAGCCTGGAGTCCGTCGTCGGCGCTGAGAATCTTGTCACCGTGGACCCCACGATGGGCGGCGAGGACTTTGCCGAGTTTGGCATCACCAAAGAGAAAGTCCCGCTGTGCATGTTCCGCCTCGGCACACAGTCGCCTGAGGACATCGCCAAGGCCCAAGCCGAAGGCAAGCCGCGCCCTTCGCTGCATTCCCCTTTCTTCAAACCCGTGCCCGAACCCACCATCCGCACCAGCGTGCAAGCGATGACCACCGTGCTGCTCGACCTCCTGCGGAAGCGATGATCATCCGCACGACCGCCGCTGCCAGGGTTTTAGCCTGAGAGTAAATCGCTTTGCCTTTTTGGTTACCCAAAGCCCGCGCAAAAGCGCGTCCAGCGGATGTATTCATTCATCGCACCATTCATGAAACTCACCCTGCTCCTCATCCTCCTTGCGTCAGTCGCCTTTGATCATTCCTCATTTGCTGCGGAGCAGCGCGTGCTTGCGGAGGAGGGCGGGAAGACGGAATTGACGCCTGAGATTCTCCCGACGCCGAAGAGGCTGGAACGGGGCAAAGACGAGTTGGAGATTCGGGACGGTTGCGTGGTCGCCGGCTCCGAAGCGGGCTACGCGGCCCAGACGATCGCAGATCGCCTCGGAGCGCCCGTGGTCCGACAGCCGCGGGCGGGTCGCGTTGCGATCACCCTGCGACTCGAGCCGCAAGCGCCCTTTTCGACCGGACTCAGCCGCGACCAGCGCCCCGAGGCTTATCAGTTGACGATCCGACCCGACGGCGTCGAGATCGTGGCGCTCCACGCCGAGGGCCTGTTGCGGGCGGCGGCCAGTCTTCTGCAACTGGTGCGAACCGAATCGGGCGTCAACCGGTTGCCCTGCCTCTCGATCTCCGACTGGCCCGATTTTCGATACCGCTGCGCCTCGGACTGGCTGGTGAACGCCGAAGTGAACCGTTGGGCCTACGATTGGGGCGACGGGCCGCAACAGTATCTCGCCCGGATCAAACGGAAACTCGACTTCTGCTTTCTCTACAAGATCAACCAAGTCTGGTTCGACGGCTTTGGCTGGAACGTGGACCGTTTCCCCGGCTATGCGGCCTTGATGTGCGAGTGCAACCGCTACGCCAGACAGCGCGGGATCAAGCTTACCTTTGCCGGTTATGGCGGCGGCTACGGCACATCGTATCAAGAGGGCGACGTCTATCGTCACGGCTATTTCGGCCAGACCTTCTTCAACCGGCTGCCCTATCCGGGCGGCCCGCAGTATTCCTGCCGCGGCATGGACCGCGTGGAAATCAGTCGCGCCTACGGAACCTGTCTTTCCAACGAGGCTCTCGCCCGCGCCAAGCTCGTCGAGTTGAAACACTTCGTGTCGGAAGTGGAGCCGGGTTTCCTCTACATCCACGACACTGACAGCGGAAGCTATGCTGCTACGCGCGATGCTTGGCGCTTGCGCTGCGACGAGTGCCGGCGCCGCTGGCCGAGCGACGACGTCGAATCGCCCCAAGGCCAGGCCGGCGCCATGGCGTCCTGGTGTGCGAAGGTCCGCGAAGCGCTTGATCCGATCACGACGACCGGGGGATACCGCGCCGACCGCGATTTGACGCTGATCTTCACCTCGCCGCTTTACGCCACCTATTACGAAACGAATCCGCCCGACGTTTGGCAGCGCGAGCTTGATTACTTCCGCACGGTGAGCCTGCTCACCGGCCTCTCCCGAAACGTCCAGTTCGGCGTGCGTGAGCTGTTCTACGCGCCGGGTGGCGGCAGGAAAGTTGCGGAGCTTCGGGCGGCGCTGGATGAGGTCGGCAACGGACACGGCCCGCACGTGATCTCGTTCATGGGCGGCGACAATTACTACAGCGACGACCTGCTGAACTTCTCCGGCATCATGACGCCGTTGTTTCAGGGCGCGGAATCGGTCTGCCTGTCCAACGGTGGGCTGCACGAGGAGCCTGTTCAAGTGCTCAACGCCGAGTTGCTGTGGAGCGGCGCGGCGGGGGGCTATCGCGAGCAGCCACCCGACGAGCCGACGGCCCGAAAGCTTCGCGACCAACTGGCAAACGGCCGCCATCGCCCCGCTGCCGTCTTCGGTCCCGGCCAGTTCTTGGACCGGATCTGCCGTAGGCTCTGGGGAGATGCGGCCGGCGCGGCGATGTATCGCGCTTACATGGCGGGCGGCGAGTCCGGCGATGGGCCGGTGAGCCGCGTCTGGTTCTCCGTGACCCGCGATGTCCAGCGGCTTCAGACGGGCACGCTCTCCAAGGGCACGCGATGGCAGGAGTTGCGTGACCGCTGGGTGCGGCGCCTGGCCAGCACGCAGGAGGCGCTCGGACATGCCGAGCGCGCTGCAAGGCTGACATCCGACGAAGACGTCGCTTCGTTCGCGCGATGCCTCGATGTCGGGCGCCGCTTCAGCGAAGTCATGCTGCTGGCCATCGAGCTTCGCATCCAGAGCGACGAAGGCGCTCGCTTACGTCTGGCCAAGGCCCTCGACGAGATCGAATCGCACGTGCGCACCCGGTTCCGTTTCGATAAGACCGACGTTCTCGGTGGCGACCCCGGCTGCTGGTTGGAGACGATCGGACATCTGAGAGAAAGCGAAAAGAAGAAATGAACACTCCCGCCTTACCCAGCCGCCCGATGAAACCATTCCGCCTCGCATTCGCACTCCTCCTTGCGTCAGTCGCCTTTGATCATTCCTCATTCGCTGCGGAGCAGCGCGTGCTTGTGGTGGAGGGCGGGAAGACGGAATTCCAAATCGTTCTCCCCGCCGAGCCGACGGAGGTGGACCGGTATGCCGCGGCCCAGTTGGCGTTTTATCTGGAGCTTTCCACTGGGGCGAAATTTCCGGTGATTGAGAGTAAAGCGCACAACGCCGGAGGCGGCCCGGCGATTTTCCTCGGCTGGAACAAAGATGGATCCCCTGCAAAATCCGCAGGCCGGGAATACGCCGCCATATCGGACCACGGCAACATTTATTTGTCCGGGGCGGGCATCCACGGGAATCTGTATGCGGTGGTGGACTTTCTGGAGCACGCGATCCAATGGAGATGGTTTTCTCTTTTTGAAGCGCCGGTATTCGAAAAGAGAGACCCCTTGGCGCTGGCACCCTTTCATCGCCGTCATACGCCATCCTTTGCCGCATGCCGGGTCGATTTTCAGCGCAGCATGGATTTTCCCTACCTGGGCGGCGCGAATCTAGGCTTTTCTCCGTCCGTGGCGCGATTTGCGGCCCGAGGGGTGGATGTTTCGGGTTTGCGGCAATTCGTCTCGGCGGAACGGGAGGTCACTCAGGGCATTGGCGGCGGTCACACGCTCTTTTCGTTTGTTCCCCCGGATGCGACCGCCCTGGGAGCGAACACGTTTCCCTGGCTGAAAAAGAAGGACTACTTCAAGACGAATCCCGAGTTCTTCTCGATGAACGCCAACGGCGTCCGCGTGCCCAACCTGCAGTTGAATTTCGGCAATCCAGACCTGCGCAAGGAGCTCACCAAAAATGTGCTCGAACTGATCGAACGGGAGGGCGAGGACATCGTGGTGGAAATTGGGGCGATGGATGTGCCGGGGCGCTTTTGCCACAGCCCGGAGTCAACCGCTTTGGAGGACAAGTATCAGACTCCGGCCGGTCCGCTGATCGACTACTTGATCGAGCTTAGCGGGGTGTTGATGGAAAAGCATCCGGGAGTGCGGGTGAAAACCAATGCGTATCGCCGTGCCCAAACCCAGAAACCCCCGGTTCTCTCGAGGGGGCAGAAACTTCCCGCCAACCTGATCGTGGAATTCGCACCGGTGGAAGACAACTACTTCGCCGACTGGACCAGCAAAGATCCGTTGATTCAGGAAACCGTGGCGCATTTCAAGGGATGGGCCGCCCTGACGGCGGAAGGGAACCTGCGTGCCTGGATTTACCCGAATCCCTACGGCTCGGGATACGGCATGCCGGTAGGAAACATCTCCCGAACGGCCCGGAACATGAAGCTGCTCCACCAATGGGGGGCCCGCGGCATCACCGTGGACCTGATCGGCATCCAACAGCGGTCGGGTTTCGCGGAACTGCACTATTACCTGATCCTGAGGCTGGCGATGAACGCCGAGGGCGATGTGGATGCCTGGATCAAGGAGTTCACGGACAGCATGTATGGGAGCGCCGCTCCCGGATTCCGGAAGTATCTCGATGAGTTGAATCGGGAACGGGAACGCCTCGATCCCCTCCCTTCTGGCGCGACCATTGCTTCGCGCGATCTCAACGAGGAAACCTTTCCCTACCTGACCCCGGAGAACATCCATCGCTGGCAGGCATACTTCGCCGAAATGGAGAAAGTGCTTCCGGAAAAAGAAAGGGCGGCCCGGATCAATGTGCGGCTGGCCCGGCGCGACTTGGATTTCGCGACGCTTTGGAGATGGTTCGATCTCCAAAAGGCGTATCCGGACGCGTATCGGGACCATGCCGCAGTGGTCGCGCGGATCCGCGAGGCAAACTCCTCCTCGCCGGAGCCCCTGCCGGCTTGGTTTGCCTACGACGTCAACCGAGCCTGGAAAATCCGTCCCGTTAGAACGGGTCTGCTCGAGGACTTGAATATGGCGATCCTGGCGGGAAGGAACGTGAGGCCCTATCCGAAGCAACTGCAAGGGACCCCGCCCGGCCGGATTCACGCCTTTCTCCCGAGCCGATACGGGGGGCAGGATGAAGATTCGTTTTTCGAGCTGGACGCCGATGCCTCCACCGGGCTGGCCTTGGTCGTCGATGCGGCGACATTGCCTCACCGAGTTCAACACTGGGGTGGGACCAACGTATCGAACCTAGCAACTTTAGACCGGGCCGGCTTGGTGCCCGGTCAATACCAACTCCACGACTTGGGGGAGATGACCATCGGCGAAAATTCCGCGATCGCGCTATCCCCGAGTGGGAAGTCGCGATTGGATATCGGGCAACGGCTTTATGAGCCGGGGGCTGAGAATCGTTGGAAGGCTTACATTTCCATGAAATTTGACGGACCTCTCTACGGCGGCGCGGGAGAGAAAAACCGGCTGCTGGTGGACCGAATCTACCTCGTGCAACTTGGGCTCGATCAATTTGATCCCGCTCGTCAAAAGCGCGAGTAACAAGGCAGTGACTCAAAGTGTCTATCTCTTAGTCATTGCTATCCCAGCGTCGCCGAACTTGCCGACCGCACGCTCGTGGCCATCTGGGCGCAGATCAAAAGTTCGCCCGGTGAACTGTATGGCGACATCCACTCGACGCGTATTGTTTTGAAGAAGTAAACCACCCATGAAGAACACCCTCGCCCTCGTAACATTCCTTGCGCTGTCCATCAGCGCCGCACCCGCACCCGCTGCCTCGCCGAAGCCGCCGGGATGCCTGCGGAGAGGATGCCGGAGGTCATCGTCACCGAGGAAAGCACGGCATCGCTCTACAACACGCCCGAACTCGTCAGCGAAGTGCGCCGCAGCCTGGAGTCCGTCGTCGGCGCTGAGAATCTTGTCACCGTGGACCCCACGATGGGCGGCGAGGACTTTGCCGAGTTTGGCATCACCAAAGAGAAAGTCCCGCT
>CANIXX010000224.1 GCA_947471115.1 Opitutaceae bacterium | reverse complement strand
TGCATCCGACAACTCAAAGGTTACTGCCTACTAGCAGGCTGTATCATTTAAAGAGTCGGATACCGGTGCTGAGGTAGTGCGGTGCTTTAGCCCGCAGGTTTGAACAAATTTCCATCGCAATCGCCGATGCGGGCTAAAGCACAGCGCTACTTTTTAAGCCGACTGACTAAACCCGAACGCCGAAGTTTTAACCACGGAATTCACAGATGAGCACAGATAACAGAGTATTACTGAATTTTAAGAGAGCATGAAAACGGGGAATGGAGCCGGTTTCTATTTTCACCTAAGAGATTGTACCTGTGCAATCTGTGCAATCCGTGGTTGGTTTGAACTTCGGCATTTAGGTTTAAATGTTACAGCCTGCTTGGGGCACCTTTAATCAACCCACTGGAAACGTCGAAGGTGCGGCCGAAAAAACGGCATCCTCACGCTTGAACGTGAATTTGCGTTATTCGGCGGTCTTGAGATTGGCCGTTAGCTCGTTGAGGAGCTCGGCGGCGTGCTGGTTGAGTTTTGGAATCAGGGCGACCGCCGCTTCTAGGCTTTGGTCGTTTAAATGGCTTTTTATGCGGTGCAGGTGGTGAGCAAAGCGGCTGGCGCCCGCATTGGTCGTCGCATCGTGGAGTCCTTGTAGCGTGCTCCTGGCTCGCGTGAGATCCCCCTTCTCAATCGCTCCCACCAGCTTTTCACAGTACGAACCTAAGTCGTTGAGCAAATCGGCCATGATCAAGCGAAGGCTTTCGTTGTCCCCAGCTAGAGCTTGGCGCGCCGCTTCCAGATTTAAAATGGGCAGATGCTGGGCGTCGTCGGTCTGAGCTTCACTAGACGTGCTGGTTTGCCGGGGTAGCCAGCGGGTTAATGCGGCGGCAAAGCGTTCCAGATCAATTGGTTTGGCGAGGTAATCGTCCATGCCGCATTCAATGCATAACAGGCGGTCGCTATCCAGCGCGTTGGCCGTCATGGCAATGATCGGGACCTGCGGATTGAGCACGGCGGGCGAATTGCAGCGGATATGCCGCGTGGTCTCATGGCCGTTCATGTCGGGCATTTGTATGTCCATCAAAATCAAGTCGATGGGCGTGGTGCTCAGTAGCTGCAGGGCCTCGGCACCACTGGAGACCGCTTGGGACTGCAGTCCGAATTTCTGCAAAATACTCGAGGCGACCAGTTGGTTCACCAGGGTGTCATCAACAATCAGGATGCGACCCGCGCGTTGGTCAGGCGGGATAAATTCCGACGCGCAGCGAGGTGCGGGCACTTCGCTAGGCACCTCCTTTTTCGGCTCGTCCTTGCGGCTATATTTTTGCTGGGCCGTAAGCAGCAGCGGGCGCAGTTCTGAGTTGCGCACCGGCTTGGCTAGGCAGTCCAGAAAACCGCGTTGGCGGAACCGGCTGAGGTCCCCCGCTTCTGTTAATTGCGACATCAACACCAATTGGGTGGCGGCGAGTGCGGGTTGCGCGCGAATCTGTTGGCCCAGTTCAACGCCCAACGAATCGGTTAATTGGGAGTCGATGAGCACCAGCGCGAAGGGCGTTCCTTGGCCTTCATGTGCGGTTAACAGGGTAAGTGCACCGGCCGCGTCTGCTACGGCCGTGGGTTGCAGGCCCCAGGCCTTGAGCGTTTGGCTGAGTTGGGCGCGACTGGTGGCATTGTCGTCGACGATCAGAATCTTTTGCGCGTTGAGGGCCGCAGTGGACGTTCTTGCTGGTGGCGATGGCTGCGAGGCCGCAAACGGCAGGGTAAACCAAAACTGCGAGCCTCGCCCGGGGTCGCTGGTTACCCCAATCTCGCCGCCCATAAGTTCGGTGAGTTGTTTGGATATGGCTAAGCCGAGGCCCGTGCCACCAAACTTACGCGTGGTGGAGGCATCCATTTGGTTGAATTTGCTGAACAGCAGGTGGAGTTTGTCTGGCGGTATGCCTCCGCCGGTATCGGTGATGCTAAAGCGCACGGTGATGACGCTTTGCGGGCCTGGGATGAGTTGTGCGGCGACGGCGACTTCGCCCTGGGCGGTAAACTTCAGGGCGTTGTTGGCGAGGTTCACGAGGATCTGGCGGACGCGCGTCGGGTCGCCACGCACGCGGGCAGGAATCTCGGTGCTGGTGTAACACAGGAACTCGAGCTTTTTGGTGCTCGCCCGGTGCGCCAGACTGGCGGCGAACTCTTCCATCAGGCATTCCAAATCGAAATCGATCGCCTCCAGTTGGAGTCGGCCGGCCTCGATTTTGGAGAAGTCGAGGATGTCGTTAATCAGTGAAAGTAGGGTCGTGCCACTGGAGCTGGCTATTTGCGCAAAGCGCCTTTGTTCAGGCGCTAGCGGGCTGTCCATTAACAGCGCGAGCATGCCGATGATCCCGTTCATCGGCGTGCGAATTTCGTGGCTCATGTTGGCCAAAAAATCGGATTTGGCGCGTGCAGACGCTTGCGCATCAACCATGAGTTTTTCCGCCTCCCGGGATTTCGCTTCGAGCTGGATTTGGCGCTGATGGAGTTCGGTGGCGTCCGCTTGGCGGTCGAAACGTTCCGCTTGAAGGGTGATTTCGCCCATCGCGAGCTGGGCCAGATCTTGTAATAAAGCGATGTGGTGTTCGGTCCACATACGCGGGCTGGGGGCCATGACGCAGAGGACTCCAATCACCCATCCCTCCGAGGTGCGCAATGGGCAGCCCAAATAACCGCCGCTCGCCGGTGCGGGACAGGCGGGTGCGGGAGCTTTCAGGTCGGTTTGCGCCTCGCCCCAGATCACCGGCGAGCCCGTAGCGATCACTTGTTGGCAAAAAGCCAAGTTTTCCGATGCTTCGTTGGCTGTGGGTTGAGCTCCGTCTCGCCGATGTTCGGCTTGCAGAAAACGCTGCTGATCGTCGTGAATCGCGCACTGGCTGAGCGGTACATCGAGTAACTCGGTTGCCAGTCGGCAGACGCGCTCGAAATGGGGTGTGTTTTGCGACTCGGCCCTCAGAAGCCTTCGCAGCGCGGCGAGGCGGGCTGGATCGTGAAGGGAATCGGCGGGGGTCATGCGCTGAAGTGTTCGGTGGGGGCCCTGGTCAACTCGTTCGTACGCAGTGGCCTGAAGCAGCGCAGCTTGCCAGGCTACGTTGTTTCAGAGGGCTCATTGAATCTTGATGACTTTCACTCGGTCGTTGACGGCTGAGGCGGAGACATACCCGAAGGCCCCGGGCGTCTGGGCCACGTACTCGATGATTTCGGCGTCGTTGGCGGCTTGTGTGGGCATCACGCCTTTGCCGGTGAAGACTAGTTTCTTCCAGTACTTGTCAAACTGCTCGGCGCTGCGCTGGACGTAGTCTTGCACGACTTTTTCATGCACGGCGCCAGACTTGGGAACCGTGATTTTAATGACGCCACCGCTGTCCCACTTAATTTTATTACCCAGTAGCACCGCTTTGAGGGCGGCGACTGAAAGTGTGGTTTCGGTGCTTTGCGTGTTGACGATGAACGCGGCATCTTGAGCGCGTGCCACGGAGATTATACCAGCCATAAGGCTGATAAAGAGTAGGATGCGGAACATTTTTTTCCTGTTTTAAGGGGTTATGGGTGTTCCGGGGTTAGAAGCTGAGGGTGGTTTTTAAGACATAGTAGGTCCATTTTTGGTCGTCGGTGCCGCCCGTAGTGTTGGTGGGCGCGCCGGGATTGGAGTTGCCCGCACCGTTGAGGGAATGGATGCCGTTCATGAGATGGACTTCCCCCTTGATCAACCACCAGGGCTTGATCGCGTAAGAGGTGGCAAAGGCCAGGTCGGTATCGATGCCTCCCTTGTCGTTAGTCGCCTGAGTGCCTTCCGGGGTGTAGTCGCTGTAGGCGTAATAGACGCCTAAACCGAGTTTGTCGGTCGCCTGATAGGTCAGTTGGAGGTAGAACTCGTCCTTTACTGCCTGCACTTGTTTCACGATAGAACTGGCAGGGATAGCACCGCCGAGTCCGGCCTTGTCGTTGGTGAGGTTAATTCCGGAGGAGGTGTATCTATATTCGGTGGTCGCGGTCCATTTTCCCCAAGTATATTCGGCTGAAGTAACTTGGGTTGTATAATCTATATCACCGCTGAACGGTGTGCTGAATACATTGGCAATGACCACGGCGGGGTTGGTCGTGAGCGAGGCTCCGGCGGTTTGCAGGTAGCTGTAGCCGAAACGCAGGCCGTCCACCGGGGCATTCCAAATGACCGAACCGCCATAGACCATATTCGGTCTCATCGAGCGCAGGCCCTCGCCGACCATGGTTGGTTGTTGTTCATCCAGCGAGGGCACTTGCCCGTAGAAAATCTGGTAATCGAAGGTGCCTGCTTTCTCAGCGGCGACATTGCCGTAGAATGAAATGCCATCATTGGCGACGGCGAAGGCGCGGAAGGAACGTGGGTAAAAATTGAGCGGTAACGAGGCGAAGGTCCGAATCTGGTCGAGGTCTTGTGACTCCGAATAAAACCCGATCGGCGTTTTGTTGCGGCCAACACGAATGCCGAATTCCTGGGTGACGGAATAGTCCAGATTGGCGAAGTCGAGGGTAGCGGTGTTGTAGCCGGCAAAGCTATAGATATAAACCTGCGCGGCGGCCTTCAGTCCGTTGTCGAAACGCTTGGTGCCGTTCAGGATTACTTCGTTTTGGATCAAATCCGCCGATTCCGCCGTGTCGCCGAGGTAGTTATAATTGTTCGAGTAGGCAGCGGTGCTACTCAGCGAGCCATGGAAGTCGATGCCTCCGAGGTCATAGGCGTGGACAGCCGAGGCGGTGAGCACGGCGCCAAGGGCACGAGCGAGAAAGCGAAACCGGGTGAGCGTAGGCATGTGGACGGGGGTTAAATGACCGGAATGATATTGGGTTTTGAAAACCAGGAGGGGGCAGGGCACGCAGAGATCGCTGCGGCTGTTTTTGTAAGCGATGGTGCCGTTGAACTTATAATCGCCGGGTTTCATGGTGAGGTCATTGGGATATCGGCGCATTGGCGGAAAAATGAATCCGTACCCGATAAATTGCTGAATTTTTCTAATGGCGAACGCATGGGAGTGCACTGATAGCAGTGGGATACGGGAAATACCGAAGGGGGAAATCGCCAGCCCAGTGCACGCAAAAGAGCGTGACAAAAGACGGTTCTTCGACCGTTCCAGCGGGTCGGGAAACGCCTAAGCCCGAACTCCTGATGCCAAAAGCTAAATGGTTTTAGACTTTGTTTGGATAAGGGAGGGACGACCTCCGTGTCGTCCGTGTCTCGATCCAGACCACACGGAGGAGGTCCCTCCCAAAGTCTAAATTCAACGAGACGTTGGTATGAGTTGGCGGCGATGAGCTGGCGATGATCCGACAACTCGAAGGTTACTACCTACTGGTGACAATGCCACGACCGGGGACATGGCGGGAGATCCCGCCTCCGTTTGGGCAGGATTCAATTTTACGCAGGGCGATCCAGTTCTGGCGCCAATTCGGTGTTTTAGCGCTCTCCGCATCCCTAATAAACGCATGCCTTGGGGCCTTTGGCTCATCCGTCCGGCTATTTTCCCGTCCCTTGCCCTTTCACCAGTCGTAACGAACCCCCGCGCGTGACCAACGGGGCGGGCCGATGCTGATCACGCCGGCGGAGG
>CANIXX010000223.1 GCA_947471115.1 Opitutaceae bacterium | reverse complement strand
TCGGTTGGCTTTTCCTCGCCTGCCAGTGTGCCTGCGGTGAGCGTGACGAGTCGCTGGTAATTCTGCTCTTGGGCAGGCCAGGCGATGAATCCATCATAGCAGAACCAAAGTCCCGAACCATTCAACATCATGGCCATAAAGATCATGCGTTGGCGCCATTCCTTGGAAATGCGAGCGTGAATATTCATGCGCTAAGTTGATTAAGGGGTGATTTACTAAAGGCAATCGGTGTGTGTAAGTTCACTCGAAAGTAACTTGGGGCCTAAAGAGTGGCCTATGAATAAAAAAAATGACATGGGGTGGCCAGGCAGGTGAAAATCACACAACCTGCTTACACCATGGCATCTTCCTCACCCTGCGCTTCAGCTACAGCCGTTGACTTTCTTGTCATTGGAGGAGGCATTGGAGGTCTCTCCACGATGCGTGTTTTGGGTGAAAAACATCCCAATGCCAAAATCATGCTACTGGAAAAGGAGCCCTCACTGGGACAGGGAACCAGTCGCTCTGACCATAATACAGGGACAGGGCACACCGGCGCGTTTTATGCCCCAGGATCGGCTAAAGCGACTGCCGCAAATGAGGGTTTTAGGTGGCTGCAGAACTATCACCACGAAAAAGGTCTCCCCATCCGGAATGTGGGTAAAATCATAGCGGCGTCTATGCCTGGAGATGACCTGTTTCTGCAAAAGTACCAACGCCAGGCCACCGCCAATGGCCAGAAATCAGCCGTTATCCTTTCAGGCGACGAATTGCGGGGAAAATATGAACCCTTGTTGTCAAAAACCATTACCGCTGGCCTCTATTTACCCGAAGCCTACCTGTTTGACGCGGATGGAGTAATGAAAGCCATGGCTAAGGACATCGAATGCACGGGGGGAATCCTAAAAACGAACCACACCGTTCTGGGTATAAAAGCCATTTCTGAAGGCTGGCTGGTACGCACTCAGAAGGCTGAGTTTATTGCACAATATATTATAAATTCAGCGGGCACTCATGCCGATCGAATCGCGCGCATGATCGGTGGTGCCAAAACCTGGAAAATTATGCCCGTGATGGGGTCTTATGTTGAACTCAATAAAGTCGTCGATTGGCGAACCGCCGTCTACGAACCCACCCGCAATCCGCCTTTTTTGGGTGTGCATGTGATGCCGGGTATCACGGGTAAACCGTTTATGGGACCAGATGTATTTTTCAGTCCACTGCGGGAGCGCTCGGGCAACGAGACGAGTTTGCCCCAATCTATATTCAAAAAACTATATGAAGCGGCCGATAATATCATTGGCCTGCCGCGTGACCTGATTGCCTTGAGCGCTAATGGGCTTGTTCCCAATCTCCAGTTTTACGCTGGAATGGGCGCCAAAAAGGATGGCCGTGCGGAGGTCTGGAAGCATTTGAATATAGCTGCCTTTGCGCGCGATGCCCAACGCTTAATCAATCGTGATTTACTGGAATTAAAGGCTTCCGACTTTAGCCCGCTGCGATCCGGAATTCGCGCGCAGGCCATCGATTTATTAACGGGCAAGGTGTTGCAGGATTTAGCCAAAGAAGAAACACCCCATCCGCTGAAGCCGAGCTGTCGCTTTATTAGCGATAAAATGCCCGGTAGTCCTGGTTTTACGGCAAGTGTAGGTAAGGCACGATGGATGACCGAATCCGTGTAGGCTCGCGCCACCCCGGTTGTCCCCTTTTTTGAAAAACTAAAACCGTGCCAGCAACTCGGCGGGAGTGACGCCTTGGGCGCGCAACGTGCGTAAAGCCAAGGCGTCAGCGCGTTTGGCCAGGCGTTCACCGCGTTCGTCCAGAACCAGCGGACAATGATGATACGCGGGCACCTCATGGCCCAGCGCACGAATCAGCAGCAGTTGGCGAAAGGTGGATTTTATCAGGTCGGCGCCGCGCACCACCTCGGTAATAGCCAGTTCCGCGTCGTCCACCGCGCATGCCAGTTGATAACTGGGGACGCCGTCTTTGCGCCACACCAGAAAGTCGCCGAAATCCCGCCCTGCCGTCGCTTCCTGCGTGCCGAAATACCCGTCGGCGAAGGTCAACAACTCGCCATCGGAGACACGAAAACGCCAGTTGGTGCCCCACCCTGCGGCGTCAAGAGGTGGTAACGGCGCACCCAAGGCTGGACGAAACGCGGGCGGATAAAGCGGTTCATCGAGGTTCGCGCCTTCGTGGGGCGCGGAGACGGACGCCTCGGCGAGTTCGCGGCGTGAATGGGCGCAGGGAAAAATCAGACCCGCAGCATGCAATTGAACGAGGGCGGCGCGGTAGCGCGGCAAACGCTCGCTTTGGGTGATCATCGGCTTCGCCCACGTGAGGCCGAGCCAGCGCAGGTCGTCGAGCATCGCGGCGACGAAATCACTGCGGATACGAATGGAGTCGAGGTCGTCGTTGCGCAGGAGGAGGCGACCGCCGGCGGCCTGGGCGCGTTGGTGAGCGACCCAGAATGTGCGCGCATGGCCGAGGTGCAGGAGCCCAGTGGGCGAAGGAGCTAAGCGGCCAAGATAACTGGAGAGGGAGTTCGCCACGAAGGATGCCTACTGGGCACGAATTGGTTAAAAAAAACAGCCTTAATTACTATCCAAAGCGGATTGGAAAAGGTTAGAAAAAAACCATGACCAAGCTCCTTTGCGTTTACTGTTCGTCCAGCTCGAAGCTCGATCCCAAGTATTACGAGGTCGGGGAACGCTTGGGGCGCGAGATGGTGGCGGAGGGCTGGGGCCTGATCTACGGGGGCGGTAATGTCGGGCTTATGGGTGCGGTGGCCCGCAGCGTGATGGCGGCCGGCGGAGTCGTGGTGGGCGTGATACCCGATTTTATGCAGGTGCGAGAACTCGCCTACGTTGAATCGACCGAACTGGTGGTCGTACCCACCATGCGGGAGCGCAAACGCATCATGGCGGAGCGAGCGCATGCGTTCCTCACCTTACCCGGCGGCATCGGCACACTCGAAGAAATGACTGAGATCATGAGCGAGCGATACCTCAACCTCACGCAGAAGCCGCTGGTGTTGCTCAATCAGGACGGCTTTTACGACGACTTGCTGCGCTTCTTCGAGCGCATGGTGGCGGAGAAATTCAAGTCGCACGGGTTGGCCGAACTGCTCGCCGTCGCCCCGACTGTCGCCGAGGTGTGGCCGTTGTTGAACCAGCCCAAGGACTACCAGACCGACCCGCTCTGGAAATAAGCACCCAGCCACCCAATACGTCACACCTAACCGGTGATTAGTGCCGTGATCTTGCTGGCGAGCGCGGTCGAGGCCTCGGCGAGCCAACGGGCGCCTTTTTCGGCCGTCGCGCGGGTGGCGTCACCCATGACGCCGCTTTTGGAAATATCCGCGGTTTTCCACGCAAACACCGCCGCGCCGCCCTCAGGTCGCAGGCCGCCGGGCGCATCGAGTAGCGCCGGGTATTCGCAGACCGCCCGGTCCATGCGCACCCATTCGGGAGCACCGGCCAGCATGAGCGAGGTTTCCCACTCTCCCGCATGAAACCCAAACGCCGCCTCTTGCGGCTCCTGCGCGGGCAGATAATACCCGCTTAACATACCGGCGCGCAGGCCCAACGTGGTCTGGATCTCACGCAAGGTGGCCACCACAATCGGCGTGTTGCCTCCATGGGTATTGAGCACTGCGAGCTGACGAAAGCCGAGCGACTGCAGATGCGCCGCATAAGCGAGTAACTGCCTGCGCAAAGTGCGCGCCGAAATCGACACCGTACCGGCAAACCCGAGGTGCTCGTTGCTTTTGCCAAAAACGATGGGCGGGGCCACAAATACGGGCGCATCCACGGCGAGTTGGGGCAACGCCTGGGTTAGCCAAAGCCGCCCGAGCATCGCATCAGTACCAAGCGGCAGGTGGTGGCCGTGTTGTTCGATGGCACCGGTGGGCAGGATGACCCATGCGCGCCCCTTGTCCGGCAGGGCCGCCAGTTCGGCGGCGGTGAGCGCCATCAGTGCGCGCGGGAGAGCTGCCGAGGATTCGCCGGGCGGGGGAACCGCGATGGTCGTGGCCACTGGCGGAAGCGTTGGCGAGTTAACCGCTCCCATGCCGTCAACCGCCACGGACTCGTGGCGGATAATGTCGCCAAGCAGCCCTGCCAGCTTGCGGGCCGCCGCGCTGAAGACGGCATCTGCGTCCACGGCACGATCCGGAACAACGGCGGCGGGTTGTCCAAAAAAACCGGGGCGAAACTCGGTGTCGCGCACATCGGCGCTGACTGCGTTCGGCACGGGGGCACGGCCCAACACGCGAGCGGCGACCGCCTGAGTCTGCACCCGTTGGACGTCAGCCGGATGGAATCCGAGGCCGAGGTTAGCCGAAGCGATCACGTAAGTGCGCACGTCGAAAGTCGTGCGGGCATCAATTGCTGCGGTAGCAATGACTTCGGCGCACCACGGGCTCGTGTTAAAAAAAAGCAGGCGGGAAAAACCCGCAGCCTTCACGCTGGCGGCGATCTCGGCCAGGGCATCGAGGGCGGTCTCAATATCAACGCTGAAGTGGCAATGCGCGTAGGGCGCCGCGCCCAGGCAAAACGGGGGCAAAACAAGGACGTGAGGTTGCAAGGAGCCCGCCGTGAGGGCGCACCCCAGCACCGCCGAACCGACTGTCTCCTCGACGTCGAGCGTCAGCCCCAAGCCATGATCGGCAAACCCGTGGACGGGCAACACAACGAGGGTTTGGTCCTTATCTTGCCGAGCGGCGAGATCGCTCCACGTTTGATGGGCCCAGGCGGACGCGGGGTCTTGATTGGCAAGCCAAAGGGGATGCATGGGGGCGGACGTTAGTCACGAGCCGGGGCCGGGCGCAAGGCCAGGCATGGAGCGGGCTTTAATGGGGGATTTAGTTGAACCGTAGAAATAGGAACAGCCGTATTCCCACGGCTCGCCTGGGTCGCCAGTAAGCAACATTTCGCGCAACCGTTCATCATGTTTCCGGCCTAGATCAACAAAGCGAAATATTGGTAACGGGGATTGGGTGACGGGTGCGGGAGTATCAAGATGAGCAGGCCAAAGGGAGCCGAGATGAACATCTATCTTGAAGGGACAATGTATCCCTGTAACGACGCGATCCCGTTTGCAGACGCTCCGACGGAAGTTCGTTTGCACTAAAAATGACAAAACTCGCCCTGCCCCCCGTCGCATCCCCGTCCTGGTTGATTTGCTGTGTGTAGAGGTCAGTCGTCGGACGCCGTTTAACTTAAAACCGATTCCATGGAAGATGGGATTTTCAGGAATGGAGACGAGGGTAAGCATCACCGAAGGACGAGCACTGGGGGCGATGTGACTGATGCCGTGATCCGGTGGCTGGATGAGAAAGGCGTGGCGCACACCCGTGATGAAGTTCAGCAAGCCTTGGACAAACTCCTGCATGCGCACGGCGATGCTGCGGTGAAGCCAAGCTGAGGCGGCAAGGATTGCATGAACCTGATCGGCTTAAAATTTTAAACCCATAATCAGTTTTGTAACGAACCAGCGGCTCCAAAACGGCCCTTGCAGGTGAGGTGCACCACAGCACTCCAGACACTTCCACGGTCGAATACCGAAGGCATGACCCCGTTCGACCGGATGGTTTCATTCGGCGATCGG
>CANIXX010000222.1 GCA_947471115.1 Opitutaceae bacterium | reverse complement strand
TCACCGATGCGCGCAATATTGTGCGCCAAGGGCCACAGGGTGACAAAGAAATCTTTTTTCGCGTGGTCAACCAAAGCTACGAGCTGGGCAGCAGCCAGACCGATACCACGGTTACACCTAATAAAAAGACGACTAACTTTGCCACTTATCCCATACCTGCCGCCGATTACACGGACTGGGTTCATTATGCCGGTGTCTATAATGGCACGCAGTGGCAACTTTATCGTAACGGAGTACTGGTCGCCAGTAAAAATGCCAGCTTTGGTGCTGTCGAATTTAGCACCACCTTACCGGCGCGTTCAAACGGCACTCTTGATCGCAACTGGGAAATCGGTGGTATGAACACGCTCACGGAGGAGATGTATACCGATTATATAGACGATTTCCGCCTTTACCGCGGAGCCCTCACCGCCAGCCAGATTCTCGGTTTGAGCCAAGGTACATCCCCCACTGTAACCTTTGGCCGACTTTTCTTCGACTTTGAAGGTGTTTCGGGTCGCGACGTGTTTGATAAGAGCGTTTCGGGTTCTACTAAGAAGGGTCGTACTTCCTACAAAAACGTGGTGTTTGAAAAAGTAACGCGCGCTGGCAATAGTAACAACTACGCGCTCCGTTGTCCCCCGTCGGCCGCGTGGCGCGGTATGCATATTTATAATAATACGGTGCTGAATGGCATCGGTTACGGCTGGGAAGATTCCCCTAAGGTTAATTCCACTGATCCCCAGTCGAAATTCATTAATAATGTCACTCTCACACGCTCCAACCATCTTTGGTGGGCTGTCGCCAGTGGTAAACCCTCCGATGGACGCGTTCGCACCGCAGCGGGTCTGGTTAATAGTAATAACGTCACCACTTACGGCAACTCCGGCAATCCCGGTCTCACCAGCCTCACCTCGATGAGTTTCACCAACTCCTCTTTAAACGACTACCGTATAACGGGGACCACTTCGACTTTGCGCGCCAAAGGAATCGGTATCACGCTCTCGGTGCCCGATACGACCAAGTCGATTTCCAACGGGGCCTACCCGACTAAGCTGCTCGAAATCACCGCGCCAGGCGTCACTAAACCCGACTTGGGGGCCTTTGAAGGCGGGGATTGGGTATCTGGGGCCACTAGCTTGGCTAACGGCGAGTTACCCAACGGTTGGGCACGGCGCGATATCGGCATCGATTCCGCCATGGGGCCAACCGGTTACACCGCGATTATCGGTTCCAATTATTACGTGAGTGGTGGTGGCAACGGGATTGGTCTGACCACCGATGGCTTCCACTATGCGTACACCTCTTTACTCAGTAATGGTGACCTCACGGCCACCCTGCAGCACCAGGAGGTGAGTAACCAAAGCTCCGCCTCCCGCGCAGGCCTCATGCTACGGGCCAGCCCAAGCGACAGCGACTCCTATGCCTCGCTCACCCTGAGCCCAGGACGTGGCATCGTTTTTGAAACTCGTCGCTCCACTCCGGCCCTGCCCACTGTCGCCTTTCAGCATCCTGTTAGCGGTGGGTCCAGTTTGGCTGTTAATACAACGCACGCTCTTGTCGCCAACGCCTCGAGTATCGGCGGAGCCATCACCGAAGTCGTGTTTCGAGTCGATGGTGTCTATTTGGGTAAAGGGTTTAGTTCCCCGTACACCACCCTTTGGACCCCGACCAAGGCCGGCACTTACACGCTGACCGCTGTAGCCACCAACAACGTAGGCGCCAGCTCAAGCACCAGCTCAGTTACCGTCACCGTGGCCACTGATCAGCTTAATCCCACCGTGGCGCTCATCGCCCCGGCCGCTTCCACGATCAGCCAGGTCGGTCTGCCCGTCACGCTCACTGCCCACGCTGATGTCGTTTCCACTACCGCCATCACCGAAGTGCGCTTCCGCGTTAACGGTGTTTACCTCAGTAAAGACACCTCCAGTCCGTATACCGCCGTTTGGACGCCGACCGTTCCTGGTACCTACGAACTTACCGCTGCAGTCGTAGACAACAGCACGCCGAGTAAAATCGTTACCTCGACCTCGACCCCGGTGACCATCACCGCAGAGGTGCTGCCGCCTATCACCTTTAAGATCAGCCGAGTAGGTGACACCCTGACAGGCTCTTACCGCTCTGGTACCAGCGATTGGGTTGTCGCCGGCGAGACGACCGACACCAACCTGCCAGATCTCCTGCTAGCAGGGCTCGCCGTTTCCAGTCATAATCAACAACGCCTCACCACCGCGATTTTTAGTTCGGTTATGATCAATCAGCGTCTTCCCTCTGCGCTGCGCACCGGACTCGATGAATGGCTGGGAAGCAAGTACCCCAACACCGCCGACACCAGCGCTCACCTGCAAAGCATCCCCGCAGGGCAAACCATGTCCAACCTGATGGCCTATGCTTTGGGTGTGGCACCGACCGGCGTGCCTACGCCGAGCACCTTACCTAGTATCGACCTGACCGTGCCGGATAGCAAAAATCAGCGTTACCCGACCCTTAGTTTCGCGCAACGTGTCATCGCTCCTACGGGTATCCGTTACACGGTAGAGGAATCGACCGATTTGGTTAAATGGACCGCGCTTAATTCCACCACCAATCAAGTGGGCACCCCCGTTGTAATCGATGCAGAGCTGCAGCGCGTGACCGTGCGCGCCAACACCCCCGTAATAGCTCTTACGCCCAAAGTCTTCCTCCGGCTCAAGGTCGAGCCGAGCCCCTGAGCGCTGTCTCCTTCGCACCCGAGCAGAGGGCGAAGGGGAAAAGTAGTGGCGCGAAGGAGGCGCTTAGGACAACCCAGCGGCTTACCTCGTTTGCTGGGTTCTTTGACGTTTGTATTGGGTAACTTATTTGAGAACCAATCATCGAGCCGGCTAACCCAGATAAGGGTTCGCGAAACGGACAAAATTCAAGCCGAGGCAGAGGTCGATCCGTTCAGCGCAGGTAACCCCTGAAAATCTATCTCGATAGGAGAAATCAAGATTTTGTTAATTAGTGTTTTATATCTTTATTTGGCACTTTTTGGCACAAATAAACAAGCGCTTGTTTTTCTGCTTTGACTTTCCGGTGGTTTTTACCAGTTTCGCTTCAGCAAAGTTCTTCGGCTGTTGCGACCCACCCAATACCCTGTGGATCGGGCCTTTCAATGCCGCATATTATTGTTTTATACCATGAAGACACCCCACACCGAGTTTATCCTCACCGACGAGGACTGGATGTTTCAGCGCCTAGACCGCTGGCTTGAACAATTGCGTGGCTCCCTACACGGGGAGCGATGCCCTCTGCGCGTGCAGAGGTCTCGTGTGAAGAACGAATTAGATCGCACCTTCACGGGCCCCAAGGATTACGAAACGCTTGAAATAGGCGCGGAGTGGGGCCTGACGTGGGACTACGCTTGGTTTCGCTTCGAGGGCGTGGTTCCATCCGCTTGGCAAGGACAACCCGTTGATGCACTTATCGACCTCGAGGGCGAGGTCAGCGTGTTCAATGACTGCGGCGAGATCCTGCGCCGCCTGACCTGGGGCAGCGCATTTGGGGTGCCCTGCCAAGTGGAAGATATTCCCTTGCTCAAAGCGTGCACCGGCGGGGAGCCCATTAGCGTCCTGGCGCAGGCTTGGGCCAGCAGCATCGTGGGAATCGAGCAGCCGGCCGACCCTCAACCCGATGATCCGCTCAAAGCCGGCTTCCATCGTGCGCGTGTTCGCACGGCCCATCTGGCGATTGTCCGTCCTGAAACCAAGCGACTGTTCTGGGATGTGGAGGTGCTATTGGGAATCGCCCGTGAAATGCCCGCCTACAGCGCCCGTCGCGCCAAAGCATTGCATGCCTTAATGGCGGCTTGTGTGGCGTGGCAGGACAATTCCGATCGGTCTGCGCTCGCCCGGGCGATTTTGAAGCCAGAACTCGACAGACCCGCCACATCATCGAGCTTGGAGGCGGTTGCCATCGGCCACGCACATATTGACACCGGCTGGCTCTGGCGCGTCGACGACTCGATTGGCAAGTGCGCGCGCACCTTTGCCAGCCAGATGGAACTGATCGACCAAAACCCCGACTACCGGTTTGGCGCGTCGTCCGCCCAGCACTACGCATTCATCAAAGAGCACCACCCGGATTTGCATCGTCGTATTCAGGCTGCGGTTAAAGCTGGGCGCTGGGAGTTGCAGGGCGGCATGTGGGTGGAACCCGATTCCAACCTTCCCTCGGGCGAGTCGCTCATCCGACAATTACTCTATGGCCAGCAATTTTTCCGCCGCGAATTTGGCGTGGAGAGCACGGTCGCGTGGCTACCTGACGTGTTCGGCTTGAGCGCAGCGCTGCCGCAAATTCTCAAGAAGGCGGGCATTCATTACCTGCTCACGAAAAAGCCGCACTGGGGCCGCACGAATTGTTATCCCGACACGGTGTTCCGTTGGGCCGGCAATGATGGTTCTGAACTGATCGCGCACATTCTTCCCCAAGCCCGTGATTACAATGGCTTATTGCGCGTCCAAGACTTACTCGGAGCCGAGCGTGGCTTTGCCGAAAAAGCTCTGTTCGACCAGTTCATCTACACGGTGGGCATTGGCGATGGCGGTGGCGGCCCCTCGGAACTCCACACAGAGCGAGCCCGGCGTCTCGCTTCGCTGGAAGGCGTTCCACGCGTCCGCTTTGGTCGGACGGATTCCGTATTTGCGCAGTTCGAAGCCAAGCGCGATGCCCTTAAAACCTTTCGAGGTGATCTGTATGTCGAGGGCCACCGGGGCACCTACACCAGCCAGGCACGGCTCAAGCGCGACAACCGCGTGCTCGAGATCCTGCTCGTCCAAATCGAACAGCTGTACTGCTACCTACCCGCGTCCGCGTTTCCGCGCGAAACATTGACCCGTCTTTGGCAAACCGTGCTCCTCCACCAGTTCCACGATATCCTGCCGGGCTCAAGTATTCGGCGCGTGATCGAAGACACGGAACGGGGTAATGCGGCAGTCGAGGCTGATTTGGAAAAACTACGAGCCGACTTCGCCGCAACGATGTTGCCGGCTAATCCTAAGTCGTTGGCCTTGCTCAACACTCTGCCCCGCCCGTGGACGGGTGTGCTCACGGTGGACTCGGCGCTGCGCTCTGCGGGCGGCGAGGTCTGCCTCAGCCAAGTCGAGCCGGACGGACGGACGGTGGCGCTGGTTACGCTTCAGCCGTTAAGGTTTTCGACTTTGCTTCACGGGGGCACGGCCGAAGCGGTAAAGCCGCTGTCCACACCGGTGCTGGAGAACACTCGTCTGCGTTGCGTGTTCAACGAGTGCGGCGAACTGGTCTCCGTCATCGACAAGTGCACTGGACGCGAGCACGGCGTGCCCCATCGTCCGGGCAACCAATTGTCGCTCTACGTAGACCGCCCGATCGATTGGGATGCATGGGATATCGATCCGCTCTATCGTCAGGAACGCATGGCAACCGCCTCGCCGTCAGCGCCTTGGATGGGCTGGACCGGGCCGGTGCGCAGTGTACTCGAGTTCCGGTTGCAAATCGGCCAATCACAAATCCTGCAACGCTGCAGTTTGGCGGCCGATGCCGGTCAAGTGGAGTTTGAGACCGAAGTCATCTGGTCGGAGCGTCACAAAATGCTACGCGTCGGCTTCCCGAGCCCGCATCTCGGGACGACGGCCCGTTGCGAGATCCAGCATGGCTTTTTT
>CANIXX010000221.1 GCA_947471115.1 Opitutaceae bacterium | reverse complement strand
TGAATTTGAAGACAGGATGTAAAAAGGGGATCAAGCTGAGTCCGTTTACCTCCTAAAATATTGTATCTGTGCAATCTGTGTAATCTGTGGTTGGTTTGAACTTCGAACTCAGGTTTAACCGCGAAGGCTCACGAAGGTGCGCGAAGAATAATGCAATCACTTGTTAATCAGTTGAATTTATCCGCTTCGCGTATCTCTGGTTCGTCTTCGCGGTTAAAAATCCGACGTCTTAGTTCGTATTTCGTTACCTACTGAAACTGTCGAAGAACCTTAAATTATTACTCATAAATACCGTTCACAGTGCTTATTCCATAGTTGTCAGTCGCGACAAAACGAGCAGTGCCGACGTTCAGCCCTTGGGTAAACGTGAGGGTGAAGTCATTGGCAGTGCCGTCTACAATGATGTCGTTATTACCCGTAGCTCCGGTTCCAAACGCAGCCACCGCGTTCGTGAGCGCTTTTGGGATCAGGGCCTGTTTCGAGCCGAAAAAAGCGCTGGCGGTCACCTGAACGAATGAGGTGCTCACCGTGGCGAACCCGAGCACGGAAAAGAGGCAGACCTTTACGAGGATTTCATGGCTCAATTTGTTCATACTGGAGGCAAGTTTGAATGATGATATGAGCATTCCACCGAGTCCTCGCAGGACCGAGTGGGTGTGCATAGGCCCGCCGCGTTCTAGCTTTAGAACCTAGCCCTTCCCGTTTAGGTTGGGATGGACGGCCTTGAATCGCGCCGCTTCTACCGCCTGCGGGGGACATAGCCCTGACCGGCGGCGTCCGCCAAAGTGGCTATCGACGGCGCGCAAAACAAGGCATCGGGGTATTTTATGTTACGGTTGGATCGGGATTGCGGCGGGGCTAATGCCGCATTTAATACGAAAAATAGATCGAAATCCGAAGACGCCTCGTTGGCCCGAGGTCTCATCGCTGATATCGGTCGAATAGGCCGCCCCACCACACTACCCTCTGTTTTCCATACCCCTGATTTTCCACTCCCTGCACCTTCAACAGCGGGGTCTTCTCGCATGATCACTCCTCGCGTTACTCTCAGCCAGATCGCCGCCCGGGCGGGTGTCCACATCACCACGGTATCGCTGGCGTTGCGCAACAGCCCGCGGCTGCCAGCCGCCACGCGCGAGCGCATTCAGGCCTTGGCCAAGGAAATGAACTACCGGCCGGACCCGATGCTCAGTTCCCTGATCGCCTACGGCGCCATTCGGCGAAAACCGGTTTTTCAGGCGACCATCGCCCTGTTCAACGCCTTCCCCAAGCCCGAGGAAATGGTGGCCAACCCCTGCTTCCGCAGTTACCTAGAGGGCGCGGTGAAACGAGCGGAGGCGCTGGGTTACAAGATCGAGGAGGTCTGCTTGGGGGCCAAGGATCTCAAGCCCGAGGCGCTGAAACGGCAGCTGCTCGCGCGCGGCATCACCAGCCTGCTCATATTTCCCCTGCCCCAGCAGGGCACCCTACTGCCAGGCTTCGATTGGGAGGCGTTTAACGTGGTCGCGTTAGGCTATAGCTTGACCGAGCCACAATTCACCCGTGTCACCAATCACCAGTTCCGATCAATGATACTGATGATTAGGGAGTTGCGTCGACTTGGCTACCGCAGGATTGGGCTTTGTCTCGACGAGATTTACAATCGCAAGATCAACATGGGACTTAGCTCCGCCTATTACGCTTATACTGAATCCATCCCCGAGGAGGATCGTGTGCCAATTCATCGGCTTTCCGAAGGCACCGGCCCGCAGGCCATCATGACATGGGTCCGCCGGGCCGAACCGGAAGTGATCGTGGGCATCGACGAAGGGCTATTCTCTTGGGTCCGCGAAGCGGGTCTGCGTGTTCCCGAGGATATCGGACTGGTCTCCCCCCACGTGTACGAGGAAGATGGGCGTTCGAGTGGCATGCTGCAAAACGACGACCTGATCGGAGCGATGGCGGTGGATTCACTTGTGGCGATGATCCAGCGCAATGAAAAGGGGTGCCCGCAGCATCCTCAGCACGTGCTCATCGACGGCACTTGGCGCGAAGGCCAGACGGTCCGGCGCGTTGGCCCGGAACAGCCCTGGTTTTTAAAACTGCCAGCTTTGGTTTGAAGGCACGGCTTAGGTTAAGGGACTAACAATCGCACCGGCACGCGCCGGGAATACGAAATTCGCTCAGACCGGATGACCACCTAGCTCGCCTATTTTACCATTGCGGTGCACCAGTTCACCGAAGGGCGCATCGACTGGCTCCAGCGGGAGATCAGCCGACCTCGAAGTCGACCACCACGGGCAGGTGATCGGAAAAATAGATACGCGGGATCTGGGTTTGCACGTGCACGGCGTCGGGCGGAAGAAAGACAAAATCGAGTGCACGGGACGGCAACGGCGAGGGGAATGTTTGCCCATCGAGTGGGTGCAGGCTGTAGTCGCCATAATCGTGGAGATGACTGAGCAACGTCGCCGTGGCATCAGAGGCATGCCGCGTGTTGTTCAGGTCGCCGCACACCACCGGCGAAATAGCCCAGTGGTGGCGACGGTCACGCTGCTTGTTGTGAAGGTAAGCCAAAAACCGGTCCACCTGACGCATACGCAGCAGGCGTGAGCCGTAGTGAAGGTGCATGTTCGCCACGGGAATCCGTCGGCCGAGCACGTCGATCTCCGCATAAAGAAACCCCTTCTCGCCAACCTGACTGCTACCGAAGGCCGTATTTTCCCACTCGGTAATCGGATGACGCGATAAAAACGCATTGCCGTAACAGAGATTGAGCAAACCGGTACGCCTATTGTTGATGCCAAAAACAGCGTGATCAAAGCCGCCGAATTCCCGCAGAAGATCCAGGTGGTTAAAATTGCCGGCCCAGCGAGAGTTTTCGTCGATTTCCTGAAGGGCGACGATGTCGGGCTTCAACTCGGCGAGCAGGTGGGCGATCTTGATCAACGTGGCGCGGATACGCCGGCGTGAGGTCATGCCCTGGATCGGAGCCAGACCGCGGCCATGCGCGATGTTGTAGGTGACAATCCGGACGCGGGTCATTGCGGGAAAACTGTCGTCTCTCGATGAGAAATCGGCAATCGTAAAGCCGCAGAAGAAGGAGTTGACAGACGCAGTTGCGCTCGTGATTTTCTGCAACTCTTCACGGCGGCCTTAGCTCAGTTGGTTAGAGCACTAGATTGTGATTCTAGGGGTCGCGGGTTCGAATCCCGTAGGCCGCCCCATCGTTTTAAGCCCCCTTTCTCAGTTAATGAGACTGGGGGCTTTTTAATGACTTTCCGGTCTTACAACGCCTGCGCGCGTCACTCCCCGGTTCACCTCTTCACGCTCAGGGCACGCACACGCGCACGGCCCCGGCGTGCTGGACGTCTGTTTGCAATGACGCAGGCATTGCCACCGGGGTTTGGGGCGTTTTTCGTGCGTGGGTGGTTACACTTTTTCATCGTGATCTGGGCGGGTTGGGTAAACCGCCCCTGGTAGTGCTGCACGGCCTGCTCGGCTCGTCACGCAATTGGTTGACGACTGGCGGCGACCTGGCGGCGCACCACCACGTGCTCGCCCTTGATCTGCGCAACCACGGCAAATCCCCCCATGGCGCGCCCATGGATTACGCCACCTTGATGGCCGACGTGCTTGCCTGGCTCGACGCCCAAGGTTTGGCCACGGTTTCACTCATGGGCCACAGTATGGGTGGTAAGGTTGCAATGCTCCTCGCCTGCCGCCACCCGTCACGTGTCACGCAATTGATGGTAGTGGACATCGCGCCCAAAAACTACCTTTCGCACGCTCACCGCGCCGAGTTTGCAGCGATGAACGAACTGCGACTCGACACCGTCCAATCGCGCGGCGAGGCGGAGTTACGCTTCGAGGCACGGGTGAGTGACTGGGCGATGAGAAAATTTCTCACCACCAACCTGGAGCGGACTGCTGAGGGAACGTGGCAGTGGTTGATCAACTTGCCGGTCATCACCGCAGCGCTGCCGACCATTGAGGGAAACCCACTGGTGGACACGGATCAGTTTACCGGCCCTGTGTTGTTCATCACTGGAGGGAAGTCCCGCTATGTGGTTGAAGCCGACAAGGCGGTTATCATGCAGTATTTCCCTGCGGCACGGATCACGATCATCGCCGATTCCGGGCATAATCCTCACATGGAGGCACGCGGTGCTTTCGTCGCGGCCCTACTTACGGCGTAAGCCAAATTCGCCCAAATTTAAACCTGAATTCCGAAGTTCAAACCAACCACAGATTCAATCGCTAAGGAGGCAAACAAACTCAACTTGCCCCCTTTTTTGATCCTGTCTTTTTTACTTCAGTAACACTCTCTTATCTGTGCTCATCTGTGAATTCCGTGGTTAAAACTTCGGCGTTCGGGATAAACCGGCCTGCGCCCCCAGTCGTAAGCCGCAAGCCAAGCGTAATGCACTCGACTGGCGAGCATCGCCCTGAATGGCGTGCGTACTGTTTCGCCAAGGCAAAGGGTCCCAAAGCGGACACTCCACCTGCCATTCCGCCCCCGTGCCCAGAGCGCTTCCGGTTACTGTAGTGCGGCACTGTCGGCACTCGAGTTGACATCGATTTCCCCGGCTAAAGCCTTTTCCACCCAACGCTTGATTCGCAGGAGTCCATCGCGGCGCTGCGGATCGGCAGGCTTCATCGTAATCAGCAAGTTGATCACCGTCGCCGCGTAATCATGCGCATTGGCCGACATGATCGTCTTCAACTCGAATGGATTGATCTCCCCTCGACGGATCATTTGCCGCGCCTCGATTTCCAGTTCCATGTTACTGCCTCCGGGCGCTCCGGGGCCATCACTCTTACTTTGCGGACGACCGCCGCCACCGCCGCCGCCCTCGGTACCATCGCTTGAGCGCGCCTCTTCCTTACCGCGTGGCTCCTGCTCCATCTGCGACGGGTACTCCTTCCCATCGCGCCCCGTGACCTTTTCGGGACGAACGATTTTCCCCGACTTGGTGAGTTCCGAGCGACGCGTGCGGACCAATTCAGGCGAGACCTTGCAAATATCCGCGATCACCGTGTTAGCGCGATCGGTCCACTCCTCGAGCGCGATTTCCACCGCATTGCGCTTGTCCGCATTGTTGCGATAAACCCCGTTGGTCGCATTGGCACCCAGCGCGTGCTTGAGCGCGTCACTGCGACCGCCCGGTTGGACCTCCGCGAGGATTGACGGCAACTGCGTTCGCTTGGCCGCCAAGTAGCGATGAAACCCATCCGCCAGCCAATACGTGGCGCCATCAAAGTAGACCGAAATGGGCGGGAAAACTGCCCCATTAGCCATCTCCTCGGCATAGCTTTCAATCGCGTCATCATTGGTTTTCACCCGAGCCTGGGTACCACCATAAACATCAATTAAATCGAGGGAGAGGGTCTGCGTCTGCATGGAGAAAAAAGATGATTTTCGGAAACGGGCCACCTCAAGCGCAAGGGCTAATGCCCCCAAAACTGCTTTATCACGCAATGCAGTCACACACGCCGATGGAATCAGGTCATAAAACGCTGAAACATCACTTTCGCACCGCACTGGGCGAGAAGAAGGAGGCGATTGCGCGAACTCGAACCCAAAGACCAAAGAAACACCCGTGAAATTCACGAAACTGAAGCTTGACGGCTGAAAATAAAATTGAACTCTTCACCACTCCAACAGACGCCCTCATCGTCTATCGGTTAGGACAAGG
>CANIXX010000220.1 GCA_947471115.1 Opitutaceae bacterium | reverse complement strand
CCTCCGGTGACGAGGGGCAGCGCGGCGTAGTAGCTGGCAGCGGTGGCGTCGGGCTCGATGGCGTAATCGCCGGAATAGCTGTAAGGCTGCGTGCTGACTTTCCATGCCTGGTCTTCGGCCACAAATGCGGCCGCGCCGCCGAATTGCTCGATCATGCACTTGGTCATCTGCACGAAGGGTTCGCGGACGTGGGTGGCCAGGTGGATGGTCACGGGGGCTTTCGCCAGCGGGGCCACCATTAACAGGCCGGAGAGCATCTGGCTGCTTTCACTCGCATCGATGGCGACCTCGCCCCCGCGCAAGCCGTGGGCGTGAATCTCGATTGGGAAAAATCCTTCCACTCCTGTGCAGCGCAAGTCGGCACCGAGGGCGCGCAGGGCGTCGATGAGGCCCTTCATCGGGCGTTTGCGCATCTGTGGTATACCGTCGATGCGGTAAACGCCACGCGGTGCGGCGGCGCACAGCGCGGTGAGGAAACGCGCAGCGGTGCCGGCCAGACCCACGAATAGGTCCACGGGCGCGGGGTTTTGAAAGGCGTTGGCCTGGCCGGAGACCTCGATTGCATCAAGGTTGGCCGATGGATTTACGGTGATGCCGAGGGCCCGCAGCGCCTCGATCATCAGGTGGGTGTCTTCACTGAAAAGTGCGCCTGTGAGGTTAACGGGGCGCGGGCACAGGGCTGCCAGTAGAAGTGCGCGGTTGGTCAGGCTTTTCGAGCCAGGCAGAGTGACCTCGCCGTGTATAGTGCGGCTGAAGGGCTGTATCGGGAGGAGAGTAGGAAGCGAAGGTGACATGAAAAGATGGTGTCGACGTTCACGCAATGAGGCGGGACCGCCAAGGGGATTTTTAGCGAATCATGACTTTGCACGGGGTGCGCTTTACGTCTGTTGGCGTGCAAGCGTTCCCGGGGCGATTCCTGACCGGCAGTAACATTAAAAGACTCGGATCGATAGTAGTGCGGCGCTTCAGCCTGCATCGGCGATTGCGTGAAGAGTCCGATGCAAGCCTGCGGGTAAAGCACCGCTCTACCTCAGAGCCCATCCGACAACATGAAAGATACTGCCTACCAGGACTGAACGCATTCGATCCTCATCCGGCTGCGCTGCCGCAGCCGGATAAGCCGTGCGCCTACTGGCCGTGGCAGTTCTTGAACTTCTTGCCGCTGCCGCATGGGCACGGGTCGTTGCGACCGGCTTTGGGCGTCTCGCGGCGGATCGTCACCTTGGGTAGTTCGATCTCTTTGGGTGTGGCCTCGGCTTGGTCGCCTACGCCGCTGACCGGTGCGCTGATTTGCGGGGCATCGGCGGGGCCCTGTGCGTGGGCACTGCGGCTGAGCAACGCCAACATGTTTTCAAACGCATCGATGTTTGAGGCGTTGCGGAACAGCCCGGTGCAGATCTGCAGCCGGATGTGCGTCATCATCTCCTCGAAATACTTGAACGCCTCCCCCTTGTAGGCCACCAGCGGGTCGGACTGACCGTAGCTGCGCAGGCCGATCGCCCGGCGAAGCTCTTCCATCTCCGTAAGATGTTCCTGCCAGTGGTGGTCGATTGCGTTAATGATCACATAGCGCTCGAGCGAACCGAGCGCATCGGGCACTTCGACAGACTCCTTGATCGCGTAGGCTTTTTTCACCCGCTCCACCACGAGTTGGGTGAGCGCTTCGAGGTTACCACCGACGAGTTCCTCGGTCTTCAGGCCGATGGGGAAGGTGGCGTTGGTCCAGCCGACAAAACTGTCGAGGGCGCTTTGGGTGGGAGTGCCGCGGCCGGTCATGCCGGCGACTTCGAGGCGGCTGTCGATCTCCTCGGCGATTTGCTCCAAGATAATGTCCTTGGGGCGGTCGGCGTGAATGGCCGCATTGCGGATGCCGTAAACGACTTCGCGCTGCTGGTTGAGCACGTCGTCGTACTGAAGCAGGCGTTTGCGCTGCGAGAAATTCTGCTGCTCAACCTTCTTTTGCGCGCTTTCGATGGAGCGGTTCAGCCATGGGTGCTCCAACTCTTCGCCGTCCTTCATCGAGCCTTCCATCAGGCGCGAGGCCAGGTTGCCCTGCAGGAACAGGCGCATGAGGTTGTCCTCCAGCGAGAGGAAGAACTTGGTCAAACCGGGGTCGCCCTGACGCGAACAGCGGCCGCGCAACTGGCGGTCAACACGCCGCGATTCGTGGCGCTCGGTACCGATGACGTAGAGGCCGCCGGCCTCGCGCACGCCCTCGCCCAGTTTGATGTCGGTGCCGCGGCCGGCCATGTTGGTGGCGATGGTCACGGCACCGCGCTGGCCGGCGCGGGTGATGATTTCGGCCTCCTGCTCGTGGTACTTGGCGTTGAGCACGGTGTGTATAACCCCGGCGCGTTTGAGCAGGCGGGAGAGCACCTCTGAGGACTCCACCGAGACCGTGCCGACGAGCACCGGCTGGCCGCGCTTGTTGGCACTCTCGATCTCGGTGACCACGGCGTTGAACTTATCGCGACGGGTCTTGAAAATGGAGTCGTTGCGGTCGATGCGGATGCAGGCCTGGTTGGTCGGGATGACCTGCACCGAGAGTTTGTAAATGTCGTTGAACTCCAGCGCCTCGGTCTCGGCGGTGCCGGTCATGCCGGCGAGCTTATCGTAAAGGCGGAAGTAGTTCTGGATCGTGATGGTCGCGTAGGTACGGGTCTCGCGCTCGATGTTCACGTTCTCCTTGGCCTCGACTGCCTGGTGCAAACCCTCCGACCAGCGGCGGCCGGGCATGACGCGGCCAGTGTTCTCGTCGACGATCATGACCTTGCCTTCGGCAACCACGTACTCGACGTCGCGCTCATAAAGTGAATACGCGCGTAGCAGCTGCGAGATGGCGTGGATCTCCTCGGAGATTTCCGCGTAACGGTTTTGCGACTTCGCCTTGATCTCCTCGCGCTGTTCCGGCGTGAGGTCGGTGCGACGCTCCAGCTCGCTGAACTCGGTGGCGAGGTCGGGCATCATGAATGCATCGGGATTGTCGGGGCGCAGGCGAGTGCGGCCCATCTCGCTCAAGTCGGCCTGGTGCTGGCGCTCGTCGATCGAGAAGTAGAGTTCTTCCTTGAGCGCGTAGAGCTCTGTCTTCTGGAAGTCGCTGTTCATCTCGGTCTCGGTTTTGTCGAGCAGCTTACGCCACTCGGGCGTCTCCATGAGGCGCAGCAACTGCTTGTTCTTGGGGTGGCCGATTTTGACCTGCAAGAGTTTGACGGCGGCGGCCTGGCGCTCGGCCGGGGTGAGATTGGGCTTTTCGAGCATCGCCTTGGCGTCGTTGGCCATGCGGTTGACCAGGCGGATCTGGTCGTTGACGAGCGAGTCGATCGTGGGCTTGAGGCGGGAAAACGGCTGTTCGCGTTCGATGGGGGCGGGGCCGGAAATGATCAACGGGGTGCGGGCTTCGTCAACCAGGATGGAGTCGATTTCGTCGACGATACAGAACCAGTGGTCGCGCTGAACCTGGTCCTCTTTACGCGTGGCCATGCCGTTGTCGCGCAGGTAATCGAATCCGAATTCCGAGGCGGTGCCGTAGGTGATGTCGCGGCTGTACATCTCGCGACGCAGGTCGGAGGGCATTTGTTGTTGGATACAACCGGTGGTCAGGCCCAGGAAGCTGAACAGGTGGCCCATCCACTCGGAATCGCGGCGGGCGAGGTAGTCGTTGACCGTGACCAGCTGGGTGTTGCGGCCAATGAGCGAGTTAAGATAAAGGGGCAGGGTGGATACGAGGGTTTTACCTTCGCCGGTGGCCATTTCGGCAATCTTGCCGGAGTGGATCGCGTAGCCGCCGATCAACTGCACGTCGAAGTGCACCATGTTCCAGGTCAGCTCGTGGCCGCAGACCAAAGCGCGGGTGCCGACAAGGCGCCTGGCAGCATTTTTGACCGTCGCGAACGCCTCGGGCAGGATCTGGTCGAGAGTCTCTCCAGCCTTCAAGCGGGCGCGGAACTCGTCGGTTTTGGCACGTAGTTGATCGTCGGTCAGCGACTGGTAAGCGAGCTCATGCTCGTTGATGCGCGTGACGATGGGACGAGCCTTTTCGAGGAACTTGCGATAATGACGACCGGCAAAGCGCTTGAAGAGAAAGGAGAGCATGAATGGGCAGGACCGTAGGGTTGAAAACGGGCTTGGCAAATGACAAAGTGCGCTAGTTAGGTGACAATTTCCCCCACAGGAAACGGATTGAGCGCCTACTTGCCACGGTGGCGGTTTCTGGTTTGAACCTGCGCCCTATGTCGAATCCCGAAGCAAAACTAGCCGAACTTGGTTTGAAACTGCCTGCCACCGCAGCCGCCGCTGGCAATTACGTGCCCACGGTACGCTCGGGCAACGTACTTTACTGTTCCGGGACCATCTCGATTGCCGATGGCAAAATGACCCACGAGGGCCAGGTCGGCAAAGAGCAGACCGTGGCGACCGCCTATGAATCGGCGCGCGTTTGCACCCTAAACACGTTGGCCAACATCAAAGCTGCAGTCGGCTCCCTCGACCAGGTCGCGCGGGTGATCATGGTCAACGGTTTCGTTAATGCGGTGAGCGGTTTTGCCGACAGCCCGGCAGTGATTAACGGTGCCAGCGACCTGCTCGTCGGTGTGTTTGGCGATGCCGGAAAACACGCCCGGGCCGCAGTCGCCGTGGCGGGCCTGCCGCGCAATTCGACCGTCGAAGTGCAGGTGATCGTCGAGCTCAAGAGCTGACGTTTGGGAGGCGGCTGGCGATGATGCACTGAGCTCGGTTCGTCCGCTCCTTGCCGCCCCACCCGAACTCACCAAGAGAGTACCCAGTACTCGTCTTGGCTCACCTTTTGTGCGGCGGTGGCGGGGATCCAGCTTTCTTGAAAGCGCGGACCCCAAGAGTCCGACACGGCGATTTCCTTGGTCGTGCGGTTGTAGCCGATGATCAGGCAGGCGTGGGCAGTCGACGGGTCGGCGTAAAGTTTGTCGATCTCACGCGCAGTCGGCGTGGGCTTCCAGGTGGCGGGATCGCCGGCTTTTTGGCGCGCGGCGCTGTTTTCGTTGGCCATCGTGTTGTAGTCTGCGGTGGAATAAAGCCCCCAAATGAGCGGCCTGCCCTCGTCGATAAAACGCGCCACCGCTCCGACGTTCAGCTGAATCGAGACCCGTTCGAGTCCGCGCCCCTGTCGGCTCACGTAGTTGGCGACGCCTTTGACCATCGCTTGGAAACTCGTGCCGCCGCCAAAGTCATTGCCGCCGCACGCGGCCAGCTCGTACATGTCGGCTGGGATGCCGGCGTAGCGCAGGTAACGCTCAAAGGTGGCCGGCACGCAGTAGCCTTTGGGCCCCTGATCCACCATGGGAAGCTGGTCGAGCACGACGTCGCCCCCGGCGCGGCGGGCAACGCGTTCCTTGAGCAAGCGGCGCACCTGGTCGTCGCCCAGCCGGGCCGTGGCCGCCTTGCCCGCAGGTATGATTTTTAACAACACCATCTGGCCTGGGTCTTGGCTGACGAGCAGCGCCACCCCGTGCCATTCCCAGCGCAGTGAAAGCCGGCCGGAATCGAGCCCGCCGAACAGCGCGCGTTCGTGTTTGGGTTCGCCGAGCCTGGCGGTGAGCCCGGCGGTCAGGGCCGTGAAGTCGCTTTTGAGCGCTTTCTCAAACGCCTTGAGTTCGGCCGCCGTTGGCTGGCTGCGGTCGTTGACGCCGCGTTGAAAGCCGGGGAAATCGCCGCGATTGGCAAATTGTAACAGGATCGAGGTGACGCGTCCCTCGGCGGCCTGCAGCGAGATCATCAACGCCT
>CANIXX010000219.1 GCA_947471115.1 Opitutaceae bacterium | reverse complement strand
GGGCAAAATCCAAATCTCAACTACACGGGCGTCGATGCCACCGGTGCTGGCGCAGCCGTTGGGATTTGTGATTTGGAATTTGGGATTTGCGCCCCGGTCGCCGGGGTTTTGCCGGCGGCGGTGGCGGCTGCCGCCGACGCCGGCTGGCACCGGATGGGCGACCTCGGTTATATGGATGCAGAAGGCCGCCTCTGGTTTTGTGGGCGCAAAGCCGAACGGGTGGAGACTGAGGAAGGCCCGCTTTACACCGAGCAAATCGAGCCCCTATTCAACGCCCACACGAAGGTGCGCCGCTGTGCGCTGATCGGGCTAGGTGATCGCGGTCGGCAGCGTGTTGCGCTGGTGGTTGAACCCGACGACTGGGCGCAAGCCGAGACCAGCAGTAAGTGCCGTCCCTTCGCCCGCGAACTGCGTGAGCTCGCCAAAACCCACGCGCACACGGCGGGGATCAAGACCTTCTATTTTTTAAAAAAATTGCCCGTGGATGTGAGGCACAACGCCAAGATCCACCGCCTCGCTCTGGCCCGCTGGGCATTAACCGCCAAAGGCTACGAATCCGACCCCAAGCGATGAGCTCCCCCTCCATCCCCCTCCCCCACCCCCACCCCAACGCCCCCGTCACGCTAACCGAGCAAAAGCCTAACCCAATGGGTTATGCTTTTACTCCGGGACCCGAACCTGTGCTGGTGACCGGAGGCACGGGGTTTTTGGGGCGCCGACTGGTCGAACGCCTGCTGGCACAGGGCCGTTCAGTGGTCGTGCTCGGGCGCACTCCTGCCCCCGACTTGGAACAACGCGGAGTGCGCTTCGTGCGCGCCAGCCTCGATGACGCGGTGGCCGTCCGCGCTGCCTGCCGGGGCATCGGCACGGTTTTCCACGTTGCAGCCAAGGTCGGTGTGTGGGGGCGCTACGACGATTTTTTCCGCGCCAACGTGCTGGGCACGCGAGCCCTGCTCGCCGGCTGCCGTGAACATGGGGTGCCGCGCTTCGTGCACACCAGCACCCCCAGCGTGGTCTTTAACGGCCAAAACCTCGCCGGAGCCGACGAGTCGCTACCGCTCACCACCGCCTGCCCCAGCCCGTATCCATTAACCAAAGCCATCGCCGAGCGCGAGGTGCTGGCGGCCCACTCGGCCGAGTTAAGTACGGTCGCACTGCGTCCACACCTGATTTGGGGCGTGGGCGACCCGCATTTGGTACCGCGTATCCTAGCGCGCGCACGCGCAGGCCGCCTGCGCATCGTCGGCAACGGCCAAAACCGCATGGACATGGTCCATGTCGAAAACGCCGTCGACGCCCACCTCGCCGCCGAAGCCGCTCTCGCGCATGCTCACCCAGTCAGTGACACCCGGTTGGGGGCAATGGCACAGGAGAACCATGCATTAGGCAAAAAACGGGCAGCGGGGGGGCAGGCGTATTTTATTACCAACGACGAGCCCGTGGTGCTGTGGGACTGGATCAACGGCTTGCTCACCGCGCTTGGTGAGCCGCCCATCACGCAGTGCGTTTCACTGAAGGCGGCTTCGGCGGTGGGAGCGTTATGCGAGGCGGCGTGGCGGGTCTTGCCGCTAAAAGGTGAGCCGCCAATGACGCGCTTCATCGCCGCCGAGCTGGCTAAAGACCACTGGTTTTCCATCGCCGCCGCGCGACGTGATCTCGGGTATGCGCCGCGCATCAGCATGGCCGCTGGCACCGCCGAACTGGTGCTCTCGCTGAGGTCGAAAACCCGCCTAACCGATTGAAATTAAAGGTGTCCAACGGAGTAGCGCCGAATGGAAACTGGCACTCTTCTTACGCTTACCCGCCCGTTAAAAATGTTCACTTCGACTTACGCCCAAGGTGAGGTAGGCGTCCCCATGTTCCGCTGAAATGAAACGCCCGCGCCACACCGCCCGCCAGACGGCCGCCTTTTACCCGCCGCCTAGCCCGGCGCCGGTCCGCCTTTCGCGTTGTCGGCTGCTGATCGTCATCGACAATCGCCCGATCAAGAACGCCGTGTGGGCCGATTTCCATGCCGCGCGCAAACGCGTCGAAAAGGCCGCCCGCGACCTCCACCGCCACGAACAAACCGACACCCCCGCCTTCAACTCGTGGCTGCACGGGACATTCCCCCAACTCGTCACCGCCCTGCGTGAACTCAGCGCCGAAGTGGAGCGCAAAGGCCGCAACGTAGAACAGGCCCAATACGCCGCCGCCATGTCTGGCCGCTCGGTTAAAAAAATCTGGCGCGAACACCGCGAATACGAGGCCGACCCCGAGGCCTACGAACGCGCCCACCCGCAGCCTGAACCGGCCGCCGACGACTCGCGGCAACCGCACGGCGACCCCACGCAACCCGACGAGCCAGACGACGAGTTTGAGGATTTCTTCAAAGGTCTTTTCGGCGATGAGGGTGACGACGGTGCCTCGCCATTCGGAGGTCGGCGCCGCTCGAACCGCGCACCAGCTGAACAGATTGAAGCCAAAGAACTTTATCGCCGGCTCGTGCAACACTTACACCCCGATCGCGGCGGCGAGTGGACCCCGGCGCGCGAACAGCTCTGGCACGAAGTCCAGCAAGCCTGGGCAGCCCGCGACGCTGACTGGCTGGCTCGATTGGAAATCGAATGGGAAACCGCCAACGACACGGTGAGCCCCGATTCCTCCATCGGGCGGCTGCGGCGAGCGATTGCCGAACTGGATGCGGCAAGCCGCGACACCGAGCGCAAGCTGCGTGATTACCGCAAAATGCCCGCGTGGCGCTTCAGCCTAGCGGAAAACAAACGCCCGCAGTTGTTGCGCAACCTCGAAGCCGGTCTGCGCGGTGACTACGAACGCCTGAAGCGCCACCTCGCCTACCTCAACGAGACCATCGCCGCGTGGGAAGCACCCGCCTCAACGCCGCACCGCCAGCGGCGCGGGCGACGGTAGCGAGTAAGCAGGAACCACAGTGTCGTCCCTCCGCAATCGTTCCGGTGCCCGCCTCCGCTTCCCCTCGGCGAACGGCTTATTTATTGCCGCCGAAGAGTTTTTTCAGGCCCTCACCCGCAGCCTTGGCCGCGTTGGTGGCGGCATCACCACCCTTGCCTCCGCCCTTGAGCAATGAATCGCCCACGGCCGTGGTGATTTCACCCAAAACATTCGTCAGCACCTTGGTCGCAATCTGATCAGGGGTGATGCCGCCCTCGGCCGTGCCGAGGTCGGTCAACGTGATCGGCGGCAGGGGCAACGTCAGCGCAGCACCACCGACTCCGACGGTGACTTTAACGTTTTGCAGGCGGAATTTCTTCACCTCAAACTTGAGCGGTTTACCACCAGCGGGGGCGGGCTGCTCGGCCGGAGTCGCCGGCGTTTCGCCGGCCATCCCACGGGTAAATTTATTAATATTTGCGAGCAGGTCTTTGATGTTGTCGCGAACGAAGTTGGTTTCGTAGACGAACTCAGGGCCGTCGATGAGCACCTCGTTAACAATGATGTGGTCGCCGACCAACGAAAGCGGGGCGACACTCACATGGACCTTGGCAAAGGAGAACGCTTTGGGGCTTTTCCATCCCGTGGGGTTGCCAACGAACAGGCCGTTGAGTGTGCCCGAGCCGGTGAACGGCGAGATCGAGGCGCTCTCCAGCGTGACGGGCGTGCCGGTAACCTTCGGCGCGAACGCGTTTACCCCTTTGGTGACGATGGAACCGAGAAAAAAGGAGGCGATGACGCCGCCGATTAGCAGGAGTGCGAACAAGCTGCCGAGAATGATCAGGAGTTTTTTCATAATGCGCGTAAAACGGGGAAAGCTGCCGCCATTTGGCGATGCCGCAAGCCTACCCTCAGCTTCGTGACGCAATTGATGCGTAGGCATTGCCAAGGTGCGATTGGCCCTACTGAACGGAAGTAGGTAGGCTCTTGGCAGTCCCATGAGTACTCCCTTTGTTACCCTGACGGCCGATGAGGCCGCTGCACTGATCCAAAATGGCCAGACGCTTGGCGTGAGTGGTTTCACTCCTGCCGGTGCCGCCAAAGTCGTGCCTCGCGCCCTTGCCGCGCGTGCCCGCGCCGAACACGAGGCCGGCCGCCCTTTCAAGGTCGCTATCGTCTCCGGTGCCTCCACCGGCGACTCGCTCGACGGCGAATTAGCCCGCGCCGACGCCATCTCTTGGCGCACCCCTTACCAGAGCAACAAATCCCTGCGCGAAAGCATCAACGCCGGCCGCACGCGGTTCTTTGACATGCACCTGTCCCACCTGCCGCAACAGGTGCGCAGCGGCTTTTTGGGCGACATCGATTGGGCCGTCGTCGAGGCCAGCGACGTCTCCCCCTCCGGCGAGATCACCTTGACCACCTCCGTCGGCGCCTCACCCACCTTCCTGCGTTGCGCCAAAAAAGTCATCATCGAGATCAACCGCTTCCATTCGCCCAACCTGCGCGGCTTTCACGACATCTACGAGCCGTTGGACCCGCCCTTCCGCCAGCCCATCCCGATTCTGCGTCCGTCCGATCGCATCGGCACGCCGACCGTGAAGATCGATCCGAGCAAAATCGTGGGCATCGTCTACAGCAATATGCCCGACGAAAACGGCGGCTTCGAGCCCGCCGACGACACCACCGAGCGCATCGGCAATAATGTCGCCGAGTTCATCGCCGGTGAGCTCCACGCCGGCCGCATTCCGAAAGAATTTCTCCCCATCCAATCCGGCGTGGGTAACATCGCCAACGCCGTCCTCGCCAGCCTCGGCGCTCACCCCGGCATTCCTGCCTTCGAGATGTATTCCGAGGTGATTCAGGACTCGGTCATTCAGCTGGTGCGCTCGGGCAAGGTGAAGTTCGCCACCGGCACTTCTCTCACCATCGCCAAGGACGTTTTGATCAAGTTCTACCAAGATCTGGAGTTTTTCCGCTCCCGCATCCTGCTCCGGCCACAGGAGATCACCAACAACCCCGAGATCGTGCGCCGCCTTGGCATCATCACCATCAATACCGCCATCGAGGTGGACATTTTTGGTAACATCAACTCGACGCACATCATGGGCAGCAACCTGATGAACGGCATCGGTGGCTCGGGAGATTTCACCCGCAACGCGCACATTTCCATCTTCACCTGCCCATCGTCAGCCAAGGGCGGCAAGATCAGCACCATCGTGCCGCTGGTTTCGCACATGGACCACAGCGAGCACTCGGTGCAGGTCGTCGTCACCGAAAACGGTGTGGCGGACTTGCGCGGCAAGACCCCCAACGAGCGCGCCCAGTTGATCATCGAAAAGTGCGCGCATCCCCAGTTTCACGACCTGCTGCAACACTACTACGAGATGTCCAAGCAGGGCCAAACTCCGCAGACGCTCAGCCGAGCCTTCGCCTTCCACGAACAGTTCCTGCGCACCGGCGACATGCGCCAAACCCCGTTGGGCTAAAGTTGAGTAGGCAGTAACCTGTATGGGGTAGGATTGAAAGTAGTGCGGTGCTTCAGCCCGCATCGGTCATTGCAGGAGGCAATCCGATGCAAGCCTGCGGGCTAAAGCACAGCGCTACCACAGAGCTCAATTCGATTTTTATTAATGCTACGGCCTATTCCTGAGCTCGGCCGTTGGCCCCCACCGCGCACGCGGTTTAAGCCCTTGGCGCACGCGGTTTAAACCTTCCTTCGGGCAAATCAGTCGCGTAGCACTGTGCTCATGAAATTGGCCACCGGCTCCGGCGCCGCACCGTATGCAATCGCGTTGGTCGACCAACGCACTCTGCTGACCGCGTCCACCCTGCGGCTTTCTAACGAGCTGCGAATCGCCCACACCCGGCCCGATCGGGTCATCGTCAAGTACCAACCCGGCCGG
>CANIXX010000218.1 GCA_947471115.1 Opitutaceae bacterium | reverse complement strand
TTTGGCTGCTGGGGTTGGCGAAAACCAGCGCGGCAGTGTTGACGATGTCACCAGCGAGGTTGCCGTTGAGCGTGGTGCGGTCGCCCAGTTGCAGGGTGCCTGCGCTGATCGTCGTCGTGCCTGAAAAGGTGTTGGCCGCGAGAAGCGTGAGGGTGCCCGCACCGTCTTTGCTCAACGTGCCAGAGGTCGTGCCGATCACACTGGCAATCGTGGTGTCGCCCGCGCCGCCGACGCTCAGGCCGAAACTCGCGCCGGTGATCGTGCCGGTGTTGGACAACGTAAGCGTGCCGGCATCGGTGGCGATACGGGCACTGCCAGTAAGGGTGAGTAAACCGCCGAAATCCGTGGTGCCGGTGAGGCTGCGGAGCGCACCGGTGTTACTCACGCCTGTGCCGGAGAGGCTGAGCGCTTCGGCACCGATCGACAGGCTGTTTTGCAGTTGCAGGGCCGCTCCGCTGGCGACCGTAGTGCCGCCGGTGGTCGACCCGAGCGCGGCGGCATTTTGGATGTTTAAGACACCAGCGGAAACCGTGGTGGTGCCATCGTAGGTGTTGGCGTTTGTGAGCGTGAGGGTGCTGGCACCGTCTTTGATGAGTGAACCGGTGCCGCTGGAGTTACTCAGCGTGCCGGCAAAGGTGGTCGAGCCACTGGTGGTGCCTACGGTGAGGGTGTTCGACTTCAGGTCGACCGTGGAGGACGCCGCACCGGTAAGTGAGGCAACGACTTGGTTGGCACCGAGGGTGAGGGTCGAACTGCCGGTGCCCGTTGCATCGAGAGAAAGATCCGTGCGTGTGCCGGTGGGCAGCGCGCCAAGGACGTTGGCGTTGAGCGTGGCCCCGTTTTTGAGGAGGGTCGGACCGTTAAACGTGTTGGCGCTGCTCAAGGTCACCGTGGCCGAATCGACCACGAGGTCGGAGTTAGCGCTGGCCCCCGAGATTGCGCCAGTGACGTCGAAGGCACCCTCGGCGAAGGTGAGGACGGAGCCGTTTTTGCTGAGGCCACCGGAAAGCGTAAGGCTACCCGCGCCCGTATTGCGCAAAAAGCCGGTGCCGCTGGTGACCGAAATATCACGATCGAAACTGGTCGCACCCGCGCCGGTGTAAGTGAGCGTTGTGGTATCCGCGAGATTGATGCTGGAGGTGGTGCCGAGCGCGGCAGCGGCGTTAAAGGCGAGCGTACCGCCGGAAAGCGTGGTGGCTCCGGTAAAGGTGTTGGTGCCATTGAGCGTGAGCGTGCCGCTACCCGTTTTGGTTAAACTGCCGCCGGTACCCGTGATCGTGCCGGCGTTGGTGCCACCGCTCACTGAGAGCGTGGTCGAAGCGCCCAAGTTTACTGTACCGCCTGAAAGCGTGGTGACGGTGCTGGTGGAGCCGTTCAAATTGGCGGTGCCGTCCGAAAGCGTGCCGATCGTCGCCACGCCGCCCACCGTCGTTGTGCCGCTGCTGAGCGTCGTGATGCCGGCAGCACCGGTGATCGTGTTGGTGCCGCCGCTCACGGTGGTCGCACTCAACGATCCTGCGCCCACCGTGCCCGCTGAAATGTTGCCCGTGAGCAAGCCACCGACCGTCGTGGTGCCACCGGAGATATTGGCGGTGAGGTTGCCGACGGACGTCACCGTGCCTGCAGAGATGCCGCCGGTGACCGTGCCGTTGCTGCCGAAGCGGGTGTCACCTGCGCCGCTCAAACTGGCGAGCGTCACCGTTCCGCTCGAAGAGGTGAAATTGAGCGCGTTGGTCGTCGTGTTGGCGTTGCTGACAGCGCCGAGGGTTTGGCCCGCATTGGCGAAAGTGGCCAAGCCGCTTGCGCCTAGCGTGAGCGCGTTGCCGCTCGCCAGGCTGCCACCGCTGCCAACCGCCAGCGTTCCGGACGAAACCGTGGTGAGACCGGTAAAAGTGTTGGCGGCGTTGAGGCTGAGGGTGCCGCTGCCGGACTTGGTCAAACTACCTCCGCCGGTGATCGATCCCGCGCTGGTGCCGGCGCTGACCGTAAGCGCGGTCGATGCACCGAGGTTCACCGTGCCGCCGGTCCAAGTGGTGATCGCGCTGGTCGCCCCGTTCAAGTTGGCCGTGCCGCCGGAAAGCGTGCCAATCGTGGCGGTGCTGGCGAAGGTGGTGGTGCCCACTCCGCTCAGGCTGCCAACGGTAACCGTCCCGCTGCCGTTAGAGAAGTTCAGCGCGTTGCTCGCGGTGTTGTCATTGCTGACCGCCCCCAGGGTTTGGCCAGCGTTGGCGAAGGTGGCCATGCCGCTAGCACCCACCGTGAGGGCGTTGCCGCTAAAAAGGCTGCCGCCGCTGCCGAGCGCCAGCGCGCCGCCGTTAACTGTGGTCAGCCCGGTAAACGTGTTGGCCCCATTCAAAGTCAAGGTGCCAAGTCCGTCCTTGGTCAGCCCGCCGCTGGTGGTGCCGAGGATACCGGCGAACGTGGTGTTGCCGGCCCCGCCCACAGTCAGGTCGAAGCCGGGCCCGGTTATCGTGCCAGTATTGGAAAGCGTCAGCGACCCGGCGTCGGCATTGATCCGACTGGCGGCCCCGAACGCTATGAGGCCGCCGTAGATGTTGGCGCCGGACACGTTGCGCAGAACGCCGTCGTTGGCCACGCCGGTGCCGGACAGGGTCAGTGACTCTGCGCCCACGGTGATGTTGTTTTGCAGCTGGATGGCCGCGCCGCTGACCACGGTGGTTCCGGCGGCCACAGTGCCGAGCGCGGTGGTGTTTTGCAGATTCAGCACGCCGGCGGCAACGGTGGTCGCCCCGGTGTAGCTATTGGCGCCAGTGAGACTAAGGGTTCCCGTATTAGTCTTGGTGAAACTGCCCGCGCCGCTGACCACCCCCGCCACCGTCAGGGTGTTACTGCCGGTGACCTCAACGCTCGACGCATTGGTCAGCACCACCGCCCTGTTATTGGTCCCCGCCGACCCGTTAAAAAGGCCGAAGGTCCCGATCACCTGCAAGGTGCCGCCATTAAGGTTCAAACTGCCGCCGCTGGCCTCCGCCCCTAGGTTCACGTTGCTAGCAATGCTTAAGGTGCCGCCGTTGATGTTGGTCGCACCGGTGTAGGTGTTGGTGCCGCTCAGCGTGAGCGTGCCGGCACCCGACTTGGTCAGCTGGCCGCTACCCTGGGTGAGGGCCGAACTGATGACCAACTGGTCGGCGGTCGTGTCGGTGCGCACCACTAACTCCGTATTCGTGCCGGCGGTTAACCCGGTGCCGCCACTGATCGTGCTCAGGCTGCCGCCGCCGGACTTGATGATGCCGGGGACGGTGAGGGTCGTCCCCCCGTTCATCGTGTAATCCACGCCGCTGCCGGCCAGGTTCAGCGACAGCAACGTGGTGTTGGCAGCCTGCGAGGCGGGCGTGCTGGTGAGTTTAACGTGTTTGCTCGCGGTGACTGTATTGACGTCAGCGGTGTTCGCATCCCCGCCGCTGGTTGCGTAGTTCAACCCGCGCACAAAGGTGCCGGCGGCATTCATGGCGGCAAAGTCAGCACCGTTGAAATACACGCCCTTGTCGATAAAGCCGGCGCCCTGGGCGGTGATCAGGATCAGGTTGTCCCCCCCGTTGGTGCCGCCCGTGGAAATGATATTTGCCGTATTGCCCGCCGTACGCGCGGTCAACGAGGTGAAGGAGGTGCTGAGGGTGCCGGTGCCGATCTGTTCGGATTTGAAGGTCACATCGGGCCCGGCGAGGGTGAGCGCGTTGAGTGCTTGGGTGAACCCGCTGCCGCTATTTTTAACCACCAGGGTGCCACCGGCGACGCTCGTCACGCCGGTGTAGGTGTTGGCGGCGTTGAGACTGAGGATGCCGGTGCCGGATTTGGTTAATCGGCTTGCGGCAGCGTTACCATTGGTGACCGCTCCGGTGATATTCACCGTGCCGCTGCCGCCAAGGGTCACCGTCCGCGCGGTGGTGTCAGTGCTACTGCTGAGGGCAAGCCCGCCCAAGGTCACGGCACCGAATGTGCCGCTGGCCGAGGCCCCGTTGTTAACCGTGACGACGATGTTGCCCACTCCAACATTGGTAGCCCCCCCCCCAAAGGTGAGCGATCCGGCACCGTTCATATTTAGGGTGAAACTACGAAGGCTCACGTCGCCGGCACCCAGGTTGATGCTGTTGTTAACTGTGCCCGCGGCAGTGCTGTAGGTCGTGACCGGGCTGGTGACGTTAGAAAAAACGATCGGCTGGTTGTTCACCAAGGTGATGGGCGCACCGCTGGTGTTATTAATGCCGGCCGCTACATTAAATTGCAACAAAGTGGTGGACCCGCCTGCCGCCGTAGCGCTGTTGAGGTTGACCATGCCGCTTAGAAGATTGAACGAGCCGTTGTTCAGGCCGCTGTTATCGCCGCTTAAGGTCACCGATCCGGTGAACCCGTTCAAACTACTGCCGACATCGAGCCGGGGCCCCGTGATGTTACCGGAAATGTTAAAATCTCCGCCGCCGAGTAAAGTGATCTGGTTAACTGGGATAGTGACCGTGTTGGTTATCGAGAGCTTCGATCCGGCGTCCACAAACATAGAGCCGGTGCTCAAAGTGAGAGCACCCGACAATGTGTTGTCTCCCGACAGGCTGCGCAGTGCTCCATCTGAATTGATGCCGCTCCCGTTCAGGACCAGGGCTTCGGCCACCGTTATTCCGCCCTGCAATTGCAATTGAGCGCCCGTAGCGACCGTGGTGCTACCTGCGGTGGTGCCAAGAGCGTTGGCGTGTTGGATATTTAAAATACCCGTGCTGACGGTGGTGGCACCGGTGTAGGAGTTGTTGCCGGCGAGCACGCTGGTGCCACTGCTGCCTTGGGTAAACGACGAGCTGCCGCTGATCACGCCGACGTTACTCTGGCTAAACACGCCGGTACCACTGGTGGAAATCGCGGTGCTGCCAGTCAAGGAGCCGGTCAAGTTGAGCGTGCCCGCACTCACTTTGGTCGCGCCGGTGTAACTGTTGCCTGCGGCGGAAAGGTTCAGGGTGCCCGCGCCCGACTTGGTCAGGCCGGTGGCCGAGGTGTTATTCGGGATCACCGAGCCGATGGTCAGGGCACCGCCGGCGTTACTCTGAATCACCACCAAGTCCTTGCCACTTGCCCCCTGCAGAGTGCCGCCAGTGATGAAGGACTCATTACTACCAACCGCGCTCGTAACGAGAATACCGGCGCTGGTGAGGGTGTTGGTGCCCGCAAGAGTCACCGTGTTGGCCCCGGCGGTATTGAAGCGCAGGCTATTGGCCGTGCTGCCGCTGGTCTGTGAGCTGTTGGCAGTGATGTCCACGTTGGCGGCTGCGGACCAAGTATCGGTGGTGTAGGAGGCTAATCCGGTGATGCCGGTGCCGAGGCCGTTGGCGACGGCCCAAGTGGTGCCGCTAAAAACGGCCCCGGCGATAATACCATTGGTGTTACTCGTGGTCAGGGCAGTCACCGTGCCAGCACCGGTGCTGCCGAAATCGATCACGCCGCCCGCACCATGCACGATTTGCCCCAAATTCAGGGTATTGCCGGAGACAGCCGAAACAGAAGAATCCCCCGTGATGTTGGTGGTGGTGAAGGTTTGGGTAGTGTTGCCAGTGCGCGTATAATTAAAGGCACCCCCGCCGAGGTTGAGCGTCGCGGAGGCGATCGAGCCATTGGCCGTGCCACCGCCGAGGTCGAGGATGCCGGCGTTGGCGGCAGTCGCGCCGGTGTAGGTGTTGGCGCCCGCTAGCACGCTGGTGCCGCTGCTACCTTGGGTAAACGTGGAGGTGCCGCTGATCACACCGGTGCTGCTCTGGGTGAAAATGCCGGTGCTACTGGTGGAAATCGCGGTGTTGCCGGTCAAGGAGCCGGTCAGATTGAGCGTACCGGCAGACACCGAGGTGGTGCCATTGTAGCTGTTACC
>CANIXX010000217.1 GCA_947471115.1 Opitutaceae bacterium | reverse complement strand
AGGTGCTGGCAATGCTGGCGGAGGCACCGACGCAATGCACGACACCGAATCAGCCTGAGGAGACACCGCTCTCACCGATGCCCGCTGAGAACCTTTTTACTGAGGAAGAAGCAGCCAACATCCAAGCGATCATCGAAGCCCACAAGGACGATCCCAATAATCCCGAACTCCTGGAACAGCTGCACGCACTCAAAAACGGTCTTATCGATTTCCTGCAAAATACCGAAGCTGAGAGAATTGGCGCATTTTTCGGTGGCGATTTCGGCCGGATCTACCAAGAGATTGTGGCTCTTCAATTAGGCTCCGATCCGACTGCACCCGCGAAAGACGACCTCACCACCGCAATCAAAGCGGGTTTCACCCAAACCCGTGGCGGCTTTGATCCACGTCCCCTGCTCTGCCAGCTCCTTTCAACACCCAAAGCTAGTCGCATCCAGAAATCCAATGTTTACCAATAAGACGCTCCTCATCACCGGGGGCACCGGCAGCTTCGGCAACGCACTCCTCAACCGGTTCATCAACTCCGACATCGGGGAAATCCGGATCTTTTCACGCGACGAGAAGAAACAGGATGACATGCGTCAGCTTTACCACAGCTCCAATCTACGGTTTTACATCGGCGATGTGCGTAATCTAGACAGCCTCCAGGACGCTATGGCCGGCGTAGATTTTGTCTTTCATGCCGCCGCGCTTAAGCAGGTGCCCTCCTGCGAGTTTTATCCGATGGAGGCTGTTCGTACCAATGTGCTCGGCACCGACAACATGTTGCAGGCCGCCTATGACAACGAGGTTAAGCGCGTTGTGGTGCTCAGCACCGACAAGGCCGCGTATCCGATCAACGCGATGGGCATCTCCAAGGCGATGATGGAAAAAGTCATGGTGGCTCGCTCCCGCACAGCAGCGACGCGCGGCCTCACTTTCTGTGGCACCCGCTACGGCAATGTCATGGGTTCGCGCGGTTCGGTCATCCCGCTCTTCCTCTCGCAATTGTTGGCAGGTAAACCGCTCACGGTGACCGATCCCAATATGACGCGCTTTATGATGACGCTCGACGATGCGGTCGACCTTGTGCTGTTCGCTTTTGAGCACGGAAAGCCAGGCGATCTTTTTGTCCAAAAGTCTCCCGCCGCCACGCTCGTGACGCTCGCCGAATCGCTCAAGCGGCTGCTCAAAGTGGATAATCCGGTGAACATCATCGGCACTCGGCATGGCGAAAAACTTTACGAAACCCTGCTCACACGTGAGGAAAACGCGAAGTCCGAGGATCTCGGTAACTATTTCCGCGTAGCCGCCGACAACCGCGACCTCAATTACAGCAACTTTTTCACCAAGGGCGTCGAGCGGCAAGCCGAGCAGGTGGATTACAATTCCCATAACACCACGCGCCTCGACTTGGAGAGCATGAGTCAACTGTTGTTGCGCCTGAGTGACGTGCGCAAAGCCTGCGAGCACCCCGAGACGGCGCGGCCAATCTCCGGTTGAACGGCCTTCATAGCTCACAACCATGCGCATTCTGATCCTAGGCGGAGCAGGCATGTTGGGGCACCAACTCTGGCGCCAATGGCAGCGCGACCATGAGGTCTGGGTCACCCTGCGGCAGCCGTTGGAGACTTATAGCGAACACCGCTTATTTGAAGCGGAACGCACCCTCACCGGAGTGGATGTAGCCTCAGATGACGCTTTGGCCGAGGTGTTTCGCCGGGCGCGCCCGCAGGCTGTGATTAATTGTGTCGGCATCATCAAACAGCTCCGCGAGGCACACGATCCCCTGGTCAGTATCACGATTAATTCGCTGCTGCCGCATCGGTTGAACCGACTCTGCATGGAACACGATGCACGGCTGATACATATCAGCACCGACTGTGTGTTTTCTGGGCGTAAGGGCTCCTATACGGAGCAGGATGTGCCCGACGCCGAGGATCTTTATGGACGCAGCAAACTTTTGGGCGAGCTCGGCGGACCGCAGGGCTTGACCCTTCGCACCTCGATTATCGGCCGGGAACTGAGCACCCACTCCGGCCTCATCGATTGGTTTCTCAGCCAGCGTGGGCACACCATCAAGGGCTACCGCCGAGCTCTCTACACGGGGTTTACTACGCTGGAACTGGCGCGGATCATAGAGCACGTCCTGCTCCGCCATCCACAGTTGCACGGTCTGTGGCAGGTATCAGCCGAAGTTATCAGTAAATACGAACTGCTGTTACTCGCGAAGGACGCCTTCCATTGGAACGGCGAAATCGTGCCCGACGACACCCTGATTTGTGACCGCAGCCTAGACTCCACCCGCTTCCGCACGGCGACCGGTTATCTCCCACCGACTTGGTCTGCGATGATGGGGGAACTCGCCACCGCTTCTTAATCCGCCCCGCTCAGCTATTTGTACCTATGAAAATCATGACCTTGTTTGGCACGCGTCCGGAAATCATCCGGCTCTGTGTGACCATTAAACTCCTCGATGAACACGCCGAGCAAGTGCTGGTGCACACCGGACAGAACTATGATCCGGCACTGAGCGATGTGTTTCTGCACGATCTTGGGATGCGCAAGCTCGATCATCATCTCGGCGTGAAGGGCAATGGGTTTGGTGAACAAGCCGGCCAGATGCTCGCGAAGGCCGACGCTTTATTGGCGGAAGTTAAACCCGACCGCGTGCTGATTCTTGGCGATACGAACAGCGGCCTCGCCGCCATTGTGGCTGCACGGCGCGGCATACCCGTTTATCACATGGAAGCGGGCAACCGCTGTTACGACAACCGCGTTCCCGAAGAGGTAAACCGCCGCATTATCGATCATTGTAGCGACGTGTTGCTGCCCTACACGGAGCGCAGCGTGGAAAACCTAGTGGCCGAGGGCATCCGCCGCGAACGCATCTTTCGCACCGGCAACCCCATTTTTGAGGTACTCGAACATTTCGCCCCGAAGATCGCGCGCAGCACCGTATTGCGCCGGCTAAAACTCAAGAAAGGCGGCTATTTTCTCGTCACCTTGCACCGGGCCGAAAACACCGATTCGCCCGAGCGCCTGCGCCGGCACTTCGCCGCCTTAACAACCCTGGCCCGTGAATATGGGCATCCGGTGGTCGTGAGCGTCCACCCGCGCACCGCCGACCGCCTTGGAAGGGCGGGTATCACCGTTGACCCCAAATTGATCCGCCTGGAAAAACCCTTCGGTCTGTTCGACTTCATTCATCTGGAAAAACACGCCCTCGCCATCGCCACCGACAGCGGCACGGTGCAGGAGGAAGCCTGCATTTTTGGTATTCCCAATGTCACTATCCGCGACGTCACCGAGCGGCCCGAGACCTCCGAGTGTGGCAGCAACATCCTCGCCGGTGACAGTGAGACGCTGCTGCTAAGCGGCATCAAACTGGCCCTCGCCACGCGGGGTAACTGGACACCGCCGCCTGAATACACGCAGCCCAACGTCGCCTCGACTGTCGCCCGCATTTTACTCAGTCACCGTCACCGGAGCTGATCCCCACATTTCATCAACCTGCGCCATGAAATTCTCCATCGTCACCGCTTTTTACAACCGCCGCGCACTGTTTCTGACCACCCTGCAATCGCTGGCCGCCTCGCCGCACAAACACGATCTTGAGGTGATTGTGGTGGACGATGCATCCCGCGCCAGTGAACAAATCGACGATGTGCCCGACTTGTTCGACCTCAACGTCACCGTCGTAAAGGTGCAACCCGAGGAGAAGTGGTGGCGCAACCCCTGCATCCCCTTCAACATGGCCTTCAACCGCGCTCGGGGTGACATCGTCGTCATCCAAAATCCCGAGTGTGTGCACTGCGGCGATATTCTCGGGACCGCCGTGAGCCAGATCCGCCCCGGGACCTATTTGAATTTCGGCTGTTACTCCGCCGACGAGGAGCTGACCCGACGCGTGCGAGCCGTGGATTTCTCCGCTCCCGACCACGCCGCGAGGTTGTTCGGGGTACTCCAGCCCATGGTCAATCGCGGCACGGTTGGGGATGCCGAGACCGGCTGGTACAACCACTCAAAGCACAAAGCGAACCGCCTGCATTTTTGCAGCGCCATGCTCCGCGAAGATTTGGCGGCGCTGGGTGGTTTTGACGAACGGTACGCTAACGGCATAGCCTTTGATGACAACGAACTGCTGACGCGTATCGTGCGAAGCGGCATGGACGTGCGAGTCATCGACTCGCCCTTTGCGATTCATCAGTTCCATGGCGCCACCAACTATGCCGGCAACTTACCGGCCTACTTCAAAAACGAAGCGCTCTTCAAAAACGTGACTCAAAACGAAACAACAGCGCGCGTGTTTTCACGGCATTACCCGTGCCTGGAGTTGGCGTGAAACGCCCTTAGCCAGCAGGCGGTTGCACGGAGGGAAACTCCCTGCGTCGTTAAGCAAAGTTGAGCGAGCCAAGAGACGGTGCCCGGCTAACGTGGCTCACCCCCTCGTCAAACCGTGCAGGCGATTTTCCCGCACAAGGCTTACCGAGTCCCCATTCGTTCGGTTTGGGTTCAGCAGAGTTCATGCGACCAGGCCGCCGTAATCGGCCTGTGCCACAGCTTCTATATTGACCGTGTAAACGCTCTTCGGTGACCAACTCGACGAGCCCTCCTTTCGGGTGTCCACCTCAATTTAACCCACGCCAAATGGGTAATGTAGCCCCGCCAGCCTGAGCAGATCACCCTGTATGCATTCCTGTCCAGGTGGGGTAAATTATCGGTGCGATGACTACCGTACCTCTCCTGCTCACAGCCCTGATCTTCGGCACGCTTTCCCCTGCGTTTGCTCAAACAACAGTTCCACCTGCACCCAAAGGCATTTATTTATTAAATGATGGCACTACGCCGGTAGCCAAAATGAAGCTCCCCACGTTCCTCAGCGGCTTTTCGCTAAGGATCGGTTGGAGCGACATCGAAAAAAGCAAAGGCGTCTACGATTTCAAAGCTATCACTGAAGCGATCAGTACGCTTCAGTCGAAAAACCTCAAACTGACCTTGTCGATTTTCGCCTCTGTGCCACCTGCGTATATACTCACTGGCGCCAGCTCGACGTTTAACACCAACATGGGGAAAGCCCCGACGCCATGGGATCCGTTGGCCCAAGCCCAATGGAAGGCCATGCTCAACGCACTCGCCAAACACCAAGTCTGGGATGCGGTGTCGAAGCGTAAGGTTGCGCTGAGTGACCACCCCACATTGACGGCCATCAATGCCCCCGTCGTCGGACTCCAATCCATTCGCGACATCAAGGGCGAGTTAGTGAAAAAGCCGGATTACACGCGGAACAAGTTCATCACAGCAGTTGCGTCGAGTGTCCGCTCGTGTCGAGACGCGTTTCCAAAAGATTACCTCTTCATTGGCTTTTTTAAGATGCAGGATTCCGATACCGTGAACCCGTTGGATGAGGCGGTGATGGCGCAACTCAAGACCGATTTTATGGGTACAGGCAAAGCGGGGCTTGGACTGTTTCAGGAAACCTGGAGCGACATAGGACCAAATCCACTTTCGTTGGGTTCATTTTTGGTCGGCGTACAGGCACCAAATGCGGTGATGCTCCAGGCGCTGACTTCATGGAAGCGGCCCTTTAACTACGCGGAGAACGTAACGTCAAAAAACCCAAATGGCGCACTCGACCGCGCCTTTGTTGAGCTCGGCTGCACCTACTTCGAGCTGTATTCGCCGGACATCAATGCCACGGACCTGCAACCCATGTTTCAACAATGGTCCACCTTCCTCGCTCGCCAGTAAGCCGGCGCTTCAGTTTATGGTCTGGTGATCGGGTGCTGAGGTATATTCGTCATTATAAGATCTGCGGCTTCACTAGGCTGCTCTCGTAGGTAGTAACATTTAAAGTGTCGGATCGAGGTGCTGAGTTTGGGGTCAGACTTCTCGGCTTGGTTTATCAGTGCTCATCAGTGCCCATCAGTGGTTAAAAACTCCGT
>CANIXX010000216.1 GCA_947471115.1 Opitutaceae bacterium | reverse complement strand
CCCGTCGATCCGCTTCGCGTCGCGCAACGAACCGCGTTGCTGTTCGCTCTCACCGCAGTGTCCCGCCTACGTACCACGCTGCGCGCCGGGGAATTTCCCGCCAACGTGCGCCGCGTGCTCACCGATATTTTTAAAAACCGCCGTTTCAACCTCGCGGTGCCCGAGGACGCACTCGCAGTCGAGGCCGCACAAGGCTGGGGCGAGGTGCTGGCCGAGCTGGAGGAGGCGGTGAAACGCTTTCCAGGGCTAGTCTCAGCCGAGGTCTGGGAGCTGGCCCTGCGTGCGTTCGGCGATAGCCAGCGTTTCGATGAAAAGCCCGCGGGCGCCGTCGAGTTGCAGGGTTGGCTGGAGCTGCTGTGGGACGACGTGCCGCACCTCATCGTGGCCGGTTTTAACGACGGCTGCGTGCCCGATGCGGTGGTGGGAGATCCCTTTTTGCCGGAGTCGCTGCGCGCCCGCCTTGGGCTCAAAACCAACGCCGCGCGTTTCGCCCGTGACGCCTATTTGTTGCACGCGCTGGCGGCGGCCCGCGCTGACGGACGCGGGCGGCTCGATCTGTTGGTGGGCAAAACCTCGGCGGCGGGCGACCCGTTGCGGCCCTCGCGCCTGCTGCTGCAATGCGCCGATGCCGACCTGCCCGCGCGCGTGCGGTTTTTGTTTAGCCCGGTGGCGGTGGCCCGTCCCGCCCCGGCGTGGCGGCGTGCCTGGAAACTCGCGCCGCGCACCGACGCCAAAATCGAAAAACTATCCGTCACGGCGTTCCGCGATTATCTCAAATGCCCGTTCCGCTTTTATCTCAAACACGGGCTGAAAATGGCGGCGGTCGATCCACATAAGGCGGAGCTCGACGCGATGGATTTCGGCAACCTTTGCCACGGTGCGCTGGAGGCGATGGGCCAGCCTGATTCGCCGGTACGCGACTGTACGGATGTCGGCGTGTTGCGCGGGTTTTTAATGGGCGAATTGGAGCGAAGCGCCCGCGAGCGTTACGGCGACGCGCCGATTTTGCCCCTCGTGGTGCAGTTGGAATCGGCCCGTCAGCGGTTAGCCAAGGTCGCGGAAATTCAGGCGCAACAACGCGCCGAAGGCTGGGTGATCGAGCGCACTGAGATGAAATTTGAAATCAACTTGGGTGGTTTGCCGGTGCGCGGGAAAATCGACCGCATCGACCGCAACGAGCTCACCGGAGCCGTGCGCGTGCTTGACTACAAAACCTCGGATCAGCCGGTGAACCCCGCCGACGCACACATTCGCACGATTAGACGCAGCGAGGACGTGGCGGCACTGCCGGAGTACGCGCGTTTTGTGGCTACGGACGGAAAGGAGTCGGTCTGGATCGACCTGCAATTGCCGCTCTACTTGGAGGCGGTGGCGGAGGAGTTCGGGCACGCGGTGAGCTGCGGTTATTTTAACCTGCCGAAAGCTTCAGGAGAAACGGGGATCGCTGTGTGGGGCGGCTACGACGGCGAGCTGCAAGCGGCGGCGCGACGCTGTGCGGAGGGCGTGGTGGCGGCGGTGCAAGCGCGCACGTTCTGGCCACCGTCCGAGAATGTGCCGGCAGAGTGGGATGATTTTGCCGGGCTGTTTTTTAACGGTGCCGAGGCGAGCGTGGACTGGAAGCCGGTTGAGCCGCAGCGAGACTTGCCGGTCCTGCCGGACGAGGAGGCTGTAGTATGAAATCACTTACGCACCAGATGATCCTCGCCTCGGCAGGTTCGGGAAAAACCTACGCGTTGACCAACCGCTTTGTGCAGTTGTTAGCCGGTGGCGCGCCGCCCGAGCGCATCGTCGCGCTCACGTTTACCCGCAAAGCGGCGGGCGAGTTTTTCGACGAAATTTTAAACAAGTTGGCGCGAGCGGCCAGTGACGCTGCTGAGGCCAAACGCATTGCGACGGAGATCGGCGAGCCTCAGCTCGGGCCTGCGGACTTTTTGAAATTGTTGCGCGGGATGACGGCGGCGATGCACCGGCTGGCGTTGGGAACCTTGGATGGTTTTTTCGGCCGGGTGGTGCGGGCGTTTCCGCTGGAGCTGGGCCTTGGCGGTGAGTTCGAGATTTTGCAGGAGCACGGGGCGCGGCGGGAGCGGCAACGGGTGTTGCGCGAGTTGTTTTCCCGGCCAAATGGCGAACTCGATGACGCGCAGCGGGAGTTTGTGGAGGCGTTTAAGCGGGCCACGTTTGGGGCGGAGGAGAAGCGCTTGGCGGCGCGCCTGGATCACTTCATCGACCAGCACCAGAATCTGTATTTGGACGCACCGGAAGGCGCGGCTTGGGGGCAGGCGGCGCGCATCTGGCCGGAGGGCTCGTTGTGGCTGGAGGGCGGCGGTGACGCGAAAGGGGCGGCCCAGGTTTTGCGGCGCTGGGCCGAGGGCGCTTGCGCCAATGAAAAGCAACGCGCCCGATGGGATGATTTTCTCGCCGCTTTCGAAGCCTGGGCACCGGGCGCGATGCTGCCGGACCCGCTGCTTTACGTTTTGGAGAAAGCGGTAGAGGCGTGGGCTGAGTTAATCAAAGGCGCGGCAGAACTGGTCATTGAGCGGAAAAAACAAGCCGTGCCGGCCGAGCCGTGCGCGGCGCTGGTGGCGCTGACGCGCACGGTTTTTGCCGGAGAGTTGAAGCGCCGGCTGGAGATGACGCAGGGAATTCACACCGTGTTGCGCGGCTATGAAACCGTTTACCACCAGTTGGTGCGGCGGGCGGGTAAATTGACGTTTGCCGACGTGCAGCGGCTGCTGATGCCCGAACTGGGTGCACCGCGTCTGGTGAGTGGAGACGTGGCGCGCGATGACGGCGACGCCGGTTACGATTTGGCGGAGGCGCGGCTGGCAGTGGACTGGCGGCTGGATGCGAAGTTTGACCACTGGCTGCTCGATGAATTTCAAGATACCAGCCGCGGCCAATGGAGCGTGTTGCGCAACCTGATCGACGAAGTCGTGCAAGACCCGGAGGCGCGTCGCAGCTTGTTTTACGTCGGCGACGTGAAACAGGCGATCTACGCCTGGCGAGGGGGTGATCCGCGGCTGTTTCGTGAGATTTTTAATCACTACAACGAGGCGGCGCCGGGCACCCTCGACGAGAGGCGGCTCGACCAATCGTGGCGCTCGGGACCGGTTATCATATCGGCCGTGAATCGGGTTTTTGGTGACGCCGAGGCGCTGATTGCCCGCTTGCCCGGCCCCACAGCGCAGCGCTGGACCAGCGAATGGCGCGACCATGAAAGTGCGAAGCCGCAGTTGGCCGGACAAGTCGCCTGGTTGCACGGTGAGAACGACGAGGCGCGGGCGGCGCTGGTTTTGCAGTTACTCGACGAAATCAAGCCGTTGGAGCGCGGGCTCTCCGTGGCGGTGTTGGTGCAGTCGAACGAGTCAGCGACGTGGCTGGCGGATTACCTGCGGCGTGAAGGCGGGATGGCCGCGGTGGCGGCGTCGGATTTGCACGTGGGCACGGATAACCCGCTCACGACGGTGGTGCTGGCGCTGTTGCAAGCTGCGGCGCATCCCGGTGACCGACTAGCACGGGAACAAGTGCGCATGTCGCCCTTGGCGGCGGCGCTTGAGGCTTCGGGCTGGGGACGCGTGGACGCGTTGACCGAAGGACTGCTGCGCCAGGTGCACGCCGAGGGGTTTGCTCGCACGGTGGACACCTGGTTGCGTCAACTCGAGCCGATGCTGGCGGCCGACGATGGCTTTAGCCGGGAGCGGGCGCGGCAATTGGCGGCGGCGGCGCAATTGTTTGATGAAACCGGGAGCCGCGACGTGGCGGAGTTTGTGCAGTTCGCTGGACGGCATGTGGTGCGCGATGCCGAGACTGCTGCGGTGGTGCAGGTGATGACCATCCACAAGTCCAAGGGCCTCGGCTTTGACGTGGTGCTGTTACCAGATTTGGAGGGCAATTCCCTGTCGACCCGGCGGCGCGAAGGGTTGGCTATTCAGCGAGCTGCTGATCGATCGGTGGAGTGGGTGATGGATCTACCGGCGAAGTTGTTTCATGGACACGACCCGGTGCTGGCCGCGCATGTGGCCGAAGCCGAGGCTGAGGCGGCCTACGAAAAACTGTGTCTGTTTTATGTGGCTATGACGCGCGCTAAGCGGGCTCTATATTTGTTCACGAAGCCGGTGAGCGAAAAATCGAAGTCAGATAATTTCCCCCGGTTGCTGGCGGAAACGCTCGGCATCGCCGGTGCGGGCGGAGCCGTTGGTGTGGGTAACTGGCGCGGGATGGCGGCGTATGCGGAAGGGGCCGCCGACTGGTTTGAGGCCAACGCGCTTGCTGGGGCAGGCGAAATCGAGCAACCGGTGGCGGCGGGTATTGACGTGCTGGTGAAGGCGGAGCCGGTGGTGCGGCATCCGGCGCGAACGCCCTCGGGCACCAAAGCCGGCGTGGTGAGCGGCGCGGTGCTTTTTGGCGAATCGACTTCGGCGGCGGCGAGCTTCGGTACGAAAGTACATGCGGCTCTGGCGGCGGTGGAGTGGGGCGGGGTTTCGCCCGAAGTGTTGGCGGCATGGGAGGCGGCCGGGTGGGGGGAGGCGGTTGTGGCCGAAGCGCGGGGCTGCCTGAAGTCGGCGGCAGTGGCGGAGGTTTTTGCCTGTTATCCGAACGCCGAGGTTTGGCGTGAGCGCGCGTTTGAAATCGTGCTCGACGGAGCGTGGATTACGGGGATTTTCGACCGCGTGGTGGTCATGCGCGATCCGGCGGGACGGGCGGTTGCGGCGACGATTTACGATTTCAAGACCGACCGGATGGATGTGGGTGGAATTGAAAAAACGGTGGGGCGATATGCGGGCCAACTGGAGATTTACCGGCAAGCGGTGGCGCGTTTGACCGGGCTTGGGGTGAGGCAGATACAATGCGCTTTGGTGCTCACGGGGCTGTGCTTGGTGGTGCCGGTAAATGCGGCAGGGGCAGATTGAGCTTTACATGAGGCGGCGCAGGCTGTTTCTCGATCGGTTTCTACACCTTACTTTCAATCCAAACCTGACACCACATGGGTAACCTCAAAAAGAAACGCCGTCTGCAGATGAATAAGCACAAGCGCAAAAAGCGCTTGAAGTCCAATCGCCACAAGAAGCGCACTTGGCAGAAGTAAACTTCTGCTGCTTTTTGAATTACTCATTAACCCGCTCCCGTAACCCGGCAGCGGTTTTTTTCGGCCTACTGACTGCGATTATTCACCTGGGATTTTTTTGGTGGCTTGAACGGTAGATAAAAAGCCTTGAACTACCCGATTCACACGCCGAGAGTGCGCACCATAAGACATTAACTTGGCGCTTCGGTGTCGGAGTTAACTCACTTTCAGTAGTATAAAATTTTGCCTTTTTTGAATCCTCTTTCCGCGCGCCAATTCTGATAGCATGTTTTTCTCAGCGAAATCTAAAGGCTTTTTTGTCGATTCCGGTGTTAACACCGTTCAGTTGGCTCGGACCTCGAGCGCCGAGAGCCCTTTTGTGGTTGAGGACCTAATCGAATGTCCCGCTGGTGATCCGGTGGCGCTAGCCGAGGCGCTTAAGACCCTGCAACCAGCCAAAACCCCCAGTGGCTATGTACATGCAGTCTGCGGGATAACAACTCCACGCCGAGTGGTGCGGCGGATATCCGTCGAGCCCAAGCGGCTCAAAGAGCCGACATACTTAAACGAGCTCACCATCCAGCAATTGCGCATTGAGCCCGATCAGTTTACACTAGCCGCATTGAGCCCCACGCGGGGAACTGATTATGACATGATTAAGGCGGTGGATAAAGAGATGCTGATCTGTGGGTTACCTAATTCGGAGCGAGGTGTTTTGCAGGAGTTCATTCTGGAGTCGGGCATATATCCCGAAATGATGGAATTGGCCAGTGTGGCAAGCGTTGGCGCGATGATTGATTACTTGAATTTCGCTGGTATTAAAACCCCTGTTCTTATGCTAGAGGTGGAGGCGCAATCGACCAACT
>CANIXX010000215.1 GCA_947471115.1 Opitutaceae bacterium | reverse complement strand
GATTCGGGTGCCGCCCCAGGTGCAATTGACGATGCCCACCGGCACCCGTAAGACGCGATGAATTGCCGTCGCAAAATAATAACCGACCGCGCTGAACTCAGTGGTGGTCGCCGTACTGGCGACTTCCCAGCGGCCTTGGGCTGAGATAATCGGGGCATCGGCGACTTGGCGGGCGATCTTCAGATGGCGGATCAGCGGAAACGCCTCGGCTGCGGGCAAATCGAGCGCCGCGTCCTTGGTTTCGCGGACGACCCATTCCATGTTAGACTGGCCGGAAATCAACCAGACTTCGCCGACCACCACGTTCTCGCAGGTGACCGTGTTCTTGCCGGCAATCACCAGCGTGTCCGGCTCGCTGCGAGCGGCCATCGCGGGCAGTTCAATCCGCCAGCGCCCCTGCGCATCGGCGGTGGTCGCGGCGCTTTGGCCGGCGAAGCGCACCGTCACCGCCTCGCCGACATCGGCGGTTCCCCAAACTGGAATCGGTTTGTCGCGTTGCAAGACAGCGTTGGGAGTGAAAGGCGGAGCAGGAACAACATCGGCACGCACCGTCGTGGCTACGACGGCCCAAAAACTAAAAACAAGCAATATGGGCGCAGTCGCAGCAGTATGTATAATAGGCATATTCATCGGACCAAATTTTTTAATAAGTCTGCCATCGTTATAAGATTATCGATTTTATCAACGAACCGTGACTGCCATGCGGAGCGGATACATGGCCGAAGCAAACATTTGGCCGCTGCCCCCGTTGCGCGGCAGCGGCACCCGGTCAGCATCAGCGAGTTGTGCCGATGCTTTGGAATCAGCCACAAACGGGGCACATCTGAAGGTATAAACGCATAATTCCACAATAAAGTCGTGCTGGAGCACGCGCAGACACGGGCTGATCCGGTGAGGCACAGATTTCCGCTTGGGCCGAACAGGTCTCTCGGCGCAGCGACGGACGCATAGCCATTCTCAAAAGCGCGTCCCACAATGTTTACGCATCGTTTGGCGCTAATATTAATGTTTCTCTGACCCATCGCTCGCTCGATTCTTCACTTGGCTTAATCAGGTATTATCATGCTCGAAGAAGCCGCCCCACTCTCCACCCCGCCCCAGCCAAGGCACACCGCCTATGCAATCAGCCGCTTCCAAGATAGCCTTCATCCTGGGATTACTTCTTATCCCGTTTGCCGCCTCAGCCGCCGAAGAGCCCGTCCCTCGTGCCAACAGGCGCTATGTTAACGACCAGGGAAACCCGAAGTATGAGGCGTGGATTAATGACTATTTTGATGAACTGTTTCGGGTGAGCGATACGACGGCGTTTAAGGCCCAAAAGCATAAGTTTTCCGGACACTACATCCTGTCGCATCTGCGCCTGTGGCAGGTGACAAAAAACGAGCGATATTTGAAGGAAGCGCTCGTTCAGTTCGATGCGTTGATGTCTTTCGCACCGGGCAACAAGGACATACTGCACGACTGTTTCGGCCTCTTCCCTGTTGTGCTTTCCGGCTATCTGCTGAAATCAGAAGGAGTATTCGATCCGGCCCACGAACGCGCCTTTTTCGAGTGCGTCGCCTTCGGGATGAAACACCTTGAGCAGCAACGCGATTATACCGATGGAAACCAAGACCTTGCCCGATTAAGTGCGATCGCCTGCGCAGTGCGCATCTACCCAGCCAAGTTTGCGAGCTTTCGCCCCCTTCTCGACCGCACGTGGGAGCAAATCATCAAAACCGGCGACCTCTGGCTGGACTCAAAAACCTACACGCCCGTCTCCGTCCTCTACCTGTGCGCACTCGCAGACATGCTGGATCGAACCCGGGATATCGCCCAGTCGCCGAGGTTTCGCCGGATGTTTGGCAATTTCCGGGATGTGCTCAGCCCCAACGGCTTTATGCCGGAATTCGGGCACGCCTACTTCGAGCCCCCCGGCCAGCCGGAGTGGCTTTATGTATTCGAGTGGGCCGCCGCACTCTATAACGACCCGACCTTTTCCTACGCCGCCCACAAATTTTTCAACCAGCTGGTTCGCCAAGGACCGCCCACCTTTGGGAGTGGCAATGAAGCCCGGCTGAAGTGTCACTACGCCCTCATTGGTCTGATGCCTCCGGACCGGACCGAAATCCTGCTCAGCCAATGGCAGAAATGCGCCCAGCCCGCGACCGCGCCGCAGCTCGTCAGCGGTATCACCCAGCGCGGGGTCGCCGGGCAGGGCGACAAGGACGCGTTTCTGATTCTGCGGCCCTCGCTTGAGCCGGGCGCACCGATGATGATGATGAATCTGCTCTCCTGGGGTGATCATGCGCTCTTCGATCAGCGCGCCTCCATCGGTTATTATGAAACCGGCCATGTGCCGCATTTCTATCAGTATGGTCGCTATGCCCAAGCAGCCTCCCGGGGCAACGTTGTTTTGTTGGCTGAGCCCACCGACGCGTTTCCCGATGATGGGTGGCCTGCCAACACTTGGAGGACCCTGAAAGTCCCATTGGAACGCTTCGATGGAACGGGGGGGACACGAACGGTTGATCGGATTTCGCTCCGTATGTTTGGGAAACAGGGGATTCAAAATCAGCAAGCCCTGTATATAGATAATATCCGACTTTCCGGACCCAAGGGGGAAAAAATCCTGTTCGATTTCGAGAACACGATAGGCTGGCGGGGCAAAGGCCTCTCACTCGTCGACAACGCGAGCTCGGGAAAGCAGGCATTGAAGATCAATATAGTAGAGGACTCAGTCGGTGCGCCCGCCCTCGGCCTTACCGTGAACCTCAAAGAGTTTACGACCTTTTCAATGGACGTGAAGTGGACGGGCAAGGAAAGGCCCCGCGTGCAACTGCGTCCCTCCGAGGCCAACACGGCGTGGACCCAGGTCAAGGACATGCCCTTGATTGCGGAGGTCAAAGCGGCGTCCGTGCAAACCCAGGGCAAGGACTCGTTGGCCCGGATTGAGTTCTCGCCTTACGGCACGCACGATAGTCGATTAATCCGTCGAATAATCCTCACCGAGGAGGGTGTTTTATTCGTACACGACGAGCTCACCGTAGGCCCGTCCGCCAATCCGGCGGTGGCGGGAATGCTCTGGCAAATGTATTCAATGGATAAACGCGGCGAAAACTGGTTCAGCACCGAGGGAGAGCGAGGGTTTCGCTCTGCCCAACTGGATGACACCAAGGAGTATCGCGCGGGCTTCCTCGCGTGGTTCCCTAAACGTCCAGGAGTAGACATCGACCTGATCGAGGTCGCGGGCGGGAAAGGCCATGGTCCAACCTATAAAAACCTGCAGAGAGACAGCACCTGGCGGGCTGCCTACACCCGGCAGGCTGTGCAAACAGGCAAGCCTATCGTGTTTGATTTAGTGGTCGTGCCGCACGCCCCCGGCCTAATTCCCGACGCACTCGCCCGAGGCATCAGCATCGAGCAGGCGAAAGAGAAAACCGTGTTCCGCATCCGCAGCGACGGGCTTCGCCTGGAAGCCGTGCTTGATGAGCGGGATCAATGGCGTGTTCTGCGTAACTAAACCATTAACCGGCATTTGTTATAAGCTATTCACAGAATAATAGGCTGTAACATTTAAAGTGTCGGATAAAAAGTAGCGCGGTGCTTCAACCCGCATCGGTGATTGGGAGACGAATACAACGCAAACCTGCGGGCTAAAGCACCGCGCTACGTCAGGACTCAATCCGACAAAATCCATGTTGCTACCTACTCGGAAACCTTCGCTCACGCCAAAGCCCATCCGCCGCGCCGTCGGCGCGGCCTCATCTTACCGCCCGCGCCCAACGCCAGAGCAAACTTAACGAATAGGCTCGGCTGGGCGTCCTCGGGCTCCATCAAAGGGGGCGGGGCGTTGTTTGTTGATTTGGTAAGTTCGGCGTTGGCGATGAAATCAGTTCAGGGCATTAAATGGATGTATGATCGACGAGCCTTCGCTCAGTGCTGTTGGCACAAGGCTGCCAGACACCCTGTTTTCGACTTCACTTTGGTGCATTTTACTGCATGTTAACTGCTACACCAATCCATTAAAAATTAACTAAGTCCATGTATATTTGCGACTTAACCCTGAATTCTTAGTTGGGCTCGAGTCCCCTCCCGCGCACTACTTTTCTCCTCTAAACGAGGAGTTTTCAGCCTTAGGTTGCTAGTTGAGTGGCCCCCTCTCATGACCGATAGGCCATTTGGCCTGCCCTAGATTGATACCCGCATCGGCACGACCTAACCAGTCGGCACTTGCCGCATAGCTGCCCCTTAAAGACTGTACCCCTTCTGAAATAATAAACGAAAAGATAATATAGGGAAATTGTTTCTCGCAAATAAACCGGCGATAATCTCGGCGAGGCCCCGTCTTACAGAACTTAAAGAGCCTAAGATAACTAATTTTTTAGTAAATAGGAACTCGGCCTGAAATAATAATTCTTTTGAAAAAGTACCACGGAAGTAGTCGGAAGTAACTCTATCGAATGCAATATTTCACAGTTTGTAATATGCTTTAAGGCAGGAGTTGTTAACATGCTCTCAAAGTTACAATTTGGTGTCTTGGTGGTTTTTCTTTTTGCTCGCCAAATGCCAGCCGCAACCTTGACGTGGAATTCCGGCTCATCGTCTTGGAATACCACGAATACTAATTGGACTGGATCGTCATGGAGTGATGGAAGTGATGCGGTGTTTTCGGGGACATCAGGAACAGTGACGATTGCCGGGGCCCCTTCGCCTGCTTTTCCTAATGGGGTTGGCCCGACCGTGAACAGCTTACAATTTAGTACAACCGGTTACACCCTAAGCGGCCCAACGGTCACCGTTTCAGGTGGAGATGTGAAGACGACTGCAGCACTTTTATTAACGACGATTAATTCTAATCTCATCTTTAATACCACAGGCGGAATAATCACAAATAATGGGGCAAATTCCTCCCATGTCATGACCTTGAATGGAACGATCGATAATGGAGGCAACACATTGACCGTTTCGGATTTAAAAGGAATTGTGAATCTCAATGGGACGATCTCTGGATCGGGCGCTCTTGTCGTGGGGGGAACCAATGGGGTAGGAATAGGTATCGATCTTAATTCCGCATCGAGTGATAGTAACTCTTTCACCGGGGATTTTAGCATTAATAACAATGTCACCGTAAATGCTAGTTCTATAGCCGCATCGGGAGTCAATAGTTCACTGGGCGCCGGGAATAAGATTATTTTTTTAAACGGAGGAGGGACGATTAATTTCAATCAATCGAGTGATGTAATCTCTAATAGGACAATTGATCTTCGAAATTCGTCAGCAGCCAATGGGATCAATTCGAATGGTGTCGGGGGAATTGATTTTTCAGGAAGCATCGTTGCTAATCTAGGCGGAACCAATCATACCTTAGCGTTGGGGGGGACGAGTTCATCAACCAATAATAAAGTAGGGGGGAACTTAAGTGATATTAATTTAGCTCTGGGACGAATATCGAGTATAACGAAGAGTGGTGCTGGATATTGGGCGCTTTATGGAAACGGCACTTTTACGGGAACAACAATAATTTCAGCGGGCGTGCTCAATATTCAAAGTGATAATGCCTTAGGATCAACTGCGGGTGGTACATCGGTTACGGCGGGTGCCGCTCTTCAAATTCAAGGAAATATTATAGTAGGCGCAGAAACACTCTCTTTAGGCGGCACGGGTGTTTCGAATGACGGGGCTTTACGCAATATCTCCGGAACGAATACGTATGGAGGACTCGTGTCACTGGCGAGTGCGGCCCGGATTAATTCTGATTCGGGAACCCTCACTTTAAGCAATGCCGGAATAATCACCGGCTCTGGTTTTAACCTCACCTTGGGCGGCGCGGGCAACACGACTGTGGCCAGCATCATCGGCACTGGTGCGGGCAGCCTGACCAAAGATGGCACCGGCACACTCACCCTCACCGGTACTAATACCTACACGGGCGGCACCAATGTCGGAGCGGGCACGCTTAACTTCACGACCGGCGG
>CANIXX010000214.1 GCA_947471115.1 Opitutaceae bacterium | reverse complement strand
GCGCCCCGACGGCCTGCTGGCAGTCGCTCCGCAATGGCGGCGCGGTCTGGCCGACATCCCGGCTCCGGCGGCGGGCAAAGCGCCTTTTTTACTGGTCGTCGAGGCGATCGAAAAACCGGGTAACCTCGGAACCATTTTGCGCAGTGCGGACGCGGCGGGCGTGGACGCGCTCATCGTCTGCGATCCGGTAACGGATCTGTTTAATCCCAACGTGGTGCGTGCCTCGACCGGCGTGTTGTTTTCCGTGCCGGTGGTGATCGCCAGCAGTGCGGAAGTGCGCGAATGGTTGCGGGCAAAACAGATTCGCTCGGTGGCGACGACGCCTGCGGCGACCGATTTTTACACCGACACCGACCTGCGCGGGCCGCTGGCGATTGTGATGGGCAGCGAGCAATACGGGCTGAGCGACTACTGGTTAAAAGAAGCGGATGCGCGGGTGGTTATCCCGATGGCGGGCCAGGCGGATTCGCTCAACGTGGCGATGGCGACGATTATTACCCTATTCGAAGCGGTGCGCCAGCGCGGGTAAAGGAACCCCATTATGGATTTACTTCGCCCGGTAGCGCAGGATTGCGCTGCCTTCGCGTTCCGAGGTCACGTAGATCGTTTTACCCTCGGCGCCGAACGCCACTGCCTCGGCCTGCACCAAACCGTGCGGCGGCAACACCTCTGGCGCGCGTCGCAGCGCATCGGCCCAGCGCTCGGCCGGCTTGCGGTTAAACAATAACACATCGCCATACGTTAGAACCACTGCCGCCGTGCCATCGGCGGCGAAAGCCATGCCGGTAGGTTGCGCCCGATAACGCCCGGTCGGGATGGGCAACAGGTTCTGGGTGCCGGAGGGCTGCGGAAAATGGCTTTCAGGAAGTTGTGCCACCGGCATCGCCGCAGGCAAAACGCCATCGGAGGGCAGGCGCAGCGGCAACGTGTAGAGCCCGTGCGGCGAGGTGCGTTTGGCCAGCAGGTAAACCAGGCCTGCGCGGGCATCCACGGCCACCGCTTCGCAGTCGCGCGGGCCGTCGAGGTAACGCACGGGGATTTTCCAGGCAACTGGGGTGACGATTTCTTGGTCGGGTGAGAGCTGCGCCGGATCGGGTTCGGCGACCACGTAAAGCGCACAATCGGTGCGGTGGGAATCGTTGTCGCCGGTGTCTGCGATTAACAACCAGGAGCGACCGTCGAGTTCAAAGGAAGCGAGGTCTTCCCAGTCGCGGTTAGCCAAACCCTGGATACGCAGCTCGCCGCGACGGGTGCCGTTGGCTTCGAGCGCATAAAGGACAGGCTGGCCTCCACTGTCGTTGTGAGCCCAAAGAATTTTAGGGTCGCGGTGAGAGGCGGCCAGCCCGCTCGCCTCAACGAGATTTTTGGGCAACGCGCCGGTGCGCTCCGGCGGACCATAAGCCTGCGGCTGGGCGCAGGCACTCAGCAGCAGCAAGCCGAGCAGGCAGGTGCGACTGAAGCGGCGCAGAACGGGCGGGAGCGAGGGGCGCTGGGGCGACATGAGAAGGAGTGGCGAGCGGAGTTGGTCAGGGCGGCTGCGGCGATCGGGTTTACCACTAATGAACACTAATGGGCACTAATCGGGCTTTCCGGAGCTTAGTGAATATTAGTGTTCATAAGTGGTTAAAAACTCAGTGGTATTGAGTTACCGGTTTCGCCGAGTCCGTGCGGGCGACCACCACCGGTGGACGCCACGCGAGCCAACCAACCAGACCGAGGCCGGTCCACAGCATGAGCACCCCGGCGGTCTCATGCAGCGCGTGGTAATGTTGCGGAAAAACCGGGGCTAATACGCAAATGATCAGGATGCGCAGGAGGTTAAAACCGAAGCCCAGCGCCAAGGCCAATGGAACCAACCAGAGCAGCGCGCCCGCCCGCCGCCCGGCGATACCCGCCGCCAACACCGCGAGCACCGCACCACTGGTGATCAGGCCGAAGCCGTTGCACTCCGTGGCGACCTCGAAAAGGTTGCGCCCGGTGTTGAGCAGGAGCTTGGGGGCGGGTTCTAGGATGACCGAAAGTTGCGGAGTAAAACCGATGCCTTGCAGGAGACGCGCGGCGTTCATACCAGCCATCTGTCGCAACGGCCAGTCGAGCACAGGAAACAGCAGAATGACACCGAGGCAGGCGATGAAGCCGGTGAACAGCGGACGGAGAAATCGCGAGGCGGCCCCACCTGCGACCACGTGCAGGCAGCCGGCCAAACCCAAAACGAAGGCTGGAAGCGCGAGTAGCGGTTGGGTTAACCACCACGCAGCGACCACGCACAGATAGGCGGCAATCAGCAGGAGCAGCGCGCGGTTGCTCACCTCCAACACCAGCCGCCATTCGCGCAGGTGTTGCCAGATCACCAATCCGGTGGCCGCGCCAAGCAGCACGAAGGACTGGCGAATCTGGGCGCTTCCGGAGACCTCCTGCGCCAGCCAGCGAGTGATGGGCCAAAACGCCAAGCCGCTGCACACGAGCACGCCCACGGCAATCCACCGGCCGAGATCCCACGGGCGGGCGGCTGAGGCGGGCGTGGGGGCTGGGGCGGTCATGGGGCGTCAGGCAAAACGCATGCGGCGCGTTGCGCAAGTATTCCGGTGCATCGCCCCCTGCCCTGCCCCTGCGACGAGGGGGATATCTGCCGCACTTAGACCTGAGGCGGTGATCCCTTGTTGGGTTACTCAAGCAAAGTATTGCTCCGGGTTTTCGCATCGGTCTGGTTCGGCGCATGTCCACCACATTGCTGATTCTGGCGGCCGGTATGGGAAGCCGCTACGGCGGCCTTAAACAGCTCGACCCTGTCGGGCCGTCCGGGGAAACCCTCCTCGACTATTCGGTTTTCGACGCGATTCGCGCCGGCTTTACCCGAGTGGTCTTTGTCATTCGCCGCGATTTCGATGCCGAGTTCCGCGCCATGATCGGCAGCCGCTACGAAAACCGCATCGACGTGGACTACGTTTACCAGGGCCTGGATACGCTGCCGGCCGGTTGCAGTGTCGCGCCCACCCGCACCAAGCCACTCGGCACCGGACACGCCATTTGGTGCGCCCGCGATAAGGTGAAAACCCCGTTCGCCGCCATCAACGCCGATGATTTTTACGGCGCCGACGCCTACCGTTCCCTAGCCCATTTTTTCGCCGCCCCCACCCCGCACGACGGCATGCACCACTTTGCCATGGTCGGTTACCGCCTCGACCGCACCCTGTCCGATCATGGTAGCGTAGCTCGCGGGGTCTGCACCGCCGATGCCTTAGGCCGCCTGCAATCGATTGTGGAGTGGGTCGGCATCGAAAAAGCCCCCTCCGGCGCCCGCTGCAAAGCCCCCTCCGGCGACTGGACCCATTTCACCGGCCAGGAAACCGTCTCGATGAACTTCTTTGGGTTTACCCCAGCGATTTTCCCCCTGCTCGAAGCCGGACTCGTTCAATTCCTGCAAACCCGCTCCACCGACGAAAAAGCCGAATTCTATATACCTTCCGCTGTCGCCGGTATGATGGCCGCTCAAGTCGCCCAAGTTAAGGTACTCACCAGCGAGGGCGCCTGGTTCGGTGTGACCTACCGCGATGACAAGCCCCTGGTGACCGCCGCGATCAGCCAACTGGTGGCGGCCGGTGACTATCCCGCGTCCTTGACGGGGCAGTAACCCATAGCCCGGCTTGATACTCAGCTCACCTTGTAATCAAAAAAAGCACTCAGAACTCGATTCCGGCCTGCGCCTGTACCCCGGCGCTAAAGGGGTGCTTAATCATGCGCATCTCGGTCACTAAATCGGCCAGTTCAATGAACTCGGGGCGCGCCCCGCGCCCAGTCACCACCACGTGTTGATCGGCACGTTTCGCGCGCAGGGCCACCAGCACTTCGTCGATCGGCAGGTACTCGAGTTGCAACACCACGTTGAGCTCATCCAAAAGTACAAAATCCACCTCGGGGTCGGCGAAATGCTTCAGCGCCAGCTCCCAGCCCACGCGACAACACGCGATGTCAGCCGCCTTGTCCTGGGTGTCCCAGGTGAACCCCTCGCCGACGTGGTCCCAGGTGAGCAGCGGCCCGCGCAGCAGGCGCTCGACGGCGTCGTTACTCGACTTGATGAACTGAACCACCGCGCATTTGTGCCCGTGGGCCAACATACGCGTGAGCATGCCGAAGGCCGCCGAGGTTTTGCCTTTGCCGTCGCCGGTGTGGCAGATGACCAACCCGCGCCGCTCCTTGGCCGCCTTCATCTTGGAACGCATCTCCAGTTGCAGTTCCTTCATACGCTCGCGGTGCTCGGCCTCGGTCTCGGTTTTGTAGGTGCTCATGGTTTTTTGGAAATTCTTTAAATTAGGCAAAACTGACGCCGCCCACCGCCCGGCCGTCAACCTCGACCCAGGTCCCGTGTGCGACGGGTAGCGCAATCGACTCCGCCCAGCTCAGCCCGCGAGCTAACCCCAACCAGGCGCGAATCACTCCAGCCAGCGCCGAAGGGGGAATAGCGGGGATGTTCATAGACGCGTTGTTGGACATGTTCTGGGCCTTGAACGGAGCGACGCGCACGCCCTCGCAGCGCAGCCAAGCGCAGAGCGCGGAAGTGATCCAGGTTTTCCCTACGTTGGATGCGGTACCGAGGACGCCGAGGGCTTTCATGGCAACGAGGAAGGCAAGGAAGGCGGTAGCGACAGCGTGAGGCTCGGGGCGATTTGTACCTGCACACCGAAAACGGCGAGCAACAACTCGGGCGTGAGCACGGCCTCGGGTTTCCCTTGAGCGGCGATGCGCCCGGCGTGCAGCACAACAATGTAATCGAAGCATTGGGCAATGCGCAGATCGTGCAGCGAAAACACCACGGTGCCGCCGGTTCGCTTGAGGGTGTCGGCGAGTACGATTGCTTGCAGCGCGTGGCGCACGTCGAGGGCGGCCAGCGGCTCGTCCCAGAGCTGCAACGGCGCGGCGGTGGCGAGCGCGCGGGCGAGGAGAACCCGGTGACGTTCACCGCCCGAGAGTTGGTTAACCGGCCGCTCGGCCAGCATCAGCAGATCCAACGCCGCCAGCGCGCTCTCGACGCCCACCGCATCGTCACCGTGGGCGAAACGCCCCTGCGCCACCACCGAGCGCACCGAATACCCAAACTCAAACTGCGCCTCCTGCGGCACCCACGCAGCCAGCCGTCCGCGCTCCATAAACGGAATTTCGCCCAGCGCACGCCCATGCCACAGCACGCGTCCCGCGCAGGGCAACAAACCAGCGGCGGCTTGCAGCAGCGTGGATTTACCGGAGCCATTGGGGCCAACCAAGGCCACGGTGGCACCGGCGGGCAGATCGAGGCTCACGGCGTTCAAGCGCCCCGGCACGGTCAGGTTTTGCAGAGTGAGCGCGCTCATGTTCGGCGGCTCCGATATTCGCGCCGCTTCGCGCCCTTCGTGGTTAAAAACTCCGTCGTCGGTGGGTGCGTGCTCATGCCGACCTCCTTAACAGCCACAGAAAATACGGCCCGCCCACCAGCGACGTCACGATGCCCAGTCGCAGCCCGCCCACCGAACGCCCCAAAACGTCGCACGCCAGCACAAAGGCCGCACCGCCGATCAGCGAGAGCGGCACGAGGCGTTTGTGCTCCGGCCCGACCAGCAGGCGCAGCAAGTGCGGCACGATAAGACCAACAAAACCCACCGTGCCCGCCACCGCCGTACCCAGCGCGGTGAGGAGCGTGGATAACACCAAGAGTTGCCGCCGCAACCGGCGCACGTTCACCCCGAGACTCTGCGCCTCATCAGCGCCGAGGCTGAGCAGGTCCATTTGGCGGCCGAGCGGCCACAGGCAGATCGCGCCGAGCACGATGGGGAAGGCCATGACAGCGTGTTCCCACGTGCGATCTTCCAGACCACCGAGCAGCCAGAACAAAATCTGGCCGTTGCGCTCAAACGACACGTTGGCTTGCGACAACACATAGCTGGTGACCGCGCCGAGCAGCGCGTTGAGAGCCACGCCAGCCAGCAGCAGGCGCTCGGTGCTGGCACCTTTGCGCGCCAGGCTGAGCACGGCGGCGGTGGCCAACATCGCCCCAATGATCGCCGCCACCGGCAGAACCAAAAGCG
>CANIXX010000213.1 GCA_947471115.1 Opitutaceae bacterium | reverse complement strand
GTCGCAGACGCGCTGGCAAGCGGACGGCGTAGTGAACGCATCAGCACGAGCGCCTCGATGACCAGCCACCCCGCCAGCACAACAAGCAAGGCGGCCACGCCTGCTTCGATATGCTGCACCGTCGCCACCGGCGCCGTGCCGCGCAGGCGGTCGAGGTGGGTTTGCAGCACCAGGCCGAGGCTCCAGAGCGATACACTCAGCATGAGCACCGCTGGACCAAGGGTGAACCAAGCCCCGCGCCCTCGGCGATACAGCCAGACCGTCAGACCAAGCAAAGTCAGCGCGGCGAGTAACTGGTTGGACGAGCCAAAGAGACCCCAAAATACGCGCCAAAGCGGGAGAGATTTGCCGTTTAATTCGGCCGGCGGCAGGAAGGCGAGCACCAGCGGACCGGCGAGGGTGAGCGCCGTGGCGATCAGAGCGCGGGAGTTGCCTACCCAACCGAGGAGCTCCATCAACACATAGCGGGCTAGCCGTGTGCAGGCGTCGAGGGTATCGAAGATGAAAGTCGCGAAGCACAGAAGCGCGAAGCCATGCGCCACCCCTACGGGCAGGAGACCGAAAGTCGCGTGGTGGAGAAACAGCGCCACGCCGTTGGCAAACACTGCATCCGGTCGGCCCGAGGGCTGCGCGAGGATCATCACCGCCGCTAGGCTGATGCAGGCGAAGAAGGCCTCCAGTAACATGCCGCCGTAAGCGACGGGACGCGCATCGCGCAGGTGGTTGAGCTGCTTGGCAGTGGTCCCGCTAGCGACGATGGCGTGAAAACCCGAGCAAGCTCCGCACGCGATGGTGATGAATAAAATCGGAAACAGCGGCGGCAACGCGCCCCCGGTGGTGAGCAGCGGTGCCGCGCCCCAGGCTGGTGCGGAGATTTCAAGTTCACCGCGCAGGCCGCCGACGATCGCACCGACCACACCGGCAAAGGTGATGATGTAGAGAAAGTACCCGCCCAGCGCACCACGCGGTTGCATGAGTAACCAAAGCGGTAGCAACGCGGCGACGAAGCAATAACCCAGGAGCGCGATGTTCCAAGCGGTCGTTGCACTCATTCCCGACGGCAGCCAAGGTGCGAGGTCGAGGGGCATCAAGGGACCGGCGGCAATGGCGACCAGCACCAACGGCAGGAAAACAAGCTGCGCTTTGCCCTCGCCCCAGCCGCGCTTACGCATGAGCCAACCCATCGCGAGCGCCAAGCCGAGGTAAAGTAGGGAGGAGGTCGCCACAGCCGGACCGAGCGCTGCCCCGTCCGCTGAGGAGGCGGCCTGGGTAAAGGCACCGGCGGTGACATCCGCGAAGGCGACGATCACGTACACCAAGGTGATCCAAACGAAAGAGAGAAAAAGCAGGTGACAACGGCCGTTCATGTGTTGCCGCACGACCTCGGCGATGGATTTACCGCCATGTCGCACGGACGCGACCAGAGTGAAAAAATCGTGCACGCCACCGATTACTATGGAGCCCACGATTATCCAGATCCAGGCGGGCAACCACCCGAACCAAGTCGCGGCCAGGATGGGCCCGACGATGGGACCGGCGGCGGCGATGGCGGAGAAGTGTTGCGGCAGGAGCCAGCTCCAGCGCGCAGGCTCGAAGTCCTTGCCGTCGCGCTGGGCGTGGGCAGGCGTGATCTCGGTGCTTTCGAGCCCGGCGACGCGGACGAGGGCACGCCCCATCCAGCGGTACGCCAAGCCGAGAATAAGAGCAGAGAGGGCGAGAAAAAGGATCAGGTTCATGCGGGTCTATATCAAGCGGACAGGAAACTGGACGCGGCAGTTTGGCTGACTGCGAGGCACGGAATATTCAAGGCCGAAGCCCAGAAAAGAGGAAAGCGCAGAAAAAAGGACATGAGCCATCTGGGTCTGTTCGGAGATTTCCTCGGCCATAGCGCTCGTCGTAGCCGCTGAGCAGACTGGAAGTTTGCACTACTTTTTTCAACCTCCCGCGAATCGAAGGCGTTAGCGACTTTGCAGACTGAAGCGGTTGAGCCCGCTTTTGCGGCAGGTATCCATCACAAAGGTCAGGGTTTTCAGCGGTGTCGTTTCGTCGGCCCGAATCAGCACCGGCGTGTCTTTATCCAATTCGCGCACCTGGCGGAGTAAATCAACCAGCTGCGTTTCGGTCGTCGCCTGCCCGTTGAACGAGAGTCCGGCGTCTTTGGAGATACCAATGGTCACCGGACCCTTGAACTCGTTTTTCCCAGCGGTTTCCACCTTGGGCAGCGTGATATTGAGCGTCGCCGAGGAGCGAAACTGCATGGTGACGAAGGCGAAAAAAACTAGCATCACGAGCACGTCGATCAACGGCACCAAGTTGAGCTCGGGGCGCTTGCGACGGCGTTGGTAAAGTCCGCTCATGGGTGCACGGTACCGGCAAAAACCGGCAGCTCAAAGTTCAATTTCATATCCACCCCGGGCACGTCGGCACGAGCCGTGAAGGTCCACACCGTCTGGTCGTCGGGGTTGTCTAAGGTGGTCGACTCCGCCTCAGCGGGAAGTCGGCAGCGCAGGCCGATTTCCTGCCCAGGTGCGATCGGCCCGCTATGCGACTGCTCATGGGACCACAGTTTTTTCACGGTGGTGCTTCGCTTCTTACCTTGCCCAACGGAGATGCGCCGCTCGCTGGTGAGCGAGAGATTGAGCACGGCACCATGAGGCAGGGATTGCGGTAGATAAAGCCGCGCATCGACGGGCGCACCTGGACGCAGGGGAAGCGATCCGAGATCAAGACGCGCGCCGCGGTACTTGCGGGAGTGCAGGATCGTACGAACGCAGAACCCCGAAACCACCACCACCAGAAGGAGCGCAGCAGACAGCACCCACTTAAAGGCCCCTTCACCCGCCCAACTCGGACGCAGGGCGGACCACAACGGCCAGGTCACGAGGTTGATCCACCCGAGCACAGCAATCGCCGCGAGCATACCAGTGCCGAGCCGAGCCTGTATCGAGGGGCTTTGCCACTCCTGGCGCCAAAGCCACGGTTCCTGCGGGTTGAGTCGTTTCAGCCGCGCCTTGCGGGCATTCGCACGCGCGTTCACGACACCGCTAGCAAGCAAACTCAGACCGACACCGCCAAACAGAACCCCAAAAACAGCCCGAAAGAGCGCCATCTCAGGACGCCACTCTGCGTTCAGTATCGCCTGCGCTGGATCGGCGGGATTGACAAAGCAATCGACCGGACGCCCCGAGCGTTTCGCGCCATCAAGCAGACGGTGCATCCGGTGCTGGTAGTCGCCGAGGTTGTCGAGGCCGCCGGACAGGCCAACGCGGTCGCCATGGTAAACATGGCCGTTGTAGGTGTAGACGTAGCTCGCAGTGGACTGGTAAGTTTTACCGCCCTTGGACGAATGACTGGTCTCTAACGCAACCGATTCAATTTTGGCGGGCACAACCACCCAGGTGGCGAGAATGCGCTGACTCTCTACCACGTCGCGCCACAGCCACCCCGTCATGAAAATGCCAATAGCGGCAAACGTCAGCGCAAAGAGCGCCATGAAAACACTACCTACGATGGCTGCGGGGCGAATGGCCATGGGGCTCAGGGGCGCGTCGCCCGGGCGAGGATTCGCTCCAGCAACACATCGAGTTGCGCGGCGTATTTTTCCACCCGGCGCTGCAAAATGCCGCCGCCAACAAGGGCCGGCACCGCAATGATCAGGCCGATCACCGTCGCGGACAGCGCCAGCGACACGCCACTGGTGAACTTGGCCGGATCAGGCATGCCCGTGGAACCGGAAATGCTCGAAAACACCCGGATGAGCGACCACACCGTGCCGGTCAGACCGATCAGCGGCGCTCCGGCATAAATCACATCGAGATAAGGTAAACCGCGCTCCATGCGCACGATTTCAAGACGGGCAAACGCCTTGGTCGCGTCGGGGTCAGCGGGATGCTGTTCGGCAAAAGTAATGATGCGGGCCAACACCGAGTGTTGTCCGCCGGTCACCGGCTTGCCACTCACCACCGCATCCACGAGGTCGTCGGGTAAAATGATCGAGCTGCGCAGTCCATAAGTCCGCTCGGCCAGAATATAGACCAGCGCGACCGAACACACCGCGAGCGGATAGATGAGGACGTCAGCCCCTTTAAAGATGTCGATGACAGCGAGGATCATGTGGCGAGATTTTGGTCGAAATAGCGGCCGGTGGCAGGTCGCAAAAAACCGGCAGGCCCACGAAGACCGGCCGGTTGCACGAGCGCAAGCCTCAGGCCGTCATGTAGGCATGATTGGCTGCGGTGGTCTGCACGTCGGACTTGCCGTCGATCAACTCGCCAATCGCGTCCCAACGGCCGTTGACCAAGGCGTCGCGAGCGCTCTCACGTTGGTCGATCTTGACCGCCTGCCCGGCGAAACGGACTTCGAGTTTCACGAGGTCGATGACGACTTCGGTTTGCGGGTTGGCAGTCACGGCGGCGGCGATCTTGGCGATATCTTCGCGCGAAGCGGTCACGCAGGGCATGCCGAGCGTGGTGCTGTTGCCAAAGAAGATCTCGGCGAAGTTTTCGGCGATGACGGCCTTAAAGCCGTACTTGGCGATGGCTTGGGGGGCGTGCTCACGGGAGGAGCCGCAACCGAAGTTGGCGCCGGAGAGCAGGATGGTTGCCCCTGCGAAACGCGGTTCGTTGAGCGGGTGCTCCTTCGGCGTGCCGTCGAGCTGCTTGCGCACGTCATTGAAGAGGAATTCGCCCAGACCGTCGAAGGTCACGCACTTCATAAAGCGCGCCGGGATGATGCGGTCGGTGTCGATGTCGTTGCCGGGAACGTTGACGGCGCGGCCGGTGACGGAGGTGATTTTTGCGAGAGCCATGGTTTTTAAAAGTAGCGGGTAGTGAGTAGCGGGTAGCGAGTAGGCGGATTCGCGGAGGCCAGCATCATGCTCGCTACTCGCTACCCGCTACTCGCTACTTCAGTTTTAATTATTGGCGACGGAGAACACTTCGCGGGCGTCGGCGATGTGACCGGTGACGGCGGCGGCGGCCACCATGACGGGACTCATCAGGACGGTGCGGCCGGTGGTGGAGCCTTGGCGGCCCTTAAAATTGCGGTTGGAGGACGAGGCGCAGAGCTGGTCGCCCACGAGCTTGTCGGGGTTCATCGCCAGGCACATCGAGCAGCCGGCGGCGCGCCACTCGAAACCGGCGTCGGCCAGAATCTTGTCGATGCCGAGTTTTTCGCACTGAAGCGCGACGATCTGCGAACCGGGGACGGCGATGGCTTTGACGCCCGCGGCGACCTTGCGGCCCTTGATGTACTTGGCGACTTCCTGGAAGTCAGAGAGACGGCCGTTGGTGCAGGAACCAAGGAAGGCGACGTCGATCTTGGTGCCCTTGATCGCGGCGCCAGCGGGGAGTTTCATGTACTCCAGAGCCTCAATGATGCCGGCCTTGTCGTCGGCCGAAGTAGCAGTTTCCGGACTGGGGATGTTTTCCGTGATGGCGATGCCCTGCGCGGGGTTGATGCCCCAGGTGACGGTGGGCGCGATGGAGGCGGCGGAAATTTTAACGACATCGTCGTAAACGGCACCGGCGTCGGAAGCGTAGGATTTCCAGTTGGCCACAGCGGCATCCCAGGCGGCACCCGTCGGCGAGTAGGGACGTCCCTTGAGGTAGGCGAAGGTCGTCTCGTCAGGGTTAACATAACCCACGCGGGCGCCGCCCTCGATGGACATGTTACACACCGTCATGCGCTCCTCCATGGTGAATCCGTCAATGGTGGAACCAGCGTACTCGTAGGCGAAACCCGTGCCGCCGTTCACGCCGAGCTGGCGGATGATGTGGAGGATAACGTCCTTGGCGTAGACGCCCGGGGGCAATTTACCGGTGACCTCGATGCGGCGAACCTTGAGGGCGCCGAGGGCCATGGTCTGGGTGGCGAGCACGTCGCGCACCTGGCTCGTGCCGATACCGAAGGCGATCGCGCCAAAGGCACCGTGGGTGGAAGTGTGCGAGTCGCCGCAGGCAATCGTGGTGCCGGGCTGGGTGATGCCCTGCTCGGGACCGACGATGTGCACGACGCCCTGTTTGCCGGAAGCGCGGTCAAAGAACGTGACATTGTTTTCAGCGCAGTTCTTACGCAGCTCGTCCATCATGGCCTGCGCGAGCGGGTCGGCGTAGGGCTCGACGAACTGGTCG
>CANIXX010000212.1 GCA_947471115.1 Opitutaceae bacterium | reverse complement strand
GTCAGTGGATTGGTTGAGAAACCGGCCGTCATAGTGGTAATAATCCACGCTGGTTTTGGCCGTGAGGGTGGCGTCGGGCAGGGGGTGGCCGGTGGCACGCAGCAGCCAGTAACCGCGTTCGTCGCTGGCGCTGGCCGTGGGGTCGAGCTGGGTGGTGTAAATGGTCGGCAGCACGTCCTTTTGGCGCTTCCCGTAAGCGGCTTCGCTCTCCAGTCCGCGCCAGGCGACGCGGGCGTAGGCTTGGCGTTGGGTTGTACCGTCAGTGTCGGTGGACTCCAGGGCGTTCGAACCGGTGGCGTCGCGCCAGACTTGAGGCAGTGCGAAATTGGACTCTCCACGCGAATCGCTGGCGGTGGCCGAGACCAGGAACTCAACGCCGCTGGGAGTGCGGTTGCCAACGGAGACACGGCCCTTGGCCCCGGGTGCGGAGTCGACGCTGACGGCGGCCTGGCCACCGGCTAGCTCGCGGCCTTTTTTGGGGATGATGTTGATCGCCCCGTAGAAGGCGTTGCTGCCGTAGACCGACGATCCGGGGCCACGAATGATTTCGATGCGGTCGATGAGGTCGGGATCGAGCAAAAAATCGGTGCCCACCGAGCCCTGTTGGTAAATGGCATCGTTGATGCGGTGGCCGTCGACGAGCACGAGGGTGCGCGAGTTGTAGTCGAAGGAGCGGGTGAAGCCGCGGTTGCCCGTGTATTCGTAAAAGCGGTCGTTGCGGATGTGGAAACCGGGGGCGCTGCGCAGCGCGTCAGCCAAGGTGCGCCAGCCGTAATTACGAATGTCGGCGTCGGTGAGCACGGTGACGCTGGCCGGGGCTTGGCGGATGGACTGATCGTATTTGGAGACGCCGGAGACGGACTCGACGGGCATCTGCATGAGTTGCTCTAGCTCCAGATTGGCTAGTTTTTCGACTGGGGCATCGCCGGCGAGGGCTGCGAAGGGGCCTAGCAGGAGAGTGGTTTGCAGGGTTTCTAGAAGGAGTCTGCCGCACTTTTGAGGTAATGATAAACTCACCATGGAGGGAATTAATCGCCACATTTACCCAAAACATAAACATGTATTTACGATAAAAATGGCGGTTGGTTGGGAAGAGTCGGCTGAATCTCAGAATGAGGCTAATGAGCTGATGGCGGATACCGCTAAGCAGGATTATTTTGTTTTTTAGCGCCAAGGGATGGGTGGCGGCCCAACCGGAAACGGCGAACCCGTCATTTGGTCGGCATCTAAGCTTGGCGGTGTGCTGACGCGGGTGGTCACCTCGCTGAACACGGTGAGCAAGCAGAGCGCTTTGGGTGGGCGTTGGGCCGATCAGGCCGGTTCGGCGAAGTGCTTTCGGGCTAAGAGCGAGGCGACGATGCCTGGCAGGGCAAGCACGAGGGCGAAGAGGAAATAATGCGCATAGCCGAGGCGTTCGGCCAAGTGCCCTGCCCAAAGTCCGGGTAAATAGTTGGCGATCAGTGCAAAGGTCGAAAGCGCCGCATAACGCACCGCGCCGCCTGGCCCAGCGGCAACCTTCATCATCGCCAATATGAGCGCGCAGAAGCCGGCTCCGTAGGCCAGATATTCGAGCAAAAACACCGCACCGATCAGTGTCGTGGAGTGGGATCCGTCGGTGGCCAGCCAGGCGACCGCTACCAGCGGCAGGTGCATGGCAATCCCCAAGGGCACCAGCGCCCTGGCCAGCCCCACACGCGCCACCACCATCGATCCTAATAAGCCGCCGAGCGCCAGCCCGAGCACCGCTGTCGCGATGCGCATCACCGCGTACGTTTCATTGCTCAGCGCCAGCCCGCCGTGGTTCACGTCGACCGCGAAAACCGGGAGAATTTTGGCCATGTGAATCTCGCTCGCACGGTAAAAAAAGATCAACCCGAGCAGGGCGGGAAGGCGGCCATCTGCGAAGAGTTGAACGAGTCCGGAGAACATCTCGCGGTAACGTTCCTTGACGTTGCGAGTATCCGCAGGCGGTGGTGGTTCACGGCGCAGGCCGGCCCAGTTGGCGGCGAAAGCGAGTAACCCGCACAGGGCGGCGGCACCGAGCGCCCCGGCCCAAGCCGTCACCGATTGCGCGCCCTGGTCCATCAAGCGCCCGGCAAGCCAGATGAGTCCGGGGCCGGCCAGCACCATGCCGAGTTTGGAGGCGAAATTGAGCAGCCCTGACTGGGTGGCACGGCTGCGGTCATCGAGCGAGGTGACGAAGTAGCCATCGAGGGCAAAGTCGTGCGCGGCCGCAACGAAGGAGAGCAAGACGAGCGCGGTGATGATGAGCGGCGCCGAGGGGGTTTGGGCGCACACTAGTCCGGCGATGGCAGCCAGAAGTAGAGTGACCGTGAGCTCGGCCGAGAGGATAAAGTGGCGCGGGCGGAACGCCGCCACCACTGGGGCAAGCAGGATTTTAAAACCGAAAATCAGGCCGAGCAGAGCGACCGAACGGGTGATCATCGCATCCCCGTAGCCGATGTTTTTGAGGGCAACCGGCAGGGCTTCGTCACGCACGGCGGCGGGAATCGACTGAAATAAATAGCCTGCAGTCACCCAAAGCCAGATCTGACGCGAAGGAGTGGAGGGGCTGTCCTTCATGCTGAATAGGTCGGAAACAGGGGGCTGCACATAAAGGGCAACCAACGCCGCGCCTCGGTACGCGTCAAGGCGTGAACAGGCGGGGCAGGTTTTGCACGGGGAGGGCGCGTTGGGCTTGTGGTCATTAATAGCGGACTGAGCGGATCGAACTGATAGGGAACTGGATTTTGTAGATTATGATCCGGACCTAGTTATTCATCAAATTTTTCATCAACAGCTTGTGCGAAAAATGTCTGGATTTGGTTACATCGGCCTTTCCATGCTTGATCTCAATTATTCGAGCCAAAAGGTCTGGCTATGAAGTTTCCGCTTTATCTCAGCCTTCTCCTAGTGGTGCTCACCGGCTGTTCGCCAAAGCGGAACGATGTTACGGCAGTCTTGCCCCATCCCACTTTGAAGGCTTCCCAGCCTGTCCGCAACTTTGCCACCAGCTGGCAAAACGAAACTCAGTACATCGTGGAGAGCATTGCGGCCGATTTGGCTGAGATGTTCCGGCTGGCGCGGAAATCCCCTGCGGGGGAATCCGATGAATGTTCTGTCTCAGCCCACGAAGTCTTCGTTGCGGGAACGCTGACCTATCAAATCACGATCAAATCCGGTTCTGCTACGATCACCTGTGATCTACCGGTGAAGGGGCCAATTTGGGCCCCACGCACCTATGACCCGTTGAGTGCTGCGCTATCCCGGCACTTCTCATTGGATACCAGCAAAAAAGTTGCTGATGAGTTATCTTCGACAGTGATCGGCGCGCTTACTACGCCCACCCCTACCGTGCTGGCCCAAACGGACGTTGAGCTTTCGGGACGCCTGGGTAGCGATCTATTGAACGCGCGGCTTCACGAGGAGGCTGCTCTTTTACTTGGTGCGTTCGCTCTGCGCGAGGCCTCAGGTAAATTCTATGAAATCCGCGGAGAACTGTGCCGGATAACGGCACACCTTGCGTTCGCTCAGCGTCTGGCCGGCACCGAGCCGCCATCCGACGTCGGTCGCCTAGCGGAAGCTACGTTGGTGTCACTTTACAATAATCAGCTGGACGCTCTCGCGCTTTTGAACGTGTTGCCCGACACAGGTGATTTGGGCGTCTGGAAACGTGCGCTACGTATGCGCGTGACCTCGGACTACCGCCACTACGCCGAAAGCATCCACCCCACATTGCTGGAAACTCGTGAATGGTTTCGAGCACGAGCCAAAGCGATCAGCTCCGATAGTGCGTGGGCGCACCGTCCAGTAGATCCGGCGCAGCAGTCATTGAGCGACTGGACCCGAATTGCTGGCGAGGACTCATTCACCGTTTCGCTTGGTCATGCGATTTTACGTGAGGGACTCCCTGCGGAAATCCAAGAAATCACTTTGGTTTATAGGATGGAAGTGGGGCGCAATTTGGAGCTATCCGGCGTTCCGTCCGCCTTGAATGAACGCCCCTCGGTTTTTGCCGTGAAATCAGGATCGAGTGGGCACCCGCTGAGGATCATCGGTTGGGGGCGTTGGGCGGCATTTCTACAGCGGCATCTGTGTCACACGCTCGAAGTCGATTTTGATTTTATGCACAATAAATGGGGCGTGCCTGATGAAGCCGTCAAATTCCGCGACCAAGCGGATAAATTTTACTGGGGTTTGCGTCTATACCCCTTTGTGCGTCGACTGAACTCAACGCAAGAGGCCTACTATCATGCGGCACAGGATGACGCACGCGCCGTGATACTGCAGTCGCCCGAAATAGTTCCGGCCCAAGTCTGGAACTACACCTGTTATACAGTTCCTTTCTGCGCGCTCTACATTCCGCCTCCTCACGCTTATATAAACGAATGGCACCTGCATAATCCACCGCCAGGGACAGCCTATGATCCGCTTCCGCGCATGAATCATCCCAGTCTTGTTGGTCAAGCAGACACGGTGAACCGACTGGGGCGACTTCATGCCATCGCTCCCTACGACACGACTATTACCCATAATCTTTTGCGCATTCGCGATGGCCAAACACAAACTGCCGAGAAGATAGCCGAAGCTTATAAGGACGTACTCGATTACAACCCGAAGCCTTGCCGTCGTATTGCCAAGTTGAACGAAGTTCAGCCAGTCGAATTCGAGAAATGGATGCGCCGTGCGATCGCGATTGATCCAACTGATTGGGATGAGCTTGCGGCTTTTTACGAGAAAAACGGCCAAGTTCAAAAGGCTGCGGACGCTTACGTTGAGTGGATCAAGTATGAACCGGATGCCGTTACGGTCGCCTCGAAAGCAGCCTTCTTGATTGATTACTTTGAGAATAATGGCCGTGCCGATGAAGCCACTGCATTGGCTGATCGAGCAGCAGACAGCTATTCGTACGCTGGCCTATTGGCCAAGGCGAAGCTGCTTGAGCGTCGGGGGAATATCGATGGAGCCTATGACCTTCAGCAGAAAATTAAGGCGCGTTACAACTCCAGCGGCGACCTGCTCGGTTTTCTTTCGCGGATTCAAAAAAACATGCCTTCGACCCGTTATTCTAAGGCTTTAAGCGAGTTGTTACAGGAATCACTGCCTGGAGGGCTTGTTCGCTTTACGGCTTCTTCCGCCGCTCCAAGTCGGGGCGTGATCGTTAGGGCTGAAAACAGTGCTATCCGCGACGCGGGACTTCGCCAAGGCGACATCGTGGTCGCGCTGAGAGGCTACCGAATTGATAATTGGACGGCCTACACCGCAGTGCGGGGACTCAGCAGTAGTGAACCCTTAACCCTTAAAATCTGGAGAAAGGGAGCTTATCTGGATCTGCCCCCGCTGCCAGCGAGTTATCGCTTTGGTATTAATTTAAGTGACTATCGGGGCCCCTAATACTTGAGCTGGATTTGCCTTACATCACGTCCGGCGCACGCCAGCCGTAATGTGAATGGCGAGCGGGAAAGTGTTTATTTCTGGCGGTAAGGAAATTCCATAGTAGCGGGGGGGGGCTTTTTTATGGATTCTAGAATCAAGGATTTAGTATATAACCGAATCCTTTCCCTGAATTGATAAATCAATAAAAAACGCCACGACCCCTCCCATGGTGAAGATAATCAGGACTTGGGTTCAGATTAGGAATCTTGAGAGTGCCCACTCAAAGTCATCCTTGAGCGCTCCATTCATTATCATGCTCATCTCCGGTTGGTTTTTATCGACTTAGTTTTTCACTACGACGAGTCGCAGGAATTTTTTGCCATCCACTCCCATTGCAACCGAGGCTTGGCGTGTCTCAATTCCAGCCAAAGTACGGACAAGCAAATCACTGATTCCAACCGTCGTCCACACTTTGAGATCCGTCGATACCTCCACCCGATAAGTAATATCTTTCTTTGAAGGATCTTTAGGATAAGTAAGCGACAAATTACCTCCGCTTACACTGAGCGCTGGTTTCTTCCCTGTAGAATCGGCTCGTGGATCAAGGCCGAGTCCATATTCGAGCAAATTATTCATTCCATCCCCATCGGGATCTGCGGTTAAGGCCGCACTGGTCCCCGAGAGGCCCTGAGCTGCTGCCCACGAAGTAAAATCAGTCAGAGACGTCAGGGTTAAAAACGAGAGCTGCTCTCCATAGGAAGTTCCTTGTT
>CANIXX010000211.1 GCA_947471115.1 Opitutaceae bacterium | reverse complement strand
GTTGGTCAACCCGATCCACGCGACGACGCGACCCAGAAAAGCGTTGGCCACATCGTCACCGACTACACCACTGGCCTAAAAAAAGACGCCCTCAAAGGCGCACGCATCGGTGTAGCCCGCGACTTCCTCGGCCACGACCCCGAGGTGGACTCCGTCATCGAATCCGCCCTCAGTGCAATGAAGGCGCAAGGAGCCATCCTCGTGGACGTCAAATACCCGGAGATGCTCCACAAAATTCGCACCGATCTCTACAACGCGATCCGTCGTCCCGAGTTCAAAGCCCAGGTCACCGACTATCTTAAAACGACCAGCCCCGGCTTTCCCAAGTCCCACGCCGACGTGCTCGCTCTCTCTGAAAAAGTCACCTCGCCCACGCCGGAAGGCTTTCTGCCTAACCACGGTCGTCTCACGCTCTATCGTCAGGAGGCCAAGTCCCCCGCTCTGACCGACCCCGCCTACCTCGCCGCCGTGAACCACGGCCTACCCTTCGTTCGCGACACCCTTCAGGCCCTCTTCGAGACCAACCAACTCGATGCCATCGTCTATCCCACAAACCCACGTCGCCCTGCTTTGATAAACCCGCCCGCCGCACCGTCAGCGGCCGAAACAGCCGCGCTGTCGCCCACCAACTTCGCCAACCTCTCCGGATTTCCCGACCTCATCATCCCCGCCGGCTTCACCACACAGGGATTGCCCGTCGGCATAAGTTTCTTCGGTCCCGCCTGGAGCGAGCCCAAGCTCCTCTCGATCGGCTACGCCTACGAGCAGGCCACCAAAGCCCTCCGCGTCCCCGTATACGCCCCGGCCCTGCCCGGCGAGACGATCACTTATTAATTAAACCGCCTGGTATCTGCCGGAACCCGTTGTTCGTGGCAGCGCCGAACTTCTTCACCCTTCACACCATGAATCGACGCTCCTTTCTCCTCGGTGCAAGCGCGGTTGCCGTCGCCGGCTTAAGCCGTATTCCGCTGAACGCACAGCCCGCGCCCGCCGCAGCACCCGCACCCGCAGCGCCGCCCGCACCGGTCACGACCACCTTCGTGCCACTCCGGCGCGGAGTCGGCTTTTTCAGCGGTCGTGGCGGCACCATCGGCTGGCTCGTCAACTCCGACGCGGTCGCCGCCGTCGATGCCCAATTTCCCGAAACCGCCACGCGTTTCCTCGCCGACCTGCCCGGCCGCTCCGGCCGCAATCTCGATGTCCTCATCAACACGCACCACCACGGCGACCATACGGCCGGCAATATAGTTCTAAAGCCCGTGACCACCTCGATCGTGGCCCACGCGAACGTTCCCGAGCTCCAACGCGGCCGCGCAGAACTAGCCAAGACCCTCGACCAACAGGTCTACGCCGACACCCTCTTCGCCGATTCGTGGCGCAAGGATCTCGGCGACGAGACCGTCAGCGCCCGCTACTTCGGTCCCGCCCACACGAAGGGCGACATCATCGTCACGTTTGAAAAAGCCAACGTCGTCCACATGGGTGACCTCATGTTCAACCGCGTTTACCCGGTCATCGACCGCCCCGGCGGCGCCCGTATCAAGCTCTGGATACTGCTCCTGGAAAAGATCGCCTCCGAATACCCGGCCGACGCTCTCTACATCTACGGCCACGGCGGCGCACGGAACGGCGTGGTCGGCACGCGACCCGACTTGCTGATCTTGCGCGATTACCTCACCGGCCTCCTCGACTACACCGCCAAACAAATCGCCGCCGGCCGTCCCAAGGCCGAGATCATCGCCCTCGAAAACCTCCCCGGCTTCCCTGAGTTCACACAACCGCTCCCCAACCGCCTGGGCGCAAACCTTGGCGTCGCCTACGACGAACTCAGCGCTTGATCGGCCGTAACGGGTGTTGCCCGCAAAACCAGCGCCAAATACGCCTCAATCGAATCCTAGCTGCTTCATCGTGCCACGACGGCCGTTGAAATATTTTCGCGCATCGGCCCCAAATCTTCGCGCAAGCGCACCCGGGCACATCCCCTGCTTACGGGGCTCCATGTTTCGCCGACTTCCCACTTTCACCAGCCTGCTACTCACCGTCGTGCTCTCGGCGTCCTGCGCCCTCCGCGCTGAGTTTAAACTCGAAGAGGCCTCCATAGCCTCGATCCAAGGCGCCATTCTAGCGAAGGAAGTCACCTCGACCGACTTGGTGAAGGGCTACCTCACCCGCATCAAGGCCTACAACGGCACTGCCGTGAAAGAGCCCGAAGGCATCCTCGGCGTCATCGAAACAATCCCTCGCGCCGGCAAGATCAACGCCCTCGGCACACTCAACCTCCGCCCCGCCACGCTCAAAGCCTGGGGCTTTCCTGCCAAGATGGCCCGCTCGCTCACCGACTCCGTGGACGCCGCCCCCGCGATGCTCGACGCACTGGAAGTCGCCGCCGCCCAAGACGCCCACTTTGCCAAAACCGGTAAACTCATCGGTCCTCTCCACGGGGTGGTCATGGCCATCAAAGACCAATACGACACCGTCGACATGCGCACGACCGCAGGAGCCGACGTGCCCTACGCCAACGACCGCCCGCCGGTCGACGCCACCTTCGTGAAACGTCTCCGCGACGCCGGTGCCATTCTCCTCGCGAAGGCCCAGATGGGCGAATACGCCTCCGGCATTCCGCGAAGCGCCTGGGGCGGCACCTTCAACAATCCCTACGACACCGAGCGCAGCCCGATGGGCTCATCCTCCGGCTCGGGCTCCGCCGTGGCTGCTAACCTCGTCACTGTTTCCATAGGTGAAGAGAGCGGTACCTCCATCCGTGGCCCCGCCGTCTACAACAACTTGGTCGGCATCGCCGCCACTCAAGAACTCGTCAGCCGCCACGGCATGATCGAGGGCGGCATCAACACCCGCACCGGCCCCATCGCCCGCAGCGTCGACGACGCCGCCCGCATCCTCGATATCATCGCCGGCTACGATCCGCTCGACCCGATGACCGCCGCCAGCGCCCGCCGTCTGCCGCCCAAACCCTACCACACCTACACCGGCACCAAACGTCTCGACGGCATCCGCATCGGCGTCATGCGCGAATACACCCACCGCAAACTTTTCACCGAGGAAGACACCCAGGCCCTCGACCTCTTCGAGAAGGCTCTCGGCGACTTGAAGGCCCTTGGTGCCACGCTCATTGATCCGGGCGAGGGCGATTTGTTGACCCCCTACGTCCGCAAAAACTTCTACGTTCTCTACAGCCCCGCGATGGCCAAAAAATTTCCCGAGCTCTTCCCCGTTGACGATGCCGGCAAGCCCACCACCGACCGCGCCGCCACGGTTTTGGATATGACGATGGACCCCACCAAGGTCCCGCCCGCGCTCACCATTCGCGAGTTCCCCACTGTGCAGGCCACCGGCCAGAGCAAACACATGCTCGGCTATTACCTCCGCATGCGCGACGACCCCAAAATCAAAACCATCAAAGATCTCCACGAACAGGCCGTCTTCTTCAAAGACGAGCGCTTCGGCGACCGCCGCGCCGGACTCCTTCGCAAGGACCGCGACACCGAGGTCGACAACTCCGCACGCGTCCACCTTCGCTACGCCGTTCAATACATCGTCCTCAACGCGATGGCCGACCTGAACCTCGACGTGATCGTCTCCCCTACGAACAACATACCCGCTCCCAAGCTCGGCTCGCCTCGCGTGCCAGTCAAAAATGGTCGCCCGCTCGTCTGGAGTTTTATCGGCGCTCAAGGCATGCCCAACATGACCGTGCCCGCCGGCTTCACCACCGAAGTTTATGACCGTGTCGTAGATCCCGACAAACCGCGCATCCCGGTCACCGGCCCCAACGCCGAGCCCGGCGAAACCGAACCGCAATCCAAGCTGGTCGGCCCCGTTCCAGCCAAGCTGCCCGTCGGTATCGACTTCCTCGGCCGTCCTTTCGACGAGCCCACGTTGCTGACCGTCGCCGCCGCCTACGAGGCCGCTACCAAGCACCGCATGCCGCCCCCCGATTTCGGGCCCGTTAAGTAACTCGCCCTCGGCAAGTATCCGCCATATCCGGTTTGAAGGTAGGGCGGGGTATGAACCGCCGCTTGCACGCGTCGATACCTCGCGCAAACCTACGCCTTTACACGTGAACGCCGACTTCTCTACCGCCCGATCCGACTTCGTGGATCCTTACGACCAACCGCCCGCCTGGTGGCAACGCCACTCGTCGCTCATCTGGGCGGCGGCGGTGTTTATCACCACGGTGATTCTCACGGTGGGCGCTTTCCCGCCTTCCCTCGCCCCAGAGTGTGCCTACGTGTTTGCCGTGCCCGCGCTGTTCTGGGCCTACCTGCGCCCGGCGTTTAAGCTCTTTGCATTCACCGTCCTCGGCGCCCAAGCGGTCGCGTGGACCATTCTCCTCGCCTGGCTGCACAACGTGACGCTCGGCGGCCTCTTGCTGCTCGGACCGTTTATCGGTGTATGGATCGGGGTCTGGTTTCTCGCGGCGCGCTGGGCGCTTCCTCGTATCTTGGGGCAACCGACCTACCTGCGCATCCTCGTGGTCTTCGGACTCGCCGGACTGTGGGTCGTGGGCGAGTGGACCCGCACTTGGTTTCTGAGCGGGTTTCCTTGGATGCCGCTGGCTGCAACCCAATGGCAGCGCATGACAATCCTGCAGCTCGCCTCCTTCACCGGTGCAAGCGGCGTGTCGTTTGTGCTCATCGCTATGAACCTCGGCTTTACGGCCTACGCGCATCGCCTGATCCGCGAGGGCCAAAAGGGCTTGGCCAAACGCTCGCAGGAGTTTTTCGCCACGATGTTCCTGCTCGTCATCTGCGTGTCTCTGCAGGTTCAGGAGTCGTTTAACCGCCACCGTTTCTCGGTTCCGCTGGGGCGCTTTGCGTTCGTGCAGCCCTACATCCCGCAAGAGATCAAATGGGATAACGAGAAGGGTCCCGCCATTTTGAAGGTGCTCGAAACCCTCACGCTCGCGGCCGGCAAGTCGAAGCCCGACCTCATTCTGTGGCCCGAAGCCACCACGCCGTGGGCGATCAAGGGCGACGCCAACATGCGTGCGTGGACCGAAGACCTCGTCGCACGCGCCGGCTCGCCGCTCATGCTCGGCTCGATTGCGCGCCAGCCTTCGGCCAGCGATCCCACCCAGGAAGACTGGCTCAATGCCGTGTTCACCGTGTATCCGTCCGGCGGGCTGCAAGAGCCTTTCTATGCCAAGCGCAAACTCGTGCCGTTCGGCGAATTCGTGCCTTTGCGCCCCGTGCTGGGTTGGTTGGAAAAAGTCGTGCCCGTCGGCGCCGACTTCATGCGCGGCCGTGAGCCCACCCCGCTCTCAGTCCGCGTTCAAGACCGCACCTTGGCTTTCGGCCCGCTGCTTTGTTACGAAGACATTTTCCCGCAACTTGCGCGCGCGAGCGTGCTGGCGGGTGCCGACGTGCTGGTCGTTCACACCAACAACGGGTGGTTCGGTGAAGGCAACGCGGCTTACCAACACGCGTCCAACTCCGTCCTTCGCGCCGTGGAAACCCGGCGCCCGGTCCTCCGCTCCGGCAACGGCGGCTGGAGTGGTTGGATCGACGAGTTCGGCAGCATCCGCGCCGTCCTCACGCAGAATGCCAAAGGCACCACCACGGATCCCGCGTTGATGCTCGACGGCACGGTTTATTTTCGCGGAACGCAGACGGTCGCGGTAAAGGTCGATTCGCGCTGGGTGGGTCAACAAAGTTTCTACGTGCAGCACGGCGACTGGTTTATTGTGCTGAGCGGGCTCCTCGCGGCCGCTGGTTTTTTCTTTCTGCGCACCGCGCCTCCCGCTCCCTCGCCCGTTAAGGTCAACGAGCCGCTGGAATTTATTTAGGCCGTATCACATCAACCCACTGTTTTTCGCGCTCGCTCCCCGATATCAATGGTATGATCCGGAGACCTAGTCGGCAGTAACATTCAAAGTGTCGGATAAAACTAAGGCAGTTTAGCCGCGAAAGAACGCAAGGAGCGCAAAGAACAAACCCTGTATTTCTATGCGTTCTCTGCGATCTTTCGCGGCTAAAAGGCTGAAGTAGGGCTTTGATTTTAAGGGGGCTCAGGATCCGACACTTTCAATGTTACAGCCTACTAGTAGGCAGTAACACGGATTTTGTCGGATTAAGCTCTGAGGTCAGCCTTCTCGGCTTGGTTTATCAGTGCTCATCAGTGCCCATCAGTGGTTAAAAACTCCGTATCCGGATC
>CANIXX010000210.1 GCA_947471115.1 Opitutaceae bacterium | reverse complement strand
TCACTGGCCGCCAAAGAATTGCGCCGGCTCAAACTCAAGGACGGCAAGGTTGTCGAGCAGGAGATTGTCTTTAAGGGGATCGGGCGCCTGCGTGATGTCACGACGGGACCAGACGGGATGCTTTACGTGCTGTTGCCCGACAGCGTGGCCCGACTGGTGCCCGCCACCACGCCCTAACCACCATGTCGCCGCTCCTTTATTTCGCGGCTCTGTTTTTTGTATTCGAATGCTGGCAACTGGTGAGCGCCGAGCGCCTGCTCGGGATTAAGCACATTAAAAGCGGTATTGATCCGCGCGAAGGCGGCCCCGGCGAAGGGGTCGCCTTTGTGTGGAGCGCGGGCATCATCGCCTACTGGATTTGGATGCTGCTCATGCTCATACCTCGCGAAGGTCGGCCGCAGATCGGGTGCATGTTGGTGGTCTCGTTACTCGGCTACGCGCTGCGGCGTAATTCGCCGCTGAAGTGGATTCTGGTGATCCTCACGCTCGAAGGCGCGATACGAATCGGCATGCTCATCTCGCTGCTGGGGGCGGCGTGGAAGGCGCTTTAAGCCGAACCGAGTGCCGAACTGACCGAGTAACGTTCAACATCCAACATTGAACATCCAACATTCAACGGACGGCGCCTGTACAACGTTGGACGTTGGATGTTGAACGTTCTCCGCCGCCCGAAGTTCTTCGCGGACCTAAGCCCGTGGGTGAGTTAAAACCGCAGAGGTTAATCGCCGCCGTTTTCCTCTAGAAACTGGCGCAGTCCTTTTTCCGCGCCGAACAAGACCACCACGTCGTCGCTGGCAAACAGTTCGGTTAACTCGACAACCCCCAGCGTGCGCCGGCGCACCTCGGCGTCCAAACCGGGGAGGAGTTTACTGAACGCATGGGCCTCTTTGCGCTTAATGGTCACCAGTCGGACATGGTGGGTTTTAAAAAGCTCGGCGGTCTGGAGGAGATTTTTACCGATCAAGGCTTTGGGAGCGGCGGCCTCGATGATTGCGTGGCCACCTCCCATGTCGAAGCCATCAACTACCCCGCGCATGAGCAGCGAGTGGGCGAGCCCGCGCGCGGCCACTTCTTCGGGCACAACTAGGCGGTCGACCTTCATCAAGCGCAGCAAGCGCGCGTGCATCGGCGAGAGCACACGGCACACAATGCGGCGCGCGCCCAGCTCCTGGGCCTTTACCGTCATCGCCATCGACGACTCGAAATCATCGCCGATGGCGATGATCACCGCATCCATCTCGTGCAAGGCCAGTCGTGCCAGCGGCGTGGTGTCCTCGAAATCCATCACGATGGCGGCGCCGACTTCGTCCTTAACGAGGGAGACGTTTTCCTCGCGGCGGTCGATCGCGAGGACCTCGGCGCCAAGTTGAGCCAGGTTTATGGCGAGGTTTTTACCGAAGACGCCGAGGCCGATGATGCAACATTTCATAGTGGATAAGAGGTTCAGGTGAGCACGACGGTGGTCTCGGGCAGGCGATAACCGACCGGCTTACGTTTGCGAATAAAGGAGAGCAGGAACACCAACACGCCAATGCGCCCGACGAACATGGCGAACACCAGCACACCTTTGGCGGGCAGCCCGAGCTTGCTGGTGAGGTCGCGACTCAGCCCGACGGTACTCACCGCACTGACCGCTTCAAAGGTGAGGTCGGCGGGCGACAGCTCGGGGTGCAACGCGCACAGCGAGATCGACACCACGGTGATAAAGCCCACCGCGAGCAGGATAATGGCCAGGGCGCGCTCGGCCACATCGTCGCCGAGCCTGCGGCCAAAGGCCTCGATATCGGTGCGCCCGAGCAACACGCGCCGTAGCGCCAGCACGGCAATGGCGAGCGTGGAGGTTTTAATGCCGCCAGCGGTACTCGACGGGCTGCCGCCCACGAACATCAGGAACATCATCACGGCGGCGGTGGCGGGAAACATGGCCCCCATCGGCGTGATGTTAAAACCCGCAGTGCGTGCCGTCACCGCATGAAAAAGCGCGGTGAACCAAGCGCCCCCATTGGACGGCCCGTTGCCTGCGACGAATTCGGTCAGCCAGATCAAAACGGTGCCTGCCGCCAGTAAGCCCAACGTCGAGAGCAGCACGATTTTGCTATTGGTCGTCAGACGCGGGGCCACCGCCGTGCGCAAACCGAGGCGCCGAGCCAGGCGGGCGAGCGAGACCAGCCACAAATTTTTAATCACGGGAAAGCCAATGCCCCCGCCCACAATCAAAAGCATGATGACGGAAAAAAGCCCCGTCTGCCCCTGCAAGGCGGGGTCGGCGAGTCCGGCGCTCTGCGTGGAAAACCCTGCGTTACAGAAGGCCGAAACCGAGTGGAAAACCGAAAAGAAGACGCGGTCCCCGGCAAAGAGGTTAGCCGCTTCGAGCGAGGCATAAATCGCCACCGCACCGACGATCTCGATTGCCAAGGTGAAGCCGATGATCACCCCGAGCACCGTACCGATGTGGCCGAGGTTCTCCTCGCATAACAGGTCTTGAAGCGCGATCCGGTTGCGCAACGAAACCCCGCCGGCGAAAAAAAACGCGAAGAAATAGGTGATGGTCATCACTCCCAGGCCGCCGACTTGAATCAGCCCGAGGATAATCCATTGGCCGTGGCGGGTGAAAACCGCCGCCATGTCCACCGTGATCAGTCCGGTCACGCAGACCGCGCTGGTGGCGGTGAACAGCGCATCCATCCAGCCGATACCGGCCACCGTGGCCTGGGGCGTTTTCAAAAGTAACGTGCCCAACACGATCAACAGCGCGAAGCTCAAGATGAACACCATGCCGGGACTGAGGCGGCGGCCCGACAATAGGGTATTGCTCCGCAGTGCCCTCAAGCCGGTCAACAGCACCAGGGTCAGTTGCGTGGCAGCTAGGTAGAGAACCGTGGCGTTGGCAGCAGGAAAGTCGGCCAACTGAGCGCCAAGCCAACCGATGATCGATTCGCCGAAAAGCAGTTCTAAGCCGGCAGCAAACGCGAGGCCGATCTCCAGGTAGCGTTCGCGCAAGTAACGCAAGAGTTGGGGTTGGACGAGGATTCGCAGCAGCTCTTGGCAGACAAAGAGTGTAAGCAAGGCGTTGGCGGTGGCTTGCACCATCGCGCTATGGGCGCTTCCGAGCGGCCAGCCGATCACTAGGATCAACAAGGCCAGCGCACAAACCCCACACAAGGTCGTGAGGTTATCCAGAACTCGGATAACCAGCGCGCGGTGATCTTCGGTGATGGGGAGACGCATGAACCCGCCGACTAAAACCAAGCGGAGTGCCTGCGTCTAGCGGAGATATATCGGCGCTGAAGGGTAATTTGACCGACTGCGTAGCCACCGCGTCGCTGCGCACGGGCATCTCTTGCAACAACGCCGTCGGCACAAAGTCCGGCTGATTCGTGCGCACAAACCAGCGCGCAGCGAAACCCGCATCGCGCCCCGGGGAACTCTCTGGCGCCGAACCCCCACGCCACTTGGGAGCCGAATCCCTGCCGATTAAACGCCAAAACTAGATCGATCACGGACGACACGGACGGCGGCCCAACCGCCGCTCACTTCGTCTTCTCCGCCACCGCCAACTGGCCGCAGCCGGCGCCGATATCGATGCCGCGCCGCTGACGAACCGTGCTCGGCAGCCCATAGCCCGCTAGAATCGCTTGAAACGCTTTTGCAGCGCCGGTGTGGCTGGGCTCACCCGTGTAGCCGGAGGTCGGGTTGAGCGGGATCAAGTTCACCTGCGCTTGCATGCCTTTGAGCAGTGCGCCCACTGCATGCGCCTGCTCGGCACCGTCATTTTTGCCCTCGATGAGCGTCCACTCGAAGAAAATCCGCCGGTCGAGCTTTTCGGTGTAATAACGGCAGGCCTCCATGAGCGCATCCAGCGGCCAGGCGCGGGCTGCCGGGACCAACGCGGCGCGCTCGGCTTGTGTCGCGCCGTGCAGCGACACCGCCAGGCACACGGTGCGTTTTTCATCGGTCATACGGATAATGCCCGGCACCACACCCACCGTGGAAAGCGTAATTTTTTTAGCCCCCAACGCCATGCCGGTGCCATCGCAAAGGATGTCCACGGCCTTCATGACTGAGTCGTAGTTGTGCAACGGCTCGCCCATGCCCATGAGCACGATGTTGCGCAGGCGTTCGTGGCGGTGGTGCGGCGAAGCGTGCGCGCCCTCGGCCAACGCCGGTGCGTCCAACGCGGTGGTGCGCAACACCCGGTCCACGTGAACGGCCTGCGCGACGATCTCTGCGGCGCTGAGGTGGCGGGTGTAACCCATCTGGCCGGTGGCGCAAAACACGCAGCCCATTGCACACCCCACCTGCGAACTGATGCAGGCGGTGGTGCGCCCCTTGAAGCGCATCAGCACAGTTTCGATGAGGTGAGCATCGTGGAGGCCGAGCAGGTATTTGCGGGTAAAGCCGTCGCTGGAATGGGTCTCCCGAGTGGTGGCTAGGTGCCCAAAGGTGGTTTCGGCCTCAAGCTTAGCGCGCAGCCGCGCAGGTAGTTCCGGCATTTCGGCCAAGCTGACGGCACCGTCGAGATAGAGGTAACGCCAGAGCCGGGCCGCGTGCACGGGGCTGATCTCCCACCCGCTTACTAACGCACCGAGCTCGGCACGGGTAAGGCCATAAAGATTGAGGAGGGAAGACGACATCAGCCGGAGATAGGCGAATGCGGGCGAAAGGACAGGATTTTTAGCGCCCGTGCGCAAACGAGGCGCAGGGCCTTTGAACACCGGCCCTGCAATGGCATTTTGAAACACAAAGGCGTTAACAACGCCGATTCAGGATCCGGCTCTTTAAATGTCGGATTGAGCGCTGAGGTGATGCGGTGCTTTAGCCCGCAGGTTTGCAGAGGATTGCCCCCTGCAATCGCCGAGGCGGGCTGAAGCACCGCGCTACTTTCGATCCGACACTTTGAATGTTACGGCCGCGAACACCGACCGCTGGCTCACTCAAACGCCGCGAACACCGGTTTGCCGTCGAACTCCGCCGGGATCGGCTGGCCGAGCAGCCAGAGCGCGGTCGCCGCCGTGTCGCAGGTGCTTACTGGCCCGGTGAGCACGGCACCTTTTTTTACCCCTTTCCCCCACACGATCCAGGGAATGTTGACGTCTTCTGGCGAGTCCGAGCCGTGGGTTTTTTCGTGGCCGCCATGATCGGCCGTGAGGATAACTACACTGGTGTCCGCGATGCCGGCCGCTTGAATCGCGTCCATGACGACCTTGAGTGCGGCGTCGCTCTCGGCGAAGGCGATTTTCTGCTCGGGCGAGCCCCAGCCGTATTTGTGACCGACAGTGTCGGGATCGGCGAAATGGATCAGGCACAAATCAGGGTTGAGCAGAGGCAGTCGCGCGGCAAACGCAGCGGCAACGGCCTTCGCGTCGGCTTTGGGCAAAGGCAGCACGAATTCGTCGAGGGATCCCGGCAGGTTGAGGTGCTTAAACTTAGGTTTTCCCGCGTACATTGCGGTCGTGAAACCGTGGGGATGAACCAACGAAAAAATCGTCGGCACGGGGATCATGCCCTTTTCGGGCATCCAGTCGTTCCAGGTGATTTTATGTTTCGCCGGACCCACGCCGCTCACCATCGAGGCGTGGGCGAGCAGGGTGATGCTCGGCACCACGGTCTTGGCGTCCCAAGTGCACGCGCCCTCGGCGACCATCTTTTTGAGCACGGGCATGGTGCTGTCGGCAATGACGGAGGGCTTGCCGCCATCGAAGCTGACAATGAACACGTGGGCGGCGCGCGGAGTGGTTTGTGCCGTGAGGCAGGCGGCGGTGAACAGAAACAGGACGGCGAGGCGGGCGAGGGCGTGGCGTTTCATGGAGTGGAGCGAGTCGGTTAGAGCGGAGGACGGCGGATGCCGGATGTCGGCAGCAGGAGTTTCGGAAAACGTTCAACATCCTACATTCAAAATTGAACGTCCAAGGGTCGACGTCGGCCGACGTAGCGTTCGAGGCGGTTGTGCGGTCGGTCGGCTGGACGTTGGATGTTGAGCGTTGAATGTTGGACGTTTTCCGAGCGGCCGGTTTCCGAGGTGGGAAGGGTTCGCCTTAGCCTAAGTTCGCAAGCATGCCCCAAAATTCCTCGGTGAATTCCGGCGGCTCGGTAACCACTAGGGTTATGCCAGCGCCTTCAACCCACGGCGCGAGCGCGGTTTGCAGCGACTCCGAGCCGACGCACACGCGTTGAGGACG
>CANIXX010000209.1 GCA_947471115.1 Opitutaceae bacterium | reverse complement strand
TTCCCGCGCGGTGCAGTCATCTTGTACACACGCCAGCAGGCCCAGGCGTGCACCGGCGGGTTCACGTCGGAGAAGTTGTACTCGTAGGCCGGGATCTGCCCACTCGGGCTCATGTACCATTCGCGCAGCAGCAAGTTGAGCTGGTGCTTGGCAAAATCGGGGTCGAGCTTGGCGAAGGGGATCATGTGGAACGCCAGGTCCCAAGCGGCGAACCACGGGTATTCCCACTTGTCGGGCATGGAGAGAACGTCGCGGTTAAACAGATGCGCCCAATCGGCGTTGCGGGCGTTTTTGCGCTCCTCGGGGGGCGGTGGCATGGCCGAATCGCCTTCGAGCCACTCTTTCACGACGTAGTGGTAAAACTGTTTCGACCAGAGCAGCCCGGCGTAGGCCTGCCGAGCCACGATCCGCTCCTGCTCCGAGCTCACGCCCGCCAACAAGTCGGCGTAAAACGCATCCGTCTCGGCCTGACGCGCGTCGAAGACCGCGTCGAATTTTTTGCCGAAAACCGCGCCCTTGGCGGGAGCGTGGGCCGTATCAGCCGAATGCAGACGCAGGCGGAAAACCCGCGCCTCGCCGGCAGCCAGCGTGACCTCGTGGTGAGCGGCGCATTTGGTGCCGCGTTGAAGCGGGTTAACCGCCGCCGTGTTCCCGCGCACCACGTAGTCGTGAAAAGCGTCTTTCACGTACGGCGTGGCATTGGGCGAGTTAAACAGCCGCTGCGTGTTGGTTTCGTTTTCGGTGAACAACAGCGGAACGGCGTCCTCCTGCTGTAGAGTAAAGCGGCCTAAAGTCGCGTGGTCGCAGGCCACCGTTTGCGGGCCGGTGGCGGCCAGGCGTGGCTTCACCTCGCAGCCTTCATGCGTGCAGCCCCAAGACCACACGTTGCGATACCAGAGCGTGGGCAACACGTGGACGGAGGCCGCCTCGGGCCCGCGATTGGTCACGGTGATGCGGATGAGAATGTCGTCGGGCGCGTTTTTGGCGTACTCGCACTGCACGTCGAAGTACCGCGACTGGTTAAACACGCCGGTGTCGACCAACTCGAACTCGCGCTGGAGGCGATTGCGGCGCTTATTTTCCTCGCGAAGCTGCGCGTAGGGGAAGGCGGCCTGCGGGTATTTATAAAGGCCCTTCAGGTAGGAATGGGTCGGCGTGGCATCGAGGTAAAAGTACTCCTCCTTCACGTCCTCACCGTGGTTGCCCTCGGGGTTGGACAGACCGAAGAGACGTTCCTTGAGCAACGGGTCGCGGCCATTCCACAACGCCACCGAGAAACACAACCGCCCCTCGCGGTCGGTGATACCCATGAGCCCGTCCTCGCCCCAGCGGTAGGCGCGGCTGCAAGCGTGCTCATGGGTGAAGTAACCCCAGGCCTCGCCGTCGGGTGAATAATCCTCGCGCACCGTGCCCCACTGGCGCTCGGCGAGATAGGGGCCCCAGCGTTTCCAATTCATCGTGCGGGCTTCATCCTCGGCTAGGCGCGTACGTTCCGAATTAACCACCTTGGCCGCTGCCGTCTGCGTCAGTTTACTCATGCGCCGGACCGTAGCGGCCGAACGGGCCAATGAAAGACCAAATCCGAAACCTCCCCGCTTGCACCCGCACCCGCGATCACCTTGCCTGACGGTGTTTTTTTAATTTTATCCCGCATCTCGTGGTCCCCCGCTTTTTTGCATGAACCTTCGCCTCCTGCTTTGTCTGGCCCTCCTGCCCGCCGCCTCCCTGCGCGTTGAAGCGTGTCCCTCCTGCGACTCTTCTGCACCCGCAGCGGACTCCACGCTCATTCCGGCCGAACCCGCCTCCGTGGACGGCTTCACCTACGTCAAAACCCTCGGCGGCATCTCCGAGTACACCCTCGACGCCAACGGTCTTCGCGTCCTCGTGCTGCCCGACCGCTCCGCCCCCGTGGTGACGTTTATGGTCACCTATCACGTCGGTTCGCGCAACGAGGTGAGCGGCACCACCGGCGCCACTCACCTGCTCGAGCATTTGATGTTCAAGGGTACGGAAAACTTTAATCGCACCAAGGGTAACAGCATCGACCAGTTACTCGAACGCGTCGGTGCCACGTACAACGCCACCACCTGGCTCGACCGCACCAACTATTTTGCCAACCTCGGCAAGGCCCACCTCGACGCCTACGTCGCCATCGAGTCCGACCGCATGCGCAACCTCTGGCTGCGCGAGTCCGACCGCCAGCCCGAGATGACTGTGGTGCGCAACGAATTCGAGATCGGCGAAAATAGCCCCATCCAGGCTCTCGACAAGGAGATCAACGCCGTCGCCTACATCGCCCACCCCTACCACCACCCCACGATCGGCTGGCGCAGCGACATCGAAAAGGTCTCCATCGAAAAACTACGCGAGTTCTACAACACCTTTTACTGGCCCAACAATGCCACCGCCACGCTCATCGGCGACATCGACGTAACCGATGCCCTCGCCTTGGTTAAAAAACACTACGGTGCCATCCCGCGCGCCCCCCACCCCATTCCACAGGTGGTCACCGAGGAGCCCGCCCAGACCGGCCCGCGCCGCGTCACCCTCAAGCGCGCCGGCCGCCTCGGCGTGGTCGGGATAGCCTTCAAAACACCTGCGGCCACCCACCCCGACATGCCCGCACTTCAGGTGCTCGGCTCCATCCTCACCAACGGTAAAAACAGCCGCCTTTACCGCGGTCTCACCGACAAAAACCTCACCACCAACGTGAATGCCGACATCGGCTTTTTCCGCGATCCGGCGCTGACCACTCTTTACGCCAGCCTGGCCCCCGACGTGAAGCCTGAGGACGCCGAGATCGCGCTGCTCGACGAGGTTTACACAGTGAAAATGGACGGCGTCACCGACGCCGAGGTCGCAGCGGCGATTAGCCAACTGATGGCCGCCTCCGCCTACGCCCGCGACGGTGCCTTTGCCATTGCGAGCAACCTCAACGAGTACATTTCCAGCGGCGAGTGGACACTCTACCTCACCCTTGACGAAGCCATTCGCAAGGTGACTGCCGCCGACGTGAAACGTGTGGCCAACCAGTACCTCGACGAAGACCAAAGCACCACCGGCTGGTTCATCCCGCTGAGCACCCCGGAGATCATCACCCCGTAAACCTCCGCATTCTTCGCAACGTCCCCTCATTTTCGCACCATGAACTGCCTCCGTTTTTCGTCCGCCGCCCGCCGCCTAATCCTTGCCGCAGTCGCCCCCCTTCTGCTCGCCGCCGCCATGCAAGCCGGAGTCGCCGACCAGGCTGTACGCGCCCGGGTGGCCGACATCGACGTGATCGCCTACAAAACCCTCGTCAAGGACGTGGTCACCTTCTGCGGAGCTTTGCCGGCAGGCGATTCCTTCGCCCCCGAAAGCAACCTCGCCATCGCCACTTTAGTGGGCGGCATGTTGGACAAAGGCACCACCGCACAGGACCAGTTCGCCATAGCCCAAAAACTCGACTCAGTCGGCGCCACCCTCGCCTTCAGTGTCGACGACACCATGGTGTCCTTTAGCGGCAAATGCCTGCGCAAGGACTTTCCTTTGGTGATCGGACTTCTGGCCGAACAACTGCGCGCCCCTGCCTTCAACGATGAGGATCTGATCAAACTCCAGAAACAAATCTCCGGCCGCGTTCAACGCTCGCTAGAGCAGACCAATTACCGCGCCGGCCAAGCCTTCGCAGCCGCCATCTATCCTCCCGGCCACCCGAACTACGAGCCGGCACCGGCTGCCTTCATGGCTGCAGTCAAAACCGCCACCGTCGCTGAGCTGCGCGAGTTTCACCAAAAATACTACGGCCCGGCCGGCCTCACGTTGGTTGCCGTTGGCGACGTTGACGCCGCCAGCCTGCAAGCTGAAGTCGCCAAGGCCTTCGACGGCTGGACTGGTGGTGTTAAACGCCCCGCTTACCCGCGCACCGTTACGCACCTCGACGTTGACCGCGACCAGACCGTGTTCATGGCCGACAAGCCCAACGTCAGCGTCATTTTTGGCCAAGCCACCGGCCTGCGCCACGCCGATCCCGACGCGCTACCTTTGCGCGTTGCCACGACCATTTTGGGCAGCGGTTTCACTGGTCGACTGATGGCCACGGTGCGCGACCAGGAAGGTCTCACCTACGGCATCAGCTCGCGTGTTTCCAACGACAGCTACACCAACGGCGACTGGCGTATTGCGGCGAATTTCTCACCTGAGTTGTTGGAAAAAGGCCTCGCCGCGACCCGCCGCGAGTTAAAATCCTGGTATGAGCAGGGCGTGACCGCCGAGGAAGTGGCCCGCACCAAGACCAACCTTGCCGGCAGTTTTCAAGTGGGACTGGCCACCACGGACGGCATGGCCGGCACGCTGCTGGCGACCGTTAACCGCGGATATCCGCTGAGCTGGATCGACGAATACCCGCAAAAGCTAACCGAGCTCACGGTGGAGCAGGTCAATGTGGCGATTAAAAAGCACCTGCAGCCCGACAGCTTCGTGTTGATCAAAGCCGGTACGGTGCCGACGGCGGCCAAGTAAGGTGGCAAGAGGCACGGGGCGCCCAGCAGGCGGGCGGACGAACGCCAGAAAAGCCCCGTGGTGCTACCCGCTGCGTGGCCTGGAGCGTGAGCTCAAGGTTGGCTCAACCCGAACGCCGAAGTTTTAACCACGGAATTCACAGATGAGCAGGGATAACAGAGTGTTACTGAATTTAAAGACGGGATGAAAAAGGGGGTCAAGTTGAGTTCTTCTACCTCCCAACGGATTGTATCTGTGCAATCTGCGTAATCTGTGGTTGGTATGAACTTCGGAATTCAGGCTCAAGGTGGGCTCAAAGCGTGAAACCCAGGCACCGGATTTTTTATCCGTGAAGACCAACCAGCGACACGCGAAGCGGATAAATTCAACTGATTAACAAGTAGCTGCGTTGTTCTTCGCGCAACTTCTTCGGCCTTCGCTAAAAAATCCTGCGCATTGAGTGGTAACGCCCAGCGGTGGCAGCCCCAAACCACGGGCGTCGACCGGCGCAATTTTTGGTAATTTTTACGCAGGCGGTTGTTTTTCGTCGTCCCCGCCCCCCGGCCTATGGCTAATTGTCGCCATGGCTACGCCCGCGTTTACCTATCAAGATCCGTTCCCGCTCGGCCCCGACGACACCGAATATCGCCTTCTCTCCAAAGAAGGCGTCTCGACCACGACCTTCGAGGGTCGCGAGATCCTCAAAATCGAGCCTGAGGTTCTGGCGTTCGTCGCCCAGCAGGCCATGCGCGACACCTCGTTTTTACTCCGGCCGAAGCACCTCGCGCAGGTCGCCGCCATTCTGGACGACCCCGAGGCCTCGGCCAACGACCGCTACGTCGCCACCACGTTGCTCAAAAACGCCGAGATCGCCGCCGAGGGCATTTTGCCCTTCTGCCAAGACACCGGCACCGCCACCGTCGTCGCCAAAAAGGGCCAGCAGGTCTGGACCGGCGCCAACGACGCCGAGTTCATCTCCAAGGGCATCTACGAGTGCTACACCCAGGAAAACCTGCGGTATTCGCAAACCGCCCCGCTCGACATGTTCACTGAGGTTAACACCGGCACCAACCTGCCGGCGCAGATCGACCTCTACGCCACCGAGGGCGCCGACTATAAATTCCTCTTCGTCGCCAAGGGCGGCGGCTCTGCCAACAAGACCTTCCTATTTCAGGAAACCAAGGCGCTGCTCAACCCCAAGGGCCTGGAAAAGTTTGTCACCGACAAGCTCTCCTATCTCGGCACGTCGGCCTGCCCGCCTTACCACCTTGCGCTTGTCATCGGTGGCACCAGCGCCGAGGCCTGCCTCAAAACCGTCAAACTCGCCTCGGCCAAATACCTCGATCACCTACCCACCTCCGGCAACACCGAGGGCCGCGCGTTCCGGTGCCTTGAGACCGAAAAACTGGTCCTCAAAATCGCCCAGCAAAGCGGCATCGGGGCTCAGTTTGGCGGCAAGTATTTTGCCCTCGACGTGCGCGTGATCCGCCTGCCCCGCCACGGCGCGAGTTGCCCCGTGGGCTTGGGCGTTTCCTGCTCAGCCGACCGCAACATCAAGGCCAAGATCAACAAGGACGGCATCTGGCTGGAAAAGATGGAAACCAACCCCGGCCGCTTCATCCCTGCGGCCCAGCGCACCCTCAAGGACGACAAAGTGGTGCGCATCGACCTGAACCAGCCGATGTCTGCCATCCTCGCCGAGCTGGGTAAACACCCGGTGACGAC
>CANIXX010000208.1 GCA_947471115.1 Opitutaceae bacterium | reverse complement strand
GGCCGAACAAGGCGATTTCAGCGTGTTGGAACAACTCCTCGCGGACCTGGCCTCGCCCTTCGATCACACGCGAGCCGATCCGCAGGCCCGCGAGCCCGCGCCGCCAAGCGGGGAGGCGTACCGCACGTTTTGCGGCACCTGAGCCGGCCTGCGCACAGTGTTGGTGGTAAAACTCCTCTAAAAGCACCGCGCCGCACGCATAAGCTTCGCAGACTTGATTTTTCTAAAACCCCGCTAAAGTTAGCGGGCTTTTCTGTTTTCCCTCATTTAACCTCTTCTCTCTATGTCTACCGCTACGCCGCAAAAATTCGAGTTCCAGGCTGAGATCAAGCAGCTCCTCGATATCGTCATTCACTCGCTCTACACGGAGAAGGAAATCTTCGTGCGCGAACTGGTTTCCAACGCCTCCGACGCGATTGAGAAGTTCCGCCACCTTCAGCTCACCGAGAAGGACGTCGCCGACGACCAACTTGCACTGGAGATCAACCTCACCACCGACGACACTGCCAAAACCCTTACGTTACAGGACGCCGGCCTCGGCATGACCCGCGCCGAGTTGATTGAAAACCTCGGCACCATCGCCCACTCCGGCTCCAAGGCGTTCCTCAAAGCCCTCAGCGAAGGCGGCCAAAAGAACAGCAATCTGATCGGCCAGTTCGGCGTCGGTTTCTACTCCGCGTTCATGGTCGCGAAGACGGTAAAAGTTTACTCCCGCTCGTGGAAAAAGGACGAGCCCGCCCACGTCTGGACCAGCGACGGTTCCGGCAGCTACGAGATCGAGGAGGTCGATGACCAACAGCGCGGCACCAAGATCGTCATCGAGCTCAAGGACGACTGCGGCGAATTCGCCACCGAAGGCCGCATCAAGGAAATCTTGGAGCGTTACAGCGCCTTTGTGTCGTTCCCGGTCAACCTCGGCGGCAAGTTGATCAATACCGTTCAGGCCCTGTGGTTGCGCAGCAAGAGCGAGATCACCGACGAGCAGTACACCGAGTTTTATAAATTCCAGGCCCACGCCTACGACGAGCCCCGTCTGCGCCTGCACTTTTCCGCTGACGCCCCGCTGCAGATCAACGCCCTGCTGTTCGTCCCCAAGGACAACACCGAAAAGTTCGGCATGGCCCGCCTCGAGCCGTCCGTCTCGCTTTTCTGCCGCAAGGTACTGATCGATTCCAAGCCCAAGGATCTGCTGCCCGAGTGGCTGCGTTTCCTCAAGGGCGTCGTCGATAGCGAAGACCTGCCTCTTAACATCTCGCGCGAGACCATGCAGGACCGCGCCTTGGTCGAGAAGTTGAACAAGGTCATCACCAAACGCTTCATCAAGTTCCTCTCCGAGGAAGCCAAGAACCGCACTGAGGCCTACAACGAGTTCTACGCCGAGTTCGGCGTGTTCCTCAAAGAAGGCGCCGCCCTCGATTATGCCCACAAGGACGAGATTGTTAAACTCCTGCGCTTCGAGTCATCCCTCACGGAAAAGGGCAAAACCACCTCGCTCGCCGAGTACGTCACCCGAATGGGCGCCGAGCAGAAGGAAATCTATTTCCTGATGGGCCCGAACCGCGCCGCCATCGAGAGCGGCCCGTACCTCGAAGGGTTTAAAGCCCGTAATCTGGAAGTGCTGTTCTGCTACGAGGCAGTGGACGAGTACGTGATGAGCAACGTGCGCGAGTTCGATGGCAAGAAGCTGGTCGCCGCCGACCACGCCGACGTGAAGTTGGCCGACGCCCCCAAGCCGCCCGCCGCTGAAGGCGACCTCTCCGAAGACGACGCCAAGGCGCTGGCCGAATGGCTCAAGACGACCCTCGGCGACCGCGTCGGTGAAGTGAAAGCAAGCGACCGTTTGGTTGATTCGCCCGCGCTGGCGGTCAACGCCGACAAATTTATGTCGCCGCAGATGCGTCGCATGATGAAGGCGATGAACAAAGACGGTGCGGATGCCCCGGTGAAAGTGAACCTGGAGATCAACCCCCGCAGCGCGGTGATCAAACACCTCGCCGCCGCCCGCACCGCTGCCCCTGAAAAGGCCGCCCTGATTGCCGAGCAGATTTTGGACAACTCGCTGATCAGCGCCGGCCTGTTTGAAGACCCGAGCAAGATGGTGGCCCGCCTCTACAAGCTGCTGGAGACGGTTTAAGGCAAAGGCCACTTGTGGCACGAGCAAGTTCAGCATGCTCCGCAAGCCCCGACGCACGCGTCGGGGCTTTTTTGTGGGGTAGCGAGGTGGACTCGGGCGGGGACGTTGCGAGGGTCAGGGTGGCAGTTTGGCTATCATTCGAACCGACGAGGTTGGTGACACACCCAATAGCTGACGGAAGCGACGACTGGTGGCGTGGTGAAGAAGGCGCTGGTGGCCCCAGCGATGGGATGGTCGGTGACACCTGAGGATCCCCGATTTAGCCGCAAAACAGCGCAGGCAACACGAATAGGGGGGGGGCCTGCTTTTTTCGCCGTTTGGCCTCTTTGTGGACACCCTCTGTGTTGGGTAAGGTGGGAAAGAATGCCGAGGGGGGGCAGGGCGAGGTTTATCAATTCTGGTTGTTCGCAAGACCCCAAAGATCCCGAGCGAATAACCTGAGGGGGGTCGGGGAGTTACGTGCTGCTTTTGACGGTTGTTAGCCCCTGCTAGGCAGGTCGAGCCGACGACTGGGGGCGAGTCGTGCTCAATTTGGAGGGTAAGCCAGCCGGACGGCGGCTTTGGTTCAGTCGAGCACAACTTGCGTGTCGGCAACGCGATCGTGGACGCTTTCCGTCGGAGCGAGAAGTGCGAGCACGAGATTCGCAATTAAACGGATCGGGCTCAGGATCGGCAGGTAGTTGAGCAACTGCACGGGTGTCCTCACGAAGAGGATGCGCAGTGCGCCGGCGGGACGTCCGTCTGAGCGCACGATACGGAGGCCCATCCAACGTTTGCCGAGTGAGCGACTTTGAAACGCGAGCAGTCCGCCGAGAAAGACAGGCATGGCTTGCATGAAGACTCCGGAAAAAGTTCTCCGGAGGCGATGTAGGGCGGAGCATAGCGCCGTCGTGTCGGGCAACCTATGGAGTGTGCCCCGACACCCCCTGACTTCGCGCCCGACGGGCCCAGACTAGGTATACACTCCATAGCGTTAAGGCTAAAGCCTCCCTATGGTTAATTATACTCCTTCCTTCCCATGCGCGTCGCTCACTTTACCAATACTTTTTTGCCCCATGTCGGTGGGGTCGCTCGGGCCGTCCAAACCATCGTCGAGGACCAGCGCCGCGCCCACCATCGTGTGTTGATAGTCGCCCCCGAATTCGTCGATTCGCCCGGCCAAACTAAGGTACCCAAAAACCTCGAACGATCGGTCGTGCGCATTACCGCCTTCACCCAATATAACGACAGCGAGTTTTCCGTCGGCGTTCCGCTCGCCACCACGCGATCAACCCGGCTGGCCGAATTTCGGGCCGACCTCATACACTCGCACCACCCGTTTCTTCTCGGCGACACCGCCCTCCGCGAGGCCGCCAGCCGCCAAGTGCCCCTCGTCTTCACTCACCACACGCTCTACGAGCACTACACCCACTATCTCCCCGCTTCGCTCCAAGGCGAAACCTTGAACGACTTCGCCGCCGAGGTCGCCACCCGCTATGCCAACCGTTGCGCGGCGGTGTTTGCCCCCAGCGAAAGCATCCGCGACCTCATCCGCGCGCGCGGTGTCACCGTCCCCATCCACGTCGTGCCCACGGGCATTGATTGCGCGCAGATCGCCACCGGACGCGCCAGCCGGGCCCGCACGCGTTACCATTTGCCGCGCCACGTCACCGTCATCGGCCACGTGGGTCGCCTCGCCGATGAGAAAAACCTGCCCTACCTCGCCGCCGCCCTCGCGCTCTCACTGGCGCAAAAACCCACCGCCCGCGCCCTCATCGTCGGCGAGGGTCCCGCCCGCGAGGAAATGGCCCGCCTCTTCGCCGCCGCCGGCCCCGCCATCGCCATGCGCGTGGTCTTCACTGGCTGCCTCTCGGGCCCCGCTTTGCTCGATGCCTACGCCGCCATGGATCTCTTTGTCTTTACCTCCACCTCCGAGACTCAGGGGCTGGTTCTGGCCGAGGCGATGGCCGCCGGCACGCCCGTTATCGCACTCGATGCCTCCGGGGTGCGCGAGGTCGTGAGCGACGGTATCAACGGTCGTCTCCTCGCCGCCGATTCCTCGCCCGACGACTTCGCTCGCGCCCTCACCTCTGCCCTGCGTAAACCCAGCCTGCGCGCCAAATGGGCCCACGCCGCGATCGCCACCGCCAACTCCCTCAACCGCGAAAAAACCTCCGTCACCCTGCTCGCGCACTACGCCGAGATCATCGCCACCCACCGCGTCTCCACGCTCGCACTGCCTAGCCCGCCGTTCTTGGACCGGCTCGCCGCCGAGGGCCACATCATCGCCGACAAAACCGGTGCGCTTTTCGGGGCCCTCGTCGGCAGCGTGCCGCACGTCGCCCTGACGCATCCGCTATGTTAACTATCATCGGGGCGCACCTCCGCCGTTGGCGGCGTCGTCTGAGCCGCTCCGAGTGGGCCGCGCATCGCCTTCGCCTCTCGCGCGATGCCTCCGGCGCGCACGCCCCCGGCTTGCTCTTGATCCAAATCGACGGCCTCTCTCGCCGCCAACTCGAACACGCCCTAACCACCCATCGCCTGCCTTTTCTCCGCCGTTTGCTCGGGCGCGAGGGCTGCCGCTTGCACACGTTCTACAGTGGGCAACCCGCCACCACCCCCGCCGTGCAGGCCGAGCTCTACTACGGGCAACGCACCGCCGTGCCCGCCTTTAGTTTTCTCGATCCGCGCGCCGATGCCATCGGCTATATGCTCGACCCCGCTTGGGCCAAACGCTTCGAGGCCGACCTTGCTAAAACCAACGAGGGTCTACTCAAAAACGGTAGCTCGTGGAGCAACATCTACACGGGCGGCGCCACCCAAGCGGAAAGTCATATCTGCGGGGCCTCGCTCGGTCTGGGCGACCTTTGGCGCACCGGCAAAATCACGAATCTCTTCCTGTTCGCGTTTCTCCACTTTTCCTCGTTTCTGCGCCTGCTCGCCCTGCTCCCACTGGAAATCGTACTCTCCCTCGCAGGGGCGATTCGCGGCATCCGGCGCGGCCAACCCGCCTTCCGAGAACTCTCCTTCATCATCGCCCGCGTTTTCGTCTGCGTCGGCCTGCGTGAAATCATCACCGCCGGAGCCAAAATAGACCTCGCCCGCGGCCTGCCCGTTATCCACGTCAACTTCCTCGGCTACGACGAACAATCCCACCGCCGTGGCCCTTCTTCACTTTTCGCCCACTGGACCCTGCTCGGCATAGACCGAGCCATTCGCGATCTGCACCGAGCCGCCCGCCGCTCCGATGGACGCGATTACGAGGTCTGGATTTTCAGCGACCACGGCCAGGTCCGCACCTACCCCTTTTCCCAACACCACCCCGGCGGCCTAGAGGGCCTGCTCCGCCTCCATTGGCCCGGCCTCAGCGCCGCCGAGCGCCAGCCCGCCACCGCCACCCCGCGCGCGCAATACCACTCCACTCACGCCCCGCTCCTCCGCCTCCCCGGCCACGCGCGCCGTGCCGCCCGCGCCCTCGACCGCTCCCGGCTCACGCCCTTTGAGCAAACCGAGTTCGCCGTCGCCTGCCTCGGCCCGGTTGGCCACCTCTACTTTAAACGCCCGCTCGCGCCCGCCGCCGAAGCGACCCTTGTTGCCGCCCTGCTCGCCGGGGGCGTACCAGGCATTTTGCGTCGCCACCCGGACGGCACCGTCACTTGGGAAACCGCCACCCACGTCGCGTTTCTCCCCGCCGATACCAGCCTGTTGCGTGGCCCCGCCGAGCTCCTTCCCACCATCGCCGAGGATCTCGTGGCCCTCTCCCGCCAAACCTACGCCGGAAACCTCATCTGCCTCGGTTGGCACCCCGATGGTCGCTCCTTCTCCTTCACCGAGGAAAACGGTTCCCACTGCGGCCCCTCCCCCGACGAGGTTCAGGGTTTCCTGCTCGTGCCGCCCGCGTCCGACCACTTTTTACCCGGCCCCATCGTGCGCCCCTCCGCCCTCCGCGCCGCAGCCCTCGAATTTCTCGGCCGCACGCCGCGCCCCGCGCACCGCCGCCGTGCCTCGCCGACAAATGCCCTTCTCCGCGTCGTCACCTACAACGTCCACTACTGCCGTGGCCTCGATGGCCGTTTCGCCCCCGAGCGTATCGCCCGCATCCTTCGCGACCTCGAGCCCGATCTCATC
>CANIXX010000207.1 GCA_947471115.1 Opitutaceae bacterium | reverse complement strand
TTGGCCAACTGACCGAATTCATCATTGGATTTAAATTGGCTGCGGGTGGTGAGATCGCCTTCGGCAATCGCGTGTAATTGGCGAGTTACGACCTCCAGCGGGCGTTGAATAATCCACCGCGCGAGCAACCACGTGGAGACCATCAGCGCGCCCCCCAACAACACCAATTGGATGACCAAATCCTGCTGCATCTTTTGCCGCTCGGCGGCGAGTGCGTTGGGGCTCATCCACAGCTTTACCCCGCCTAGCACTTCTTTCGATCCAGCCTCGGGCGAAGTGATGATAGCCTCCTGAATGGCAGGCTCAGTGGGCACCGCCGTAGAAGTGGTCACTTCACCCGCTGGCGTGCGGATCAGCCAAGTGCTCGGCGTGCCCTTAGCGTCAGTAATGACAATCGCCCCCAAGTTGGGGTCCATCAATTCAGCCGTGATGAGATCCTTCACCAACGCCTCTTGCAGGTTGTACAACGGTAATTTGAGCGAACCCGCCAGGCGTTGAATACAGCTGGTTGCCAGCAAGGATTCCTGCTGTTTGAGCGACTGACGGAAACTGTAGATATTCAGCGCGCTGGTGCACAGCGTGGTGATGGCCACAATGGATAAAGTGAGCTTGATATGAACGCGCATGGGGAGGGAGACCGAAGATAAAAGATAGCAGCTAAATGTAGCTCAGACCGTTGGGCTGGTTTGTTAGGAGAGACCGAGCGGCGGTCGGGGCCAACGGGCGGGGCTACACCTACACGGGCGGTGTTTCAGCGGGATTATTTTTTCCAATCCTGGACGTTATATTTAGCCAGGATTTTGGCCAAGGTACCGTCGGCCCGCAGCTGGCGGATAACTTCCGTCCAACGAGCGGCGCGGGCGGCTGACTCGGGGTGCGTAGGGGAAAAAACCACGTAGATGAAATTCAACTCTGCGGCGGCTTTGCCTGCAGACATAAACGTGTCAGCGGGCAGCCCCAACTCTTTAAGCGTCCAACTCATCACGTTGGCATCTTCCAAAATCGTGGTGATGCGCCCGGCCTGGAGTTTTTTAATGTTGGTCTGCAACGGATCCTCACCGCCAACGAGCTGGACCGCCGGGACAGTGCCAGCGGCCAAATACGCATCAACTGGGCCGCTATCGTAAGTGTAACCGGAGACCGCGCCCACTTTGGCTTTTTTGAGCGAGTCCAGATCGGTGAAACGCCAGGTGTTATCTTTCGCCACGTAAAAGGTGCTGCACGTGGCACCGACCGGTTCCTCAGGATAAACCGTGCCGGGGGCCTCGTCCTTAGTCGCGCCGATGATCGCGTGGATTTTACCCTCGGTGACGTCTTTGACGGCGCGCGGCCACGGGCTGATTTTGTAATTGATGCCGCCTTGCGGGAAAACCAGTGCCAAAAGCTCGACGACGTAACCGGGTGTCGGGGTTCCAGGCTGGATATTATAAGGCGGCCAGGCATCGGCGCGCACTTCGATGGTTTCGGCAACGACAGGAGCGCTAAGCGCGAGGAAGAAAGCGGGGAGGACAAGTAGACGGGAGGGCAGGTTCATGGCGAATAATGCGTGGGTCGGGGTGAATGGGCTGGATACGTATCGCTTAGCGAAAAACAGGTTTCTACACGGGGAGAGCACCCTCTTAATCGGCTCCGTGGTCCGAAACTTAAGTGGTTTTTTTTAATTTAAGGCCGGAGTAGCCGAGATATCGCTGCACCGAGTAGGCAGTAACATTTAAAGTGTCGGATTCAGAACCGGAATTTTAACGCAAAGTTCGCCAAGTCCGCAAAGGACCGATCCTAGGCCCGACTCCTTAGCGTTCTTTGCGATCTTAGCGTTAAAACTCCGCATCAGTCAGACACCCGTCCACGTTCTGATTTTTTTTATGTTACTACCTACTAGAAGTCTCAGATTTTGAATTTCGCCACCAGTTGGCTAAGGGTGGCCGATAGCGCCGTGAGCTCCGTCGCGCTGCTGCTCACCAGCGTCGCCCCGCGCGCTCCGTCGGCGGCTGCCGTCGAAACCCCGGCAATGTTGCGCGCCACTTCGTCGGCACCTTCCGCAGTCTGCTGCACGCTGGTCGACAGTGACCCAGTCGACGTCGATACGCCATGAATGGTGCCCACGATTTCTGACGTGGTCGCCGACTGCTCGGCGACCGCTGCAGCTACCGAGGACGAGATGTGCGTTACCTGCTCAATGATCTTCGCCACCTCGTCGAGTGAGCGCATCGATGCACCGGTGTTGTCCTGAATCAGCCCAACCTGCTTACGGATATCCTCGGTTGCTGCGGCGGACTGGCGGGCGAGCTCTTTGACCTCGTTGGCCACCACCGCGAACCCGCGGCCCGCCTCACCGGCGCTGGCGGCTTCGATCGTCGCGTTGAGCGCCAGCAGATTCGTCTGCTCGGCGATACGGTTGATCAACTCCACGACTTTCCCGATTTGGCGCGCAGACTCGTCGAGTTTACCCATCAGTGCTCGGGTTTCGCGGGCCTGCGTATCGGCCTTGCGGGCGATCTCGTTTTCATGGGCGCAATTACGCGCCACCTCTTGAATCGACGACGACATCTCCGCCATGGCGGAGGCCACGGTGCTGGTCGATTGGGTAATCTGGGCGGCCGATTCCGACATGGCTTTTGCGTTAATTGACAACTCCTTGCCGGCGGCCGCTACCGTGCTGGATTGGACCGTGGTTTCCTCGGCGGCTGCCGCCTGGCTGTGCGCGGTTTCCGTAAGGGTTTCCGCGGAATGATGCAAGTCGGTGGCCGATTGGGTGAGGCTGCCGATGAGCTGGCGCAGATTGGCGGTGCAGGTGTTGATGGCGTTGCCCAAGTTACCGAGCTCATCCTTACGCGAGATCGCGACCTGAACGGTGAGATCACCTTGGGCGAGATGTTGCATGGCTTCGACGCAAATCAAAATGGGCCGGACCAACGAGCGAGCGAAGAACACGGCAAAAACCAGTCCGATGATCGTGGCAGCCACGAGAATTCCGAGCGTCGTTTGCACCGTTTTTTTGGCCCTCAAATCGGCTTCTACAATCGTGGTGGTCAGGCTCTCGGTAATATGCGCACTGAGCTCGCCAAGCAGACGGTTGGCCTCGCGATCGACCCCCGATACCGCCTTGTCGCCGACCTCAATTTTAGAGTCAGCCGCCACAAACGCGGCGTAGCCGACTCGGTACGCCTTGCCCATCTCGGTGTGCGCGGCCGCGAACTGGAGGAGTAATTCGTGGTGCTTGTTTTCGGTGAATCGCTGGCCGAGTGTTTGGGCGATGGCCTGCACTTTGGCTTCCGACTCCTGAAAGCTCGTCCAAAATCTCTCTCGTTTTTCAGGATCTTTGCCACGAATGAGCGTGTTTTTCCACTCCTGGACCTGGGTTTGAAAATTACTCCGCAATTCTCCCAGCGCATGCGAATCCGCCTGGCCGGAGCGAGCGGTCGTACTGTTTTCTTGCAGGCGCTGGTGGAGGCTAAAAACACCAAACAGGGAGGCGGCCCCGAGAAGGGCGACCAGCGCGAAGATGGCGATGAGGAGTTTATGGGTGATGCGAAGGGATTGCATGGGAATAGGGCTGGGGCAGATGATTGTGGAAGTAGCACGGCGTCTTGCCCGTGGGGTTGGTGCTTGGGCAGTTCACCTCGTACTCTTACTCGTTCGTCAGGCGGGTTGCTGATCGGATTCGGCAGGATAACGGGTAGGCGTAAGGGCGTGGCGTTCCGCTTAACCTATTAGGCTATAACATTTAGGGGGCGGTTGCATTTGAGGTCAGCCCTCTCGACTCGGTTTATCAGTGTTCATCAGTGCCCATCAGTGGTTAAAACCTCCGCTTCCGGATCGACGAACCCCATCCAAGTTAACCACTGATGAGCACTGATATTCACTGATGTCGGAGTGCTAACCTTCGGCAATCGATAGCAGTTTGATCAGACAATTTTCAGGTTACTGACCTTTAGAAGGCTCAAATTTTGAACTTCGCCACCAGTTGGCTGAGGGTTGCCGACAACGCCGTGAGCTCGGTCGCACTGGTGCTCACCCGCGCCGCTCCCCGGGCGCCGTCAGCAGCGGCGGTGGACACTCCGGCAATGTTACGCGCCACTTCGCTAGCACCATCCGCTGTTTGTTGCACGTTCTGCGATAGCGTGCCGGTGGCGGTCGATACCCCGTGAATCGTACCGACGATCTCCGAGGTGGTGGCGGACTGCTCTTCGACTGCCGCCGAAATCGACGAGGAGATTTGCGAGACCTGTTCGATGATCTTGCCGACCTCTTCCAGCGATTTGATCGAAGCACCGGTGTTATCCTGAATCAGGCCAACTTGTTTACGGATATCCTCGGTTGCCGCGGCGGATTGACGGGCGAGCTCCTTGACTTCGTTAGCGACCACCGCGAACCCACGGCCGGCCTCACCGGCGCTGGCGGCTTCAATCGTGGCGTTGAGTGCGAGCAGGTTCGTCTGCTCGGCGATACGGTTGATCAACTCCACGACCTTGCCGATCTGGCGGGCCGATTCGTCGAGTTTGCCCATCAGCAACCGGGTTTCGCGGGACTGCGTATCGGCCTTGCGGGCGATTTCGCTTTCCTGGGCGCAGTTGCGGGCGACTTCTTGAATCGAGGACGACATCTCCTCCATGGCGGCGGCCACGGTGCTGGTCGATTGCGTGATCTGCGTGGCCGAGGCCGACATCGACTTGGAGTTAACCGATAACTCCTCGCCGGCTGCGGCCACCGTGTTGGCTTGAACCGTGGTCTCTTCGGCAGCGGCGGCTTGCGTATGAGCCGTGTCGGTGAGCGTGCGTGCCGAGCTCTGCAGATCGGAGGCCGATTGGGTGAGACTGCCCATGAGCTGGCGCAGGTTGCCGATACTGGTGTTAATGGCTTTACCTAAGGTTCCGAGTTCGTCTTTACGCTTAACCACGACCTCGGTGGTGAGGTCACCTTCCGCGAGCCGATTCATCGCTGCGACGCACTCGCCGATTGGGCGCGCGATCGAACGGGCCACGACAATGGCCACCGCGATCAGCACCAACAGAGTGATTCCGAGCGTGAGATAGGTGGCACGATCAGCGGCGATGACTTCGGCGTTAATTTCATGTTCAGGAGCCTGGATGAGCAGAGACCAACCGAGGCCAGCATAACCCAAAGCACCTTCCGATTTGGCATAACCGGTGAGGTGCCAGTGATGGTTTTCGTTATCCAAATCACGCCCGTTGCCACTGGCGCCGGGATTGAGGCGAAGTGCCAATTTCGCACTCTCCATGGACTCGGCTACGTTTTGTTTCATCACCTTGGTGAAATCGCGCTTAAACTCCTTACTGCCTGTATCATTCGGGCTGTAATAGGAGATCAAGGTGCCCTTTTTATCCACCAGAGTGAATTCGACACTGGTGAGTCCTTTAGCGGCGAAATTATCCCAATTCGCTTTGATAATGGTTTCCACGATGCCGCCGTAATCGGCGAGGTTGCGCCAGACGCCGATAAAATCGCCCTTCGGCGTCATGATCGGTGCCGAAAAACTGAATGAAAGATTATCGTTGCCCAACACACGCACGGCATCGGGATCTTGGACAACGTCCTCCACCACGGTGCCGGTGAGCAGGTCCGATTTCAGAAACTTGCCATCGCGGGCATCTAGAAACCAGGAGGCCTTGGAGAAATCCTTACCGATCAGGAAGGCGGTATCGAGGGCTTTGCCTGCGGCGTTGATCGAGTTGACCGCAATCACTTTGCCCGTGGAATCCGTGACCATACTCAGGCTGTAGCAGCCGTAGAGGCGAACGTAGGCGTTGATGGCGTCGGTCAAACGCTCTTTGGCCGCCTTATTATGCTCCATGTCGTCAACGTACAGCACGTGATTGGTGGCAAAGGCCTGCACGTCGCCGTAGCGCTCGAAAACATTACGCTCAATGGTTTCGAGTGTGCTCTTGGCACCCTGCTCCAAATTGCCCGCTGAGCCGGCGGCGATTTTAGCAGTGGACTGGAGACTGATTAGCGCCTGCACGAAGAGTGGGATCAGGCCAACGGTGAGGAGGATGAGAACGAAGCGTCGAGTGAGGTTCATGGGAGGGGAGGCGGAAGTAGCGAGTAGCGGGTAGTGAGTAGCGGGTAGGTCGGAGGCGAAGAGGGGTGTGGTGAGCTGGAAGCTAAGCGCTATTAGCTCAGTGCGGATGGAGGACGTCGGTGATCGCCAAGCAGAGGCGCTCGCGGTCGAGTTTGGTTTCGTAACGGTTGATGCCGGCGATCCGGGCGCGTTCATGGAAATCGTCCGTATCGCGCGCCGATACCGAGATTACGGGGAGGTTCTT
>CANIXX010000206.1 GCA_947471115.1 Opitutaceae bacterium | reverse complement strand
GCCTTCGACATCGAGTACTGGCTGCTCGAAGAGGCCAAGTTGCAGCGCATGCCTGCCGAAAAAGAACTCGCCCGCCAGACAATCATCGTCGTCGGTGCCGGCTCCGGCATCGGCAAGGAGACCGCTCACCGCCTCGTCAAAGAGGGCGCGCACATTGTGTGCGTTGACCTCAACACCGCCGCCGCCGAGGCCACCGCAAAAGAGATCACCGATAAAGTCGGCCTCGGCATCGGTGTCGCCGGTTCCGGCATTTCCAACTGCGGCTCCGCCATCGGCCTGACGGCGAACATCACTGACCGCGCCAGCATCCGCAAAATGCTCGATCAAGTGGCGCTCGCCTATGGTGGCTTTGACTCGATCTGCGTGACCGCCGGGATCTTCGTGCCGAGCGACACCTCGGGCCACATCCCCGACGACAAATGGGCGCTCACCTTTAGCCTCAACGTCACGGGCAGTTACCTCGTCGCCGACGAGGCCTTCAAGTCCTGGAAAGAGCAGGGCCTGCGCGGCAACTTGGTGCTCACGACTTCGGCCAACGCCGCCGTCGCCAAAAAAGGTTCGCTTGCCTACGACACCTCTAAAGCCGCCGCCAACCACTTGGTACGCGAACTGGCCATGGAGCTCTCGCCGCTGGTGCGCGTCAACGGCGTCGCCCCTGCGACCGTCGTACAAGGCTCTGGTATGTTCCCCCGCGACCGCGTCATTGGCTCGCTGGCCAAGTACGCGATCCCCTACACCGACGACGAGGCGACCGATAGCCTCGTGACCAAGTTGGCCCAGTTCTACGCCGACCGCACGCTGACCAAGAGCCCGATCACGCCGGCCGACCAGGCCGAGGCGTATTTCCTCCTCGTGAGCAAACGCCTGAGCAAGACCACCGGCCAAGTCATCACCGTGGACGGCGGCCTGCACGAGGCGTTCCTGCGCTAAGCGCCGCTGCATCCACGCAACTGGTACAACCCGCCTGCCCACCGCAACCCCGCCGAAACCGCCGCCCACCATGTCTTCCAAGAAAAAATCAACCGTCACCTATTGTGCCGCCATTGACCTTGGTGCGACCTCGGGCCGAGTGATGCTCGGGCGGTGGGACGGAAAGCGCCTCGAGCTGACCGAGGCGCACCGTTTCCCCAATGCGCTGCGCTCGATGGGCGGGCATGATTACTGGGACGTGGCGGGATTGTGGGAGCAGGTGGTGAGCGGTCTGCGCAAGGCCGTCGCCCTGCTGCCCGAGGGCGCGGCGCTCGCCTCGGTGGGCGTCGATACCTGGGGCGTGGACCACGTGCTTGTGGACGCGTCGGGCCGCCCGGTATATCCGACTTTTGCCTACCGCGATAATCGCACCCAGTCCGGGCTAAAAGCCCTCGCTGCCGATCCTACCGCGCTCGCCAAGGTGTATGCCGCCACTGGCATCCCGAATGTGTTTTATAACGCCTCGCTGCAACTCGCCGAGACCGTCGCGCAGCATCCTGTAGTCGCCCAGTTGGCCAAGCGCTGCCTATTCCTTCCGGACTATTTTAACTTCCTTCTGTCCGGGCGCATGGTGAACGAAATCACCATCGCCAGCACCTCGCAGCTGCTCGGCGTCAAGGAACCTGTGTGGTCCACCGCCGCGTTAAAACATTTCGGCGTCCCCACTGGGTGGTTCGCCAAACCAGTGTTCGCCGGTACCCAACTCGGCTCCGTGAGCGGACTCGATTTTCTGCAAAAAACCCAAGTGGTTGTGGTGCCTGGCCACGACACGGCTTGCGCGTACGACGCCATGCCCGCAGCACCCACAGGCGACGACCTTTTTATTAGTTCCGGTACCTGGTCGCTGGTCGGCTACGAGAGCGACACGCCGGTGCTGGGCGCAGCGGCACTCGCCGCGCGTATTTCCAACGAACGCTGCGGAGATGGGCGTTACCGCCCGTTAACCAACGTCATTGGATTGTGGTTACTCGAAGGCATCATGAAGGACTTTGCGTCGCGCCCAAAGACCGACGCCAAGTGGGCCGAACTCATCAATGCTGCCGAAAAGCTTCCCGCTCCGGCCGTTTTACTCGATGTCACTGATCCCGCGTTTGCCAACCCGTCCTCGATGAAGGTCGCCATAGACGCGCAAATCGCGAGCCGCCGCCTGTCGCAGCCGCAAAGCCTTGCCGCCTACACTCGCCTCATCTGCGACTCGCTCGGCCACGGCCATGCGGCCGCCAAGGCGGCTTTCGAGCGTATGAGCGGGCGCAGCTTTAAGCGCATTTTGATGGTCGGCGGCGGCTCGCGTAATCGCCTCCTGTGCCAGGCCACCGCCAACGCATCCGGCCTTCCCGTCGTGTCGTTTTCCCTCGAAGGCTCGGCGGTGGGCAACCTCGCCAGCCAGCTCGTTTCCCTCGGGGCGGTTAAAAATCTCACCACCTTCCGCGCGCTGCTCGCGCCAACGCTCAGCCCCGTGATTTATACGCCCCAACGCAGCTGATCTTCGCCTGTCGTCGGCTTTCCCGCCTCATACCGACCGTCGCGCCCCCCCCCTTTTTTTCTCGATAGCCCTTAGCCCCCATCCGCCCATGTCCGCTTCCTCTGCTCACCTCACCTCGCCCGATGTCATCATCATCGGCAGCGGCGTTATGTCCGCCAATCTCGGCGCGCTGCTCAAGCGCCTCGATCCCTCGCTGGCCATCCAGGTCTACGAGGCGACGACCGAGCTCGCGCAGGAAAGCTCCCACGGTTGGAACAACGCCGGCACCGGCCACGCCGGCATCTGCGAACTTAGCTACACGCCCGACCAGAACGCCGCCGGCGAGGTGGACGTTTCTAACGCCATAAAAATCTTCGCCCAGTTCGAGCGCACCAAGCAGTTTTGGTCGTACGCGGTGGCCGAAGGTATGATCGATAAACCGCGCGATTTTATCCGCCCGGTGCCGCACCTCAGTTTTGTCCACGGCGACAAAATGGTGAACTTCCTTCGCGCTCGTCACACTGCCATGAAGGCGCACCCGTTTTTTAGCTCGATGGAGTTTTCCACCGACCGCGCCGAGATCGCTCGTTGGTCTCCGCTGCTCACCGAAGAACGTGCCCAGGTTCCCATCGCTGCGACCAAGATGGACAGCGGCACCGACGTCGATTTCGGCGTTGTTTCGCGCAAACTTTTAGCCTGGCTCGCCCGCCAGCCGCGCTGTGCGGTCTCCGCAGGTCAGCGTGTGGTGGACCTCAACCGCACCGCTGCAGGTTGGGATGTCGCGGTCAAAGACGTGGCCAACGGTTCTGTTCACCACACCTCGGCTAAGTTCGTGTTTGTCGGTGCAGGCGGCGGCAGTTTGCTGCTGCTGCAAAAAGCCGGCGTGGCCGAAAGCCGCGGCCTTGGCGCGTTCCCCATCGGCGGACAATGGCTCGTGTGTGACAAGCCCGAGATCGTCGCCCGCCACCAAGCCAAGGTTTACGGCCAACCACTCGACGCCGCGCCGACCATGGCGGTGCCCCACCTCGACACCCGCGTGCTCGACGGCAAGCAGACGTTGCTTTTTGGCCCCTTCGCTTCGTGGACGACCAAGTTCCTGCACCGCGCCGGCAGCTGGACCGATCTGCCCAGTTCCTTCCGTCCGCATAACATCGCGACGCTACTCAAAATCGGCGCCAAGAACCTCGATCTTATCCGCTACCTGGTGCAGCAAGGCACGCAGTCGATGGACGACCGCATGAAGGTGCTGCACGTGTTTTACCCCGGAGCAAAGAAAGCGGATTGGAAACTGATCGACGGCGGCATCCGCGTGCAGGCGATCAAAAAAACCGACGGCGAAGCCGGCATCGTGCATTACGGCACTGAGGTCATCACCGACGAAAAGCGGACGATTTCCGCGCTGCTGGGAGCTTCTCCCGGAGCGTCGGTGTGTGTGCACATCGTACTTGAAGTCGTGCAGACGTGTTTCCCTCAACTGTTGACCACGCCCGAAGGTCAGGCCCGAATGAAGGCGATGATCCCCAGCTTTAACGAAGACCTGCGCGACCCCAAGCTTGCCGCCCGTTACGCCGAGGCCAGCCGCGTCGTTGAGCAAAAACTACAGCTGCGCTGAGCTCCACGTTCACTTTCTCTGCAATTGTAACGTACCTTTAAGCAGTCATTCGGCTAAAAATCCTGCTCCATGTCGAAATCGTCCATGTTTTGAGCTGAAGATGGCAAAAGCCATCTCATGACCTTCGTGTTAGTCAGTTCGCTGTTTCTCCTCTGGGGTTTTTGCAATGGGCTGATTGATGTGATGGATAAGCACTTTCATGAAGAGCTTCATCTCACCTTGGCGCAGTCCGCCTGGGTTCAATTCGCCCACTACCTTGGCTACTTCCTGATGGCTATGCCTGCTGGCTGGTTGGCCGGTAAGCTTGGCTACAAAGGCGGTATTATCGTCGGCCTTCTGATGGTTGCTGCCTGGGGCTTTTGGTTCATTCCGGCCTCTCACATTGCTCAGTTTTGGGCCTTCCTGCTCGGGGTCTGTTTTATCGCCTCCGGTCTTACTTTTCTGGAAACCGTGGCGAACCCCTACGCTACGGTGCTCGGCTCTAAACAATTCGCCGCCAGCCGCATTAATCTCGCGCAGTCGTGCAATGGCATGGGTTGGATTTTCGGGCCAGTCGTCGGCACCACCTTTTTTTACGGTACGGACCACACCGGTGAAAGCACCGGATCCGAAACCCTCTGGATTCCCTATGCGGCCATTGGTGCTTTTGTGCTCGTGCTCGCAGTGGTATTCTCGTTCTGCAAACTGCCCGACATTAAGGCGGAGGATGAATTCCATCTGGATGATAATGCCCCTGAATCCAAAGCCCCGGCAGCCAATCGGGGTCTGGCGATGGGCTCGGTCTGGTTGACCATCATCGTGCTTGCGGTCGCCGTCGGCATTATCGTCTCCGCTATCGTGGCGATCCCCTCGGTCGGTCAAGTGATCGGAATGACCGAGAATCAGGCGCTCGGTTATGCCTCCGGGGCGCTGCTGGCGATCGGTACCCTCTTTTTTTTGACCAAGAAGGCTCGCATCAGCTTCCACTGCATTTTGAGTCAGCCGCACTTTTCGGGCGCAACCTTGCCCCAGTTCTTTTACGTCGCAGCCTAATGCGGTATTTTCGCCTACGTCATTAACTACATGACTTCTCAGCTCCCGCTCGTGCCTGAGTCCTTCAAGACAGGCTCTTTCGCGTCGTTGCTGGAGGTGCACAAGAATGGTCAACTGGGGCTGAGCGACAAGGGCGCGTCGACCCTTGCCTCGGTCGGCTTCATGTTCTCCCTTGGCGGCCGCTTGTTGGGTTCAGCACTGCTCAAGAAGTTCGCCGCGCACAAGGTGTTGCCCACCTTTGCCAGTCTCGCCGGCCTGTGCAGCCTGCTTGTAGTCTGCAAACTCGGTTGGGCTTCGGCTGTCGCTCTGTTTCTGACCTATTTCTTTATGTCGATATGTTCCCGACGATCTTCTCGCTCCGTATCCACGGTTTGGGTAGCCGTGCCAAACAGGCTTCGTCCTTCATCGTAATGGCCATTATGGGAGGTGCGATCATGCCCAAGCTCATGGGGCACATTGCCGACCTCAACGGCATGTCGGCTGGGTTTATCATCCCGCTTATCTGCTTTATATGGGTGACTGGTTATGCACTCCTGTGGGGCAAGCTCAGTGGTTCCACCGGCGTCCTCGGTTTGGCCTCCTCCAAGGGGCATTAAGATTGAGTTAAACCGAGCAGTCCCCATTAGTTGCTGAGTTGTGCCGCAGTAATCCGGACGCCTACGCTAAATAAATCGAAAATGCAGGCTGATCGATGTAAAGTAATTTACTCAGGTTTTAGACTTATGCTTTCTTGACGAAGCGTACAGGTTACTCTTTTTTTTAGAGAAATTTCCCCCATGCGTTCACCCCTACGCCGGATTTCGTCTTCGTTCGTTCCCGCCCGCTTCGCCTGTGCCTTGGGCGTAGCCGTGACCCCGTTGCTGAGTGTCCACGCACAAGAGGTTCGAGTGCCGTTGCCACAGATCTTGGGCGAGGCTAACATGCAGATCAAAGCGCGCAAACTGGGCGACGCCGCAGTCTTGTTGGACATGGTGATGGAACGAGTGGGCCGGGGGGAGCAAATGCCCGCAGGTGTTACGCTAGACGCGGTGGAAGCGCTGGCGGCCAGCACTTATTTTCAGCTTCAGAATTATGCCAAGGCCGAGGTGATCGCCGGCAAGCTCCTGCAACGCACCAGCACCGGTGGAATCGCCAACGAGACGCGATTGGTCTTGGGCCTTTCCCTCGCCTTGCAGAACAAGTTTGCTGAGGCCGTGCCGGTCTTCGCGACACTGGAG
>CANIXX010000205.1 GCA_947471115.1 Opitutaceae bacterium | reverse complement strand
GCTGGTTGCACGTGCCGGTTGAAAATCAGCCGCGTGAACGTATCCGCGGGGCGTGGAAAGTCGCCGGCACACAAGGTTACACCTCCGTCGGTACGGGTTCGTGCGGCGTGCCTGCCCGGCTCAACTGCCACGGAGAATTCACCCTGCACACGCTCTGGCCCACGGGAGCCGTGCAGCCTTCGTAGCCGACAGTATTCTTCGAGCTGTTGCATTGAGCACCGCACTGCTTTCGATCCACCATGATTCACGTTACGACTGGTTAGGTTTTTCCTGCCACTGCTGCCACGCGTTGCAGGCAAGTCGCCAGTACCAGCGCGGTGAAGACAAAAGGAATCCAGAACCCACCGCGTTTTCCGGTCCAGTCATTGGCGTAACCCCACAACAGCCCCGCCAGCAGCCCGGCGAGCACTGGATAGCCCATCGCTTCAAAAACGAACTCCGCCGCCAGAAATGCTCCAGGTAGTTCGGTGCACCGGTGCACGATCCATTCGGAGAGCTTCAGCAGCAGTACGCTGGCATGGTTAAACAAACTGACCATGTCTCCAAAGCCGACCAAACCACCGAGCAAACTTAGGAAACCGGAGATGATGACCAGCGAGCCAAGCGGGATCAGGACCAGGTTTGCGAGAATCGCCACAGGCGTGAGTAGTTTGAAAATAACGACGCCGCTGATCAGGCTCACCAAGCTGGTGGCCGCACCTATGCCAAGTACGCCGAGAAGCCAGCGCCAGCAGCAGTCGATGCCGTGGTGCCACCAGCGCCACGTGACGGTTGGAAGGCGGGTGAAGGGCGCGGTCTTTTCGGTCCAGAACTCACCCAACGGCAGGCCCAGCAACAGCAGCGCCAGCACGATCCCGTAGCTCAGTTGAAAGCTCGCCGAGAACAGTTGTAGCGGGTGAATAATCAGTACGCACACCGCCGAGCCGATCAGCGCCGCCACGGGATTACCCGGCCGCCTTAACACCTCCGCAGCCTGAATGAACATGACCATTAAAAATGCCCGCACCGCCGATGGCGTGCCGCCGGTGATGTCCACATACAACCACAGTAGAACGCCCCCGACCCCGATACGAACTGGAGCCGGCAGCCGCGTCACCAGCAGGATGCCTTGGATGGCCGCCGCGATCACCGCGATGTGCAACCCGCTCACAGAAAATAGGTGCATGGTCCCGCTTGCGCGAAACACCCCGGTTTGCTCCACGCTCAGCTCCTGTTGCTGGCCCAGCAGCATGGCGCGCAGTACGCCCACTTGCGCCGGATGTGACTCGACGCCTCGGCAGAGGAAAGCATCAAACCGTTGCAAAGCGGTGTCGCAAAACCGCGAATACGCTGTGGGCGACGTGACCGCTCCGGTGACGCGTGCGCGGGTGAGTTTATAGTTAACCCCTTGGTTGGCCAGGTAGCCATCGAACGTATCGCCAGCCGGCAGGCGCGGTAGGGTTTGCAGAACGCCAGTTACGCACAGGCGGCTGGAGCGCAAGGGGGGCGTTTCACCGGGTGTGAGTGCGATTGAAAAATATACGCTTTGCCCGACCAATTCGGTGAGATGGGCGTCGGTGGCGAGAAGGTGGGCGAGCCCGGTCACGCTTTTGGCGTGAGGGTGCGGAGGAAAAACCCGGTCAAGCTCCAGAGTGACTCGCACCTCGCGCACAGGCAGCGAGTCCCAGGCGGGCAGGCGTGCGCGGTTGAGCTCATAAAGGGCGGCCCCGCTCAAGGTCATTGCGAGAACGATCGCGGGTGCCCACAGCCACTGCACGTTCCGCGGGTGGGCGAGGGCGAGGGTGGCGCTCAGCACGGCAGCTACGGCCAACGCGAGCGGGGGGGCGGGCAACCCATGGTGTCGCCCCACGACCAAGCCGGCCATTAATGGCAAAAGAACCCATAGAAAAGGGGCGCGATTTCCCAAGCTGCGGCTAGTCATAAGCCTGCACCGACAGGCATTCCGGCTGGTGCGTTCACCTAAACGGTGCGCCAAACTCCTGGTTTTGTCTCATCCGCACCGTAAACGCCCCCTGCCGCTCGGTCGCCGGGGGGCGGGCGGGGAGCCTGCGACGGCATAAAAGTCTAACCTAATAGGGTATGCTTTAATGCAGGCTTTTATCGTTCAGGGTAGTTGGGGAAGGAGGGGTGGTTTTTCCCGTCGTGCAGATTAAATTGTTGCTCGATTTGACAGACGCGAAAGCCCTTTTAGCTTCTTCGCATCAATCCCCCACGCGATGACTTACACCGAAGATCGTTCAGCCTGGTTTGAAGGGCAAGGGCTCTGGCAACACGTCCCCGCCTCCGATTGGCAGGACTGGTCTTGGCAACTTAAGAACCGGATCACTTCGCTGGAGGGTCTGGAGCGCTTTATGACGCTCACCGCTGACGAGCGCGCCGGCGTGCTCTTTGCCGGGAACAAGCTGGCGATGTCGATCACCCCATACTTTTTTAACCTCATCGACCGCAACAACCCGAACTGTCCCATTCGTTTGCAGATGATTCCGCGTTCCGGCGAGGGGCAGCTGCAGGCCGAGGAGATGCTCGATTCGCTCGGTGAGGACGAACACTCCCCTGTCCCGGGCTTGGTTCATCGCTATCCGGATCGCGTCCTGTTTTTGGTGACCGACCGGTGCGCGTCTTATTGCCGCTACTGCACCCGTAGCCGGCTCGTTTCCAACGCGCAGGACTACAATTTCCACCCCGAATACGAGCAGGGGCTGCGTTACATCGAAGCGCACCCCGAAATTCGCGACGTGCTGCTGTCGGGCGGTGATCCGCTGCTGCTCTCCGACCGCAAGCTCGACCACCTTTTGGGGCGGTTGCGTGCGATCAAACACGTGGAGTTTATCCGTATCGGCTCGCGCATTCCGGTGTTCCTGCCCCAGCGCATCACCCCGGAGCTGTGCGAGGTGTTTAAGAAACACGGGCCGATCTGGATGAGTATCCATGTGAACCACCCCAAGGAGGCGACTGCCGAGGTGAAGGCCGCCTGTGAGCGGTTGGCGTTTGCCGGTGTGCCTTTGGGTAACCAAAGCGTGCTGCTCAAAGGCGTGAACGACGATGCCGAGGTCATGACGGCTCTCGTGCACCGGCTGCTGCGGATGCGCGTGCGGCCTTATTACCTTTACCAGATGGATCTCATCACGGGTGGGTCGCACTTCAAAGTCGATGTGCGTAAAGGCCTTGAGATCATTCAGGCGCTGCGCGGTCACACCACCGGTTATGCGGTGCCGCAATACGTGATCGATGCGCCGGGTGGCGGCGGCAAGGTGCCGATTAACCCGAATTACATCGAAAAAATCACCGACACCGAGGTGGTGTTTAAAAATTACGAGGGCCTCACATTCCGTTATCCACTCACGTCCACCCCCGTGGAGGCGGACGAAGACACATTACCGGTTAAACCGGTGCGACTTCATGAGGAGTTGCTCGGCTGAGGTGGGAGTGGCCTTGGGAGGCGTGATAAGTGCTCGAATGTTGGAGGTAGTGCGGTGCTTTAGCCCGCAGGTTTGAATTGCGGCGGGGGCGCTGTGCCCTCGACCCACCGTTGCGGGCTAAAGCACCGCCCTACCGGTGCAACTCGGGGAAAAACAGCGGGGCGCTCAGCGCCAGTCCGTCGGCCACACTGGTAAACTCTTCGCCGGCACGCAGCTTGCCTTCCCCGAAACGGGTCACGAACTCAGCTCGCAGGCTGCGAATGAGTGAGGTTCCTCCCGTAAGGAAAACGGTCTCGATGTCCGCCGGCACTAGCTTTGCCTCGGCCAGGAAGGTGTCGAGGTAGCCGGTGATTTGCGCGGTGATATCGGCGGAGTTTTTATTAAACTCGGAGCGGGTCAGGCGCAGATCGATGGGGATGCGCGGGTGGTTAAACACGATCGGCGCGGTGACTTGGGTGGTCAGGGCGATTTTGGCGGCCTCAATGACTTGAAACAGGGCAAAGCCCTGGTTTTCGGTGATGAGGGCCTGGAAGCGCTCGAAGGCGGGCGGGTCGTTGGACAGGCCGGTCAAGCGCCAGAGCAGGTCGAGTTTCTTGGCGTTGCGCAGGAATACGATCTGGTCCCATTGGCAAATCGTGCGGTAGAGCGAGTCGGGCACTTCGAGTTGTTTACCCCAACTGTCGTAGGTGGCACCACGGCCGAAACGAGGTGTGACTTTGTGCCACATGGTGGCGGCGTCGTATTTGTTGCCGGCCACCGGCAGGCCGCCGGTGGCGAGGATGTCACCCATGCGGTCGGTCAGGCCCTGGCGCGCCGGGTCGAGTTGCACCACGGTGAAGTCCGAGGTGCCTCCGCCGAAGTCTCCCACCAGCACGCGTTCAGGCTTGGTGATGCGCGCCTCGTAGGCAAAGGCGGCGGCGATAGGTTCGTACTGAAAATGGATCTCGGTGAACCCGGCCAACTGGGCGGCCCGGCGCAGGCGTTCCTCGGCCATTTCGTCTTCGGCGGCTTCGACCGAAAACACGGCCGGGCGACCCAGCACCACCCGTTTCACGTCCTGGCCGGTGACGGAATCGGCGCGTTTTTTGAGGTGTTGAAGGAAAATCGCGATCAGGTCCTCGATGGTGTAGCTCTGGTTGTCGATGAGCGTCTCGGTGAAGGAGGCGAAGGGCAGGATGGTCTTGATTGCCTGAAAGAAGCGCCCACGCATTTCGTCTTCGACGTAACGCAATTTAGCGGCGTTGCCCAAGACGGGGCCGCTGCGCCCGCTCGATTTGGGGAAGTACAAAAAGGTGGCGTCCACTCCGGCTATGCGCGGATCGCGCACTAGAGTGCGGGTGGTGGCATTCCAAATCGTGACCGCTGAGTTGCTGGTGCCAAAATCGATGCCGTAAATAAAAGTGTCCATGCTTGAGGCAGAGCTATGAAGCGCGCCGCCGGGAGCTACGAGCTATAAGCCTGAAATCCGAATTTAGAGCCAACCACAGATTGCGCAGATGGCACAGATAGAATCCCTCAGGCGGTAATTGAAACCGGCTTCATTCCCCTTTTTCAGGCCCTCTTAAAATTCAGTAACCTTCTGATATCTGTGCTCATCGGTGCATTCTGTGGTTAAAACTTCGGCGTTTGGGATAAGGTGCGCGCTGCGTGAATGGAGCTGAGCGCCATGAGCTGGGGGCGGATCAGACCCAGTTTCGCAGTCATACCATGCGGGTGGGTTCGGGGATTTAACCGCATTCGTTTTCAAGGTGCACTGAATTGGCCGGGGCGGCCAACCCTACATTTTCCGATCCTGTGTAGCGTTGGCCGTCCCTGGCCAATTGGCCGTATCTTGATCGCGAATGAGTATTATCCGGGGTTGCAAAACGGGTGCGTTTTCCCGTCTCGCCAGCACCTACTTTAGGCTCAGGGCGGCACCCCGTGGAGTTGACAAAAAGCGGGCTGCTCAGCCCTTTGATTTGGAGGTGAAAACCTCCTCTCGAAGTCAGGTTTTTCGGGCTACGTTGCGGCCATTACCTCCGTCCGATTTTTGGCCCGTTCCGAGGCGTTTTATTTCTTAAAAACGGCTCGTTCTTAGCGATTGGCTGCCTGCTCCCTCCCTTCAGGCCGCTCCTTTCTCTCCGCGTTGCCCTCTAAACCCCTTTGAGGCCGTGCCGAAAAAACTCCGTTTCCTTGCGGTTCTGGCCATCGGCTTGTGCATGGCCAACACCTCTGGTGGATCGCTCGTCGCTAGGTCGGCGCTGCCTCCGCGTTACGAGGTCGCGACTCCGCTTGAGGCTCGTTTACTCGCTGGTCCGCAGTGTATTGCGGTGCTCGGAACCGGCAGTATGCGGCCCTTTATTCCCGCAAGTCCCGACCCGCGCCAGATCGTGGCTTATGCCGCCACGGAAAAAACTCCGTACGCCGAGCTGAAAACGGGTGAGTTGGTGGTTTACCGCTGGCAGCGCGGATTCATCGTGCACCAAATCGTGGCTCGTCAGGGCGATAACTGGATTTCCTCGGGTTTGAGTAACCGGCGCTACGATGCGGTGCACGTGACGCGCGAAACCTACGATCGCCGCGTGGTTCGGGTCTACGTGATCAAGCCGTGAGGGCAGAGCGTCGGCTTGCCGGAAAGTAGCGCAGAGTTCCAGTCTGCCTCGGGGCTTTGGCTGAGCAGATGCGGACCAGACTGGGACCGCCTACGTTACTTGGTCCGCACGCGGGCCCTTGCATCAATTCGCAGCTTGGGCGTCCGTTGTGGTGGGCCGGTTAACTGCCCGTGAAGTGCGGCCCCCTCCCGCAAGCCGCGCTTGCGCCGCCGCCCGCGTACCAACACAAACTCCCTATGTCTCCGCCCGTACTCATTCTCGCTTCCGCTTCTCCTCGCCGCCGTCAGTTGCT
>CANIXX010000204.1 GCA_947471115.1 Opitutaceae bacterium | reverse complement strand
TATCGAGTTCATCTATGTGCAACAGAACCCGTTCGCGACTCCACGCCCGGTCGATTATTTGATACATGGTCGGACGAGCCGTCTTGGCCCCCTGGGGAATCCAATCACCCCGCGTAACCTTAAAATAGTCGGCTTCGATTTCACTCGCTACGCGTTCGACCAAATGACTCTTGCCGCTACCGGTCGGCCCCACGATCAAGGGAAACAGGCGGGGTTTAATCAATTGGTGTTCACAGTGACGGGTGTGAAACAGCTGCCCCAGGACAGTCAGCGTTTCATGCGCGGTCTGGTGACTTTGAGTAAAAAACATGGTGGTGTATTACTATCTAAATTTTGGTGGTGTATCCGTAAGGAGTGCTTAGCCAGTCCAGTCCCCGAGTTCGGGATAACGCTGCGGCTCAACAGGGATAGGCCCGGTTTTTTGCACGGTTTTTCTTACTCCCTCCTCGCATTGCTCGAGGACGATGAGACCGGCCAACTGCATAACCCGGTTGAGTGACTCACTTTCAGTTTGAGTAAGCTTTTCGCGCTCTTGCGGCGAAAACCCGCAAACCCACGGCAAATTTTGAGGCATGCATCCCTGTGCATTGAGCGACGTCCCAAAGGGTGCCGAGGCGACATAACTAATATAACGGCCGATAACTCCGCGCCAAGCCAGGGGCGCCGTGGCCAATTGGCAGGCGACGCCGACCGAGCACAGCGTCGTATCCGGGGCAACATAACCGCTTCCCATGCGCTCATTGGTATCGATTATATAAAAGGCGTTGCCGTCACACAGTGTAGACAGGTCCGCGAAAATGCGAAACGGCGTACCCTCTATAGGTACGAGTGCGCGCTGCTGAAAACTCGTCTGGAGCACGTGCTTGAGCGTATCGCGCAATTGCGTGTTATCATCACGGGGAACCTGGGTCACCCCGCCACGGCGAAAATCATAAAATGCAACTAATGAATTAGATTGAGGAGTCATGTGTTCAAGATGGCTGCGTGAATTAGGTGGTAAATGTGGGGACGTAGTAACCGGGTTTACCGGCCAGAAAAAGTGACTCGGTATTTGGCTCGCCGATAGCGAGAATCGTGCAAAGCCCGGTGGCACGTTCGAATCCCACGCCCCACCTGGGCGAAATCCGTGGTGAACTCGCTTCACGATCTTTTGGCGAAGTCGCGTGCAGATAATTCCATGCGGTTCCCCGTGCCACGCCTCGCCAAGCCGCGTAAGCCACCGCCCGTAGCAACACGAATTCAAAGAGGCCCGCACCTTCGCAGCCGGCACTATAGCCAACCGAATTCGTAACAAGGTAAGAGCGGTACCGGCTCCCAGGGAGAACTGGGGCATGCAGGATATAGCGCTGATCCTCGCCTTGGGGAATGAGGTGGCAGTTATCATCCCAGATTTTTCCAAGCGAATATTCTTCGGCCTTAAGACCGTGGCGCTTAAGCCACCGCGCATGGCTGGCATTGTCCGTTGGCAGGGAAGCTTCGAGCGCTTCCTTATAACAAAGTTCTTCCAAAAGGTCAGGCCGGATAAAAAAATGGCCGGGGCCGTTGAATTTAAAGTAAGGAGGCGGGAGTGGGTTTGTATGCGGGTTCATGGTACCTCCAAGATGGCGACCATGAACCCCTTCTTTTTCGTTAGCCCCGATTACTCAACCGGCGCCACGGTAAAGCCCGCTTTATTGAACCGGCACCACTGGCTCGACCGCCAAGTCCGCTTTTTTAATCAAAATCCCGCGGTACGCATCTTCGCCAGTTCGGTCGAAGAAATCGGCCCACAGGTCCGGCTCGACTCCCTTTTGAATCCAGTGCGCCCACCACCCGAGGGCAACTTGCTGAATATAATCGGGGTTACCTGGCCGGGAAATGGCTCCGGCTGATGTGTCTTTTTCGATAATGCCAGCCCAGCATACTTGGTTGTCCCGGTTAATAATCGTCAGTTGATCTCCCTCATCGATGACGTTGAGACCATCATAGCTTTGGGGGTACCGATCATCCTGGAGCGCCCAGTAGGCACCTTCGGTGCCGGATTCTGCCCACACAAACAGTTTACCCATAAGGGCGTGATTAGCAGGAAGGGCAGTTTTACCAATCGGCTTTTCCGTCCAACCTTCAACGAAAGCGATCTGACGGGCATTTTCCGGAGTGGGTTCAAACTCGGCGAGGTTTTCAGTGATTAAGGTTTGCAGCTTGGCGACCGCATTTGTGGGGGTGGCCAGTCCGTGCCGCACCAGCCAGCAGCAAATCACTGTTCCCGTGCGCCCTCGACCACCCCAGCAGTGGACATAAACAACGCCGCCGCATTCGATGGCGGCGTCTATCCGGTCAAGGATTTCGATCATCAACTCTCGACTCGGAATCGAGCCATCCACGATCGGCTGCCGCGAAAATTGTATAGACCGGCCCGGACCAGGTGACATCCCAGTCAGATTGGGTAGATAATCCGTAAACCCCTGCCCATTGAGATTAGATTCGGTCGCTTCCATCAAGTTTACGATGTCGGTGACGCCGACCGCGAGGAGCCCTTTGGCTTTGGTTTGGGCGGATTCGCGGGTTTGACCGCCAGGATAACACCCAGCGAGGAGCTTTCCTGGAATTACCCAGTAACTGCGCTTAAACGGTAATGCGTTCATAATGAGTGCCGCTTCCTAGATGAACACCCCAACCGTGGGGGGTCGTCCGGTCCGCTGGCATCATCAAGTTGGGAGAGGCATTTTTCTCCTGCTGGTTCGTCGCAGACAAGAAACCGCTCAGATAATACCCTCAAATATATGCCATATATATTTAGGTTAAAATAACGCACAGCTTTGATGTGTATTTCAACAAGGCGGTGGTTGTCACGGATTTCAAAATCCGTGACGGCAAGTCGCTGTTTTACGCCACCTGGCAGCCGATCCCGCTTTAACGTTACCGTGGCTCCGCCCCTGATATTTTAAGAACCCGGTACGAATTTGCGGTTCACGAAACGTCCACTCCTTATGGAACCATCCGGACTGCGTTCTAAAATCAATTTAGGGTTATCGGGGTCCGACGAGTAAGTCGGCATTCCGTGGCTGAAAATAACCCCACGGGTCTTGTCCTGACAGGCTTGGGTCTGCGAAGCGGCAAGGGAATCGCAAGGCGAGGGACTACAACCGAGCTGCTTGACCCTAAACATACTGGCCCCCGTCAAGACCGAGTCGAGGATACGTCCGAGTTTGGCCCAATGCTCAATTTGGGCTGTGATCGGACGATCCGCGACTAGGGCTGCCGACTTGGCTTGTTTAACGAGCCCCGAATCAATATGAATACGGACTGTTGCCATAAAGATGATAGTCGTGGCATCTTGCCACGCGTCAAGTTGGCGCGTGAAGGTAATCGATCGAGGAAGTGCCCCCCAACTCCACCGGTTGCGAATCCTACCTTCCGGGTAAAAGGTATGATTGGACGTAAGATCATTTAGATCAATAATATGACTTCGATTTAGGGGGAATTAAGCTAAATTGAGGTGGGGCGAAGAGGCACGATTCCGCCTTCAAAAATCCGCACTTGAAATTTATTTAAAATAACCATATTGGTCTTTTTAAATAGATCATGAGGTCCATAAACGCAGATTCGCTCCATCAAGCGCTCGCCCTCCTCGGCGAATTAATGGAATTACGCGCCCACCCCGGCACACACTTTGTCGTCTGTGGAGGCTCGTCTCTGATCGCCTTGGGACTGGTGCGCCGCACCGTCACCCGGGACGTGGATATCCTCGGCCAGGTGGAAGCTGACGAAATTGTTAGCCCGAGGCCTTTGCCTAATTGGTTACTCACCGCCGCCCAGGACGTGCGCGCACAACTCGGCCTACCCGCCGACTGGCTAAACGCTCAGGTTGCCGACGATACCCTTTTCCGCTGCGGGTTGCCCCACGGTCTGTCCACAAGGCTGGTTACCCGCAGTTACGGGACGAGCCTCACCATCAGTTTTATCGGGAGGGCTGATCAGGTGTTCCTAAAACTCCACGCGGCCGTCGACCGTGACGGCGGTCGTCACCTGCAAGACCTGCTCGACCTCGCCCCCACTGCGGACGAACTTCTGGCCGCCGCCCGCTGGACTCGTACCCAGGACCCGTCTGAGGGTTTTAGGTTCAATCTCGCGCAAATGCTCACCCACTTAGGCCATGGAAACCTCGCTGACCAACTTTAAGGCGCAGCTGCGCGAGGCACTCAGCTCTTTTTTGTGGAGGCAATGGTCGGCACTCGGCGTTTCTGGCCATGCGAGTTCCACCCCTGATCCGTGGTCAATCGATCCGGAGGCGCTGCTGCTTTTTTCAACGGTTGCCGCCCGGCACGATGCCCGCCTGTTCGACGAAATTTTAGACTGGTTACAACTCAACGCCGAATCGATCAACCTCCAGCGCCTTTCGCGCATGCAAAAGGATCACGGTCTGGGTGAACCCACGGTACTCGCCGCCATCGCCTCGCAACTCACAAAAAACAAGGCCCACCCCAAGTGGAGCCCAATCGCCACCCGCACCCCAGCGCCACAAATTGGCACCGAACCGCGCCCGCTTTTTTCTCACTTGCCGGTACTTGGCCGAAGTGACGAAACGTGGCTTGCTTGGGGTTGGCAGCGACCGCCAGTCGAACTGCGCGGCTTGAGCCAGGCCCCGCAACCGGACAGGCCCGCCACCTTTCTTTTTAAACTCAGAAATCTCTTCGGACTACAGACCCGTGCCGAGGTGATCGCCTGGCTCCTTGCCCACGAAACCGGACACCCCGCCGAGATCGCCCGGGACACCGGATATTTTCGAGGCTCGATCCAGTCAGTGCTCAACGAACTGGCCGCCTCCGGCCACGTTTTTTCGCTACGGGTCGGTCGTGAAAAACACTTCGGAATCCGGCACGACGAATGGCGATTCCTGCTCACGTGGTCGGATGCAAACGCATTCCCCCGTTGGCCACCGTGGGACTGCGTTCTAGCGCTCCTCCAGCGGGTTCATCTCGTGCTGGAAAACCCAAAGTACGAAGCCATGTCTCCAGCGGTGCAGGACATCGAACTTAACCGGGTACTCGCTCCTGCCCTCGGTCCCTTGACCAAGGCCGGACTCTGGCCCTCCGCACCGTCCGGTTTGGTGGGAGAAAAATCCGTTGTGGCGCACATCCACCAAATCAGCGGATTGCTCGATCACTTACGAATCGAGTAAGGGGAACTTCGACCGATTGAGGCCCAAGAAAGACGGAATAGTTACGCAGTCAAAAACGGCTAGGAAAACAGGGCGACTAGTCGCCGGCTAAATTTGGCCGAACACTGTCCCGCTTTGAGCCCATTTCCGCGCGACTAGAAAAGGCATCATTGAGTCGATTGGGAACGGTGAGGAAAGCGACGCAACTAGTCGCTAGGATCAGTGGCTCAATTGGATGGCGTAGAGGTGACGAATTCCGGAGGATCGAAGATCTGACTGCTTGCGAATTTAAGGGATGTGGCCCTCAGGAACTAAGCCAGCTAACACGTAGTTGTCGGACGCCGCATATAACTGGCTATACGACTTCCGATAGCTCAGGGGGAGACAGAATTTAAATTAAAAGGTAATCCGGGGGAAAGGAAATACCACCCTAGTTTGTGACCCAAGTTTATTGAGTTCAAAAATAGGCCTACTTATTTTACCAAAAAACACAAATAACGGATTTAGCCAAAAACAAACGAAAATGAGCGCAATTAAAATCCCGGAAAAAACATAAACTTGAGCAGGTGAGATGGATTTCAATCAAGTCATATTTTGGGGTCAACTAACCACCGCCATAGACTGCGGCGACTAGTAGCTCAATTAACCCACATATTGAGGGGCCAAGGAAAACAAAATGGCAGTAAAATTCGGATCAAAAAATGCCACCAGCTTTCGGAAATTAGTCCCCAAATGAAACATCAGGCAACCTCTTAATGCAGACTTTGCTTGCACAAAAAAGACAGCGCGAGAGGGTGATCAAAACAACGAAAAACGCCCCTTCTGAACGTTCTCACACACAACTTTTGGCGAAGGAAGTGGCGGCTTACGCATGCGTTTTTGGCGCGATGAAGCATCTCTTGACCACCACAATTGTGTGCCGAACAAGGCCTAATTGGGGTACCAACTTGGATTAAGAATCCAGCATCTCCCCTCACTAAATCCATCAAGCGTGACACTGCTTCACACCTGCCAATTCACCATCCTAAGGCGGGTTATTCGAACACGCAAATAGCGCCAATAAAATCAAAATTACATCCCAAAATCTGGCGGATGAGTGACTGCATTCGCAATCAACAAGCTGGCATTTTGAATAGGTTGAAGGATTTTCTTTGTGCACAGTATGAGATGTGTTCGGCTTGGTGACGTAGG
>CANIXX010000203.1 GCA_947471115.1 Opitutaceae bacterium | reverse complement strand
CGAGAGGACCGAGAATGACGAACCTCTGGTGTTCCGGTTGTCACGTCAGTGGCAGCGCCGGGTAGCTATGTTCGGAAGGGATAAGCGCTGAAAGCATCTAAGCGCCAAGCCCATCCCAAGATAAGATCACAATCCGTCGCAAGACGGTGTAAGGTCCGGGTAGACCACCCGGTTGATAGGGCAGAAATGTAAGCGTAGCGATACGTTCAGTTTACTGCTACTAATGACCTTACCGGTTTATGCAGACAGCCTCTCTAGGCGTTTATTTTACTTACTTTTAAGTAATACTATTTAGGACTTAGTCTTTATATACAATTATCCAACGTCAGTTGGATTTCCTTTTCCTGGTGATTATTTGCCGGGGGTTCCACCCGTTCCCATCCCGAACACGGCCGTTAAGCCCCGAGCAGCCAATGGTAGTAGGGCGTTAGGCCCCGCGAGAGTAGGTTGTTGCCAGGTTTATGCCCCGTAGATTGCGAAAGCAGTTTACGGGGCTTCTTCGTTTTTGGGCTCCTCGCTTCGCTCTCTCGGCTTTGCCTGAACTGCTCTTCAACGTTTATTTCCGCAGAAAAGTCCTCCTTCACCTCGCTTCAAACGACCCGTCCGCTCGCTTTACGATCACCCTCTTCAACTCCAGCATCATCAGCGTCGCTGACAGGTGGGCGGTTGTTTGGCTGGTCTGTTCCCTGATTTGATCGATGGAGACGAGGGCGCCCCCAGCAAAACAGACGTACACTTTTTGCTCATCCGCTGTAAGGTTAGACGTTGCCAACGCAGTACTTCCAATTGTTTTTTCCGGTATGGCCGATGGTCTAAGGCCGTCCAAATAACTCAGCTCGCTTATAATATCGTCTACCCCCGTGCATAAAGTGGCCCCATCCCTGATCAGTTGATGACATCCTGCGCTGGATGGTTGGTCGATTCGACCAGGTACCGCAAAGAGTAGCCGCCCTTGTTCGCCTGCAAATCGTGCGGTGATCATCGCCCCACCACTGACGTCGCTTTCCACCACGACCACAGCGTCGCTCATTCCGGCGACGATACGATTTCGCATCGCAAACGACTGTTTGTCGGCGCGTCGGGTAAATGGGAATTCTGATAACAGCGCACCACTCCCCTCAATTTGGCGATAGAGCGATAAGTTTTCTGCTGGGTAGATAATATCAATGCCGTTCCCAAGGACGGCCACGGTCTTACCGCCGACGGATAACGCGCCCTCGTGTGCCGCAGTATCAATGCCGCGTGCCAAACCGCTCACCACACAAAAACCCATTCGGGCTAGTTCTGCGCCTAGTTTCTTTGCTGTGCTTTGGCCGTAAAGGGTGGTGCGTCGACTGCCAACGATTGCCACATTGGGTTGATTGAAGCTGTACGCACCTTTTCGGTACATTCCAATCGGGGCACTATCGATTTCCCTCAGGCGTGAAGGGTAATTGGGGGCACGCGATGGAATGAAAGTCGTTGCCGCTTGCTTCATGCGTTCCTCTTCTCGGGCTAAGTCGAAATGTCCGCTCCATCCCAAAATGGTTGTACTGATCACGGGGCCGACGCCTTGGATTTCCTCTAGTCGCTGGGAGCTGGCTTTAAACACTTCCCTTGGATCGTTACCCAGTTCCAATAAAATTCGGTTAAGGGTGATCGGCCCGATATGCGGAAGTGCGTTCAGTACGAGAAACGCTTGGTTCTGAGTAAGCTCTTCGGTTTTCATGCTTGGGCCTAGTGGTAAACAATTGGGGATGTGCTGCCTGTGGCTTTAGCGATTTCAAAGTTCTCAGTATCTTAATCTTTTCCTTAGTTCATTCTCATTAAGTACTTCGATTCCAAGTGATTGGGCCTCGGCTAGTTTTGATCCTGCGCCTTCTCCCGCAACCACGAGATCGGTGTGTCGGCTCACGGAGTCGGCTACGTGTCCGCCAGCTGCCTCGATTTGTTGCTTCGCCTCTGCCCTCGTCCACGAGTGTAACGTCCCGGTAAGAACAACCGTGATGTTGGTTAATTTGCCGATTTTTCCTGGGTGATTCCCGTTTTTGGGGTGCACTCCCAGCATTACGAGGTCGTCGATCAACGTGCGATTTTCAGGTCGTCCGAAAAATAGGATTACAGCATCGGCCGCCACTGAATCCCGTTTACTTAACTCTTCGCGAGTTGCCTCTGCCCAATGCGGCAAGTCAACAAATCGGCCTGCCCATTCCGCTGCGGCAGTTCGCCCGACTCCGGGGATACTAAGGCCGTAAATTAAACGGGGCAGACTGGTGTTTTTACTCTGCTCGATTTGGGCCAATAGTTGCTGCGCATTTACCTCTGAAACGTTACCTGTGTTCATCAGTTCATCGCGCCGCAATCGGTAAAGGTCGGCCACGGTTTTGAGTCGTTGTCCGGCCACCAGTGAGGCGATTAGGGCCGGCCCTATACCCTTTATGCACGCCACCTCAGGCGAGACGTAGTGTTCGATGCGCCGCCGTAGTTGGCCCAAGCAGTCGCGCTGCGGGCATCGAGTAATCGCTTCGCCCTCGTTGCGGACCAACTGAGCTGCGCATGCTGGGCACGTTTGCGGAAATATAAACGGTACAGCAGTCGGTGATCTGTGGCTTATGTCCACACCAGTAACACGAGGAATAATTTCACCGGCTTTTTCTAAGAAAACCCAGTCTCCAATCCGTAAATCACGGCGCGTTATCGCTTCGGCGTTGTACAACGATGCCCGTCCGATTGTGGTTCCACCGATCTCCACCGGATCCAGCTCGGCCACGGGAGTAATGATTCCGGTTCGCCCGACTTGAAGCGTGATCGCGCGTAAGCGGGTTGAGACTCGCCCAGGTTGGAACTTGTAGGCGATTGCCCATCGTGGTGCCTCTGCACTGGCACCTAGCTGTTGCTGTAGGTTGGTGTCGTTGATTTTAATCACGGCCCCATCGGTCGGAAATCCTAATGCAGTTCGTTGCCGGCCCAGGCGTATCACTGCTCCACAAACTTCGTCGGCCGTTTGGGCCATCGTAATCGTATCAACAGCGGGTAAATTCCACGCTTTAATGAGTGCATGTAGGGCCTGCTGCGAGGCAGGTTTTGCGGGTATTCCTTCCCATGCGCCCAGTCCATAAAACACGATGCTTAGGTGGCGCTTAGCGACCTCACGTGAATCGAGTGTTTTTAGGGTTCCGGCTGCGAGATTGCGGGGGTGAGCGAAGAGCGGTTCACCGGCCTCTTCACGTTGAGCGTTGAGACGGGCAAAGTCTGCATCATTGATGAAAACTTCGCCCCGTAGCTCCACTAATTTAGGTGAACCTTGTGGCAACGTACGCGGAAGCGTGGGGAGGGTGAGTACGTTTTTCGTCACATCATCGCCCTGTTTTCCGTCACCGCGCGTCAGGGCTCGCAGCAACCGACCGTTCTCGTACGTCAAACTTACCGCTATTCCGTCGAATTTAGGCTCTATGACCCAGCTCAGTTCGTGGCGACCCGTCGATTGTTCGACCCGGTGGATAAACGCCCGTAAGTCGGATTCAGTGTAGGCTTTCTTCAAACTGAGCATCGGTTGGCGGTGCGCCACAGAGGCAAAACCTTCGGTGTGGTCATTACCCAAAGACGCAGTCGTGGATTCCGTAGGCCCGCTGGTGCCCGATTGAGGCCCTGTTTGCTCAAGTTGGGTCAACTCGCGTTTGAGCGAGTCGTAAGCCTCATCGCTAATGTCGGACGCGTTATGCCTAAAATAGAGGTCGTCGTGACGAGCAATTTCAGCGCGTAGCAAAATCAGCCGACCAACGGGATGAGTTGGGTTAGAGTTAACTAAAGTGATTTCAGCACCCGCATGCTCGGGTAGGGCGAACGCGGAAACAGTTAATGAGAGCGTTAGCGCGATGAAAAAGGGCGCTAAGGTTGCTACGCGGTTTTTAGCGAAAGAGTTAAACGAACGAGGGAATGCCATAGGAGTGGGACCGGTCCCACTCACACTCAGACAGCAAACGCGCCGATGGTATCGGCAAAACCCTCAAACACGTAAAACTCGTGGCAGGAAATCCAGCCACTGAGTGACGTTAACCGCACATTGCCCGTTGGCTTGAGCCAAGGCATCTGCAGACATTCCATGCCAAACGGCACCACGGGTTGCAGCACCGGTTAGATCTGTGGGAGTTTGAGCCAACAGACCTCCGGTTAGCCCCGCCAATAAGTCGCCGCTGCCGCCGCGTGCCAGCACAGGACCACCGTAAAAACTGTGATAGGTGGTTGTTCCTGAGCGCACCCGAGTGATCGGGCCTTTTTGGATAACGACCATCGTTGGCGTGAGTGCTGTTGTGATGCGTGCGTATTCGCCAGCGTGGGGGGTGAGGATTCGCGCCGCGTCCCCAACAGCAACAATGTCATGTTGCAGGGCATCGGCATCTATCACGAGTGGGACTGGGGATTGCGCTATGATGTCCTTGGCCAAGGCGAGGGTTTCCCTTTCGCGGTCGAGACCGGGACCTATGAGTAAAGCGGTGGCACGGCTTAGTTTTTGGTGCAATAGGTGAGATCCCTCCAGCGCAAGACCACCTTCGGGGGTTTCCGGCCAACCGACCCACATGGCCTCGGGCGCGCGCGCCGCGAAAGCTTGCACGAGGGATTCGGGCACGAAGGCCGTAACCAACCCGACGCCACTGCGCAAGGCGGCCAATACGCTCATCAATACCGCCCCAGGATAAGCCCGTGATCCGCCGACGATAAATAGGTGCCCGTAGCTGCGTTTGTCGGAGTTCGATGGGCGCAACTGCCTTAGCGGTGTGAGTACGTCTGGCGTTAGCACGCGCTCCGCAGTGTTACCCATTGTGTTAGACTTTGGTTCGGCACGGACCGGGGCGGAATCGTTGAAAAAGCCTAAGTCCAGATAACGGATTCTACCCGCGTTGGGCAGGGTAAGCAGTGGGGTTTTAACGATGCCGGTAGCGTAGGTGAAGTCGGCTTGAAAGGCATCAGGCGCGTCGAGGCCGCTGGGCAGATCCACGGCGGCACGGAGTCCAACGGTGAGCGCGTTCACTTGAGCGAAAACGGAGGCAACGGCTGACGATAACGGTGGACGAAATTGGTAGCCGAATACACCGTCTATCACCACGTCGTAGCTACCGGCCAACGGCTGGTTGGCGCGCATAGTTCCGGCCACCGGTGCGAGGTCGCGCCAGGCGCGTTGGGCAAGTGGGCGAAGCGAGCGTTCACCAAAAACAAACAGCACCTCGATCCGCGCCTTTGGATGCAGTTCGTAAAGGCGCATGGCGGCGATCAGGGCGTCGCCGGCGTTATGGCCTTTGCCAACCAGAACTAGGACGCGCCCGTTATTGGGAAAGACACCGATTTCGCGGAAGTCGGTTAACAACGAGTCCGCCACGGCGCGTCCGGCTAGTTGCATGGCCTTCCATTCGCGGGTCTCGTCGCCACCGAACCACGCTAGTTCTAAGGTCTGGGTTTCCTCGCAGGAGAGGATCGGCGGGGCGAAGTACATGGGTTTATGGCGTTACCGCGCGTACGATCGCAGCCACGGCCATCGCTGTAGTGTCAGTATGCGAGAGGGTGAGCAGTACCTGGGAGCCGCCGACGTGTTTGAGCAGCGCCTCGCCCTGAGCGTCGAGGCGGATCAGAGGCTCGTGGCGTAGGCCGTGGTAAACCGAAATGGATTTCCATCCGAGCTCCGCGCCGATCCCTGTGGTGAACGCTTTGGAAACCGCTTCCTTGGCCGCAAAGCGGGCGGCGAAGTGTTTGTGCGGATGCTTCATGCCGAGGCAGTAGGCGAGTTCCTCGTCGGTGAAGACACGTTGAAGAAAACGGTCACCTTGCCGTTCAATCACGCTGCGAATGCGATCGATGTCGGTCAGGTCGGAGCCAAGGCCGAGAAGAATGCCGCCGGGGGGAAGTTGGAGGTTCATCGGAGTTTTTGCCCACGGAACACACGAAGTGACACGAAAACCGGCGGCCGATCGCACGTGTGGGCGCGTCTTAGCTTATTCTGACTTTCGTGTCATTTCGTGTGTTTCGTGGGCAATAAAATCAGGGGTTCATGAGTTGCTTCATCTCGCGTACCGCGGCTTCGATGCCGGTGGTGAGGGCGCGGCTGATGATCGTGTGGCCGATGTTGAGCTCATGCACGTGGGGCAGGGTGCGGATCTCGGCGACGTTGTCATAGTTGATGCCGTGGCCGGCGTTCACTACGAGTCCGGCGGCGTGAGCACGGAGTGCACCTTGTTGGAGACGGGCGAACTCGGTGGATCGGTCTGCCGTGAGCCAGGCGTTGGCCCACGATCCGGTGTGCAGTTCGATCCACGGTGCACCCAGTTCGGCACTCAGGTCGATCTGCGCCGCATCGGCGTCGATAAAAAGACTAGTGATAATCCCGGCCGCGTTCATCGCCTCGATACAGGCT
>CANIXX010000202.1 GCA_947471115.1 Opitutaceae bacterium | reverse complement strand
GGTTAATAATAGCACCTACGCGTTTCACTTAACCTCAAGGCCCCTGTGCGAGGCAAAATTGGCCGTTGACTGTCCATGAAACCACCTTAGCCGGCTTCCTTTCACTCGCCCCCTTGTGCTGATGATTTAGCCGAAAAAACGCCCAGTCGACGCACAAAAACACCGGAAGCCACTTCGCTTTTACACGCCGTTTGAGCATCGTTACTGCCCCGCTACGTCTTGATGCGAAGTAGATTGATCCATATCCTTAAGTATTCGGCTCACCACCAAAGGAACCTTACTTATAGGTGCAGGTCAGCATCGGCGAACCTTTGTTCACATGAAAAAACTCATCACGCCCGCCCTGCTCGGTATCCTCAGCATTCTTGCTTACTCGGTTTCGACCGCGTCGGCTCAAGAAACCCAACCGGAGAAACCCGTTTCTGCTGCGGTACTTAAAAAGTACGATCTCAATAAAGACGGTAAACTCGACGAAGCCGAGCGCACCACGCTTCAGACAGACAAAAAAGCTGCAGCAGCGAAAAAAGCCAAGCAAAAGGCTGACGCTGACATGAAGCCAGATACGGTTAAATAAGAGTGATTGCCTGTTTACAATTAAGGCGGCCCTCCACACGGGGCCGCCTCTTTAATTATAGCGCCCATCTTTCGAACAAGGGACATGATGAAGGCCGGTGTTTAGCCGCTATTTTGAGCCGATGCCCACTCAACGTTGACCGTTTTTGCCTCCCCTGTTTTTGCGCCAAAACTGGCCAGCCCTACGCGGCAAAAATGGTCTATTCAGCCGCCACTTGTTTAAAACCAGTAGGAAGGACGAATAACGCACCGTCCACCGCCCCTAGCTTGAGCCCAGTCGCCACCAAGCCGACTTTCGCATCAGGAGTGACCACGTCGATCTTCAAGGGTACCCCCTCAATTTTACCAAGAAAGTCAGGGGCGCCCGCTTGCCCCCAACTCAGGCGTTTTACCGCCGCTGCGTCCAAACCCTTGATCTCGGTGGTGGTCCACACCGAGAAATGGGACTTGGTCCCGGCATCATCGACCTCAACAAGGAAACGATTACAGCCGTAGCCGAGGATCACGGCGCTGTCCTTCGTTCGAGTAACCTTGGTCTTAACGGCGGCACCCGCTCCCGACATAGCCGAATCAGCTATTTTTTGATAGGTCCGAGCCGCGCGATTGAGCGAATAAGCCACGCGTTGATCGCCCAAGGACAACATTTCACGAGAAACCAGCCCACCCTCTGTTTTTACTAAGGCCCGCTGGCCCTTGACGAATAGCGTGAAACCCGTGGGAAACAGACTCGTTGCACCGCCATTGGCATTTAAGGGGCCCAGCTTGCTTTCGAGCATCCCGCGCAGCTGCGGATTTTGCAGCAACATGGAAAGCATCTCGGGATTTTTCATCGCCGACTGAACCATGTCCATCTGTGGATCAAGAAACTCAATGCGCGCCGACCACTGCATCGTTCCGTTGAACTCTTGGGCGCGCACCGCTGACGTAAACGTACAAACCACCCACAGCAAAGAAACGAAAAGTTTATTCATAAAAGACGTTGGCCTATCCCAACGGAGCGGATTCCACCGATTGAAGCAACGACGGGGTTAGAACTCGGCTAGCAGCCCAGCACAATAAGCCCGCCCCGGGTGAGCCTCGGAGGGCTTTTGACCTCAATACTTTGAGCGCGTGTGCGCGGGGCGGAGAGGACGGGCCGCTATTTTTTAACGCCCTGAACAAACCGATCCATGCGGTCGCAGGCGATGATGAGCTGTTCGTAGCTGGTCGCAAAACACGCGCGAACGTGGCCAATTCCGTTAACGCCGAAAGCATTACCCGGGACCACGGCCACTTTCTCCTGCTGCAGCAAGCCCACCGCGAAGTCTTTCTCCGTTATTCCCAACTGGGAGACGGACGGGAAGGCGTAGAACGACCCACGCGGCGAATGGCAGGTTAGCCCAATTTCATTGAAGCGGCGCACCACCAGATCGCGGCGACGGTGGTACTGATCGCGCATCTTACAGACGCTGTCCCAGCCGCGCAGGAGCGCTTCGAGGGCAGCCTCCTGAGCGATGATTGAGGCGCACAGCATCGTGTATTGGTGCACCTTCATCATGGCGTCGATCAACGGGGCCGGGCCGCAGGCGTAGCCGATGCGCCAGCCGGTCATCGCGAAGGCCTTGGAGAAGCCATGCAGGAAGATCGTGCGCTCGGACATTCCGGGCAGACTGGCGATGCTTGTGTGCACACCGTCGAAGGTCAGTTCGGAGTAAATCTCATCGCTCAAAACCAGCAGATCTTTTTCGCGGCAGAAATCGGCGATCTTGGTCAACTGCTCCAGGCTGCACGTGCCGCCGGTTGGGTTGCACGGCAAGTTAAGCATCAGGATTTTGCAGCCCGGAACCCAAGCCGCACGCAAGGCTTCGGCGGTGAGCGCGAAACCGTCCTTGGCGTAGGTCGGCACCGCAATGCCCTCAGCATGCACTAGAGCCACGCTGGGGTGGTACGAGACGTAACAGGGCTGGTGATACATCACCTTATCTCCCGGGTTACACAAGGCGCGCAGTGCGAGGTCGATCGCCTCGGAAACACCGACCGTGACGAGAATCTCGTCCTCAGGGCGGTAGTTGACCGAAAAGTGCTCGGTTACGTAGCCGGCGATGGCGCGACGCAACTCGATCATGCCAAGGTTCGACGTGTAGTAGGTCTTACCCTTTTCGAGTGCGTAGATGGCGGCCTCGCGCACATGCCACGGGGTAACAAAATCGGGCTCGCCCACACCGAGGGAGATCACGTCTTGGCCCTTCATCTTGGCAACCAGCTCGAAGAAATCGCGAATACCACTTTTGGGCAGCGCAGCCACATGGCTCGCCACCCAGCGTTTGGAGTCAGAACTCATGGGATAACGTTAAACTTAAGGGGCGACGGTGAGCCGGGTCGACGAGCTCTCGTTTTGCTCAATCAAAAAACCGCCCTCCTTGTAAGAGCGGAGCATAAAATGGGTGCTGGTGGAGAGTACGCCTTCGAGCGTAGACAGTTTTTCCGACACAAACCCAGCGACCTTCTGCAAACTGGAGCCATCCACGATGACCAGCAGGTCGTAACCGCCCGACATCAAGTAGCAGGACTCAACCTCGTCGAAGCGCGCCAAACGCTCGGCTAGACGATTAAACCCGCCGCCACGCTCAGGGGTCACCTTAACCTCAATGACCGCGCGAACAGCGACACCGGCTCCTTCACGAGAAAGGTCGAGCACCGGACGCCAGCCGAGGAAGATTTTATCTTTTTTCAGCTGCTCCAGGTGCTGTTGAACTTCGACTTCGGACAGCCCGACGACTTGCGCCATCTGGGCCGTGGAAAGGTGTCCGCCTTCGAGTAACAGCTTAAAAACAGGGTTCATGTGAAGGCCAACTCCATAAGGCTGCCCGCACCGACGCCACTCCTTTTTTTCATGACTTCGGCGTAGTCCCATGAGTCACGCCTCAAGATTTGTACCGCAGAAACATAACTTCGACGACCCACGCGCGGCTTGCCAAGCCCCCCGCGCACCACTGAGGATCAGCTCAATAAACCGAGATGGGCCGCATACATAAACACGCGCGTGAGCGCCTTAACTTCGTCGGCGAAGTCCCTACCCCAACGCGGCTATCGGCCTGCAAGACCTTCTTGCGACTCGAAAGCGCCATGATCCGGATGCGGCACGACGCCGGCGAATCCGGCTTGCCCGTCGCCAGTGCCCGCAGTGCCATGATCGACGTGATGCTGTCGCATTTATTCGACTACGCCATCGCCTCTTACGAGCGGCTTAACGGAAAATTGCCCGCCCCTGTTTCGCTGCTCGCCCTCGGCGGCTACGGGCGCTGCGAACTAAGCCCTCACAGCGACATCGACATCATGTTCCTGTTTCCGTCCAAAGTGAAGGAGGCGGTCATCAAGCCGCTGCAAGCCCACCTCACCAACGACATTTTATACATCCTCTGGGATTGCGGTCTGAAGGTGGGGCATTCCACCCGTACCATCGACGAGGTCTTCATCGAAGCCCGCAAAGACATCCAAAACAAAACCGCCTTGCTCGAAGCCCGGCTGGTGGCGGGCTCGGCCACGCTGTTTGAGGGGTTCGTGCAAAGCTACCGGGCCTATTACACGATCGAAGACCCCAAGGGCTACATCGACGCCCGTCTGGAGGACCAGCGCAGCCGCCGGGCCAAGCATGGCGACTCGGTTTTCCTTCAAGAACCGGACATCAAAAACGGCGTTGGCGGAATGCGCGATTATCAGAACGTCATCTGGATGGCGCGGGTGAAGCTGGGCATCAGCGAACTTAAGGATTTGGCCGATCAACAGTATTTGCGGCAAAATGAGCTGCGGGATTTCCGTCGCGCCTACGAGTTTTTGCACCGCGTCCGCAACGAGCTGCATTTGCAGAAAAAACGCCCCACCGACGTGCTCGACCTGGAAGCGCAACCCCGCATCGCCCTCGGGCTGGGTTACGCCAACAGCAACATGCTCGGACGGGTCGAGCAGTTCATGCGCGATTATTACCGAGCCGCGCAGACCATTTATCGCATTTCGCGCACCGTGGAGAGCCGCCTCGCCCTCACCGTTGAAAAAACCAGCCGGTTCCAATCCTTCCGCGACTTGGTGCGTTCGCGCCGCTATGAACGCGTCAAGCACCTCGACGGCTTCGTCCTGCGTAACCAAGAACTGAGTGCGGAAACCCCCAATGTGTTTCGCGATGATCGCGCCCGCATGATCCGCGTTTTCCGCCACTGTCAAAGTCTTGACGCGCAAATGGATCCAGCACTTCAGGCTTTAATACGTGAATCTCTCCCACTGATCACGCGTAAGGTCTCGGAGTCGGTCGATACAAACACCAGTTTTAAGTCGATCCTCGCCGAATCGGGTAACGTCTACCCCACGCTCGCGCTCATGCACGAGTTGGGGGTGCTCGGTCGCTTCATCCCCGAATTCGACGGGCTGACCTGCTTGGTGCAGCACGAATATTATCACCGGTACACGGCGGACATCCATACGCTCAACGCCATCCGCGAGCTGGACCGTATTTTCACCGAAGCCGAGCCGATCACGCTCAAATACCGCGCCGCTTTGCACGAAACTGCCGAGCCCACGCTGCTTTATCTGATCTTGTTGCTGCACGACATCGGCAAGGCTCGGGGCATCCAGGGACACGCGGAAAGCGGCGTGGTGATTTCCCTGCCAATACTGAAACGCCTCGGCGTAAGCCCCGAAAGCAGCGAATTAGTCACCTTCGTCATTAAAAATCATCTCATCATGGCACGCTTTTGGCAGAAGCGAGATGTAGATGACCCCAATACCGCCGCTGCATTTGCCGAACTGGTTCCCGATACCGACAAGCTCAGCCACCTCTACGTGCACACTTTTTGCGACGCCCGCGGCACCGCAGAGGGGCTCTGGAACGGCTACAAAGACGCGCTTCACACCAGCCTATATGCCGCCACCCTCGATCACTTGGTCCACGGCCCCACACTGGTCACGCGTAACTCAGAACGCCTGCAAATGACCTTCCAAAAACTAGTTTCTCAAAAACTGGGTGACCTCAGCGAGGACGAGATCGCCGCGCATTTTAACCTGCTGCCCGAGCGGTATTTTATCCACACCGACGAGGCCGAGATCACCCTGCACCTGCGCATGGTTAACCGCCTGTTGAAATCCATCAGCGAGGCCAACTCGATGGGTAGCCTGCGACCCGTCATCGAGTGGAATGACGACCTCAACCGCTCCCTAACCGTAGTCAATATTGTCACGTGGGACCGCGCCGGGCTTTTTTACAAATTGGCCGGAGCCTTCAGCGTGGCAGGACTTTCGATTCTCGGCGCAAAAGTAATTTCGCGCGCCGACCATATTGCCATCGACACCTTTTATGTAGTCGAACCCAACCGCGGCATCGTACAAAGCGCCAAGGCGCAGGAGATTTTTGCGCGCACCGTTGAAGAGGCATTGGTCAGCAACAAGGACCTCTATCCCGACATCGTTGCGCAGGCCCGCAAGCTGCCCGTACCGCGCTACACGACCGTCACCAAAGGCGATATCCACCACGGCTCGTTCCCTCCCACCGTGGAAGTTTACCACGAACTTTCGATGCAGCGCACCATCGTCGAAGTCCAAGCCCGCGACCAGATCGGCCTGCTTTTCCGCCTGGCCAAAACCATCAGCGATCACGGCTACGACATCACTTTCGCCCGCATAGGGACGGAGCGCGGCATCGCCATCGACACCTTCTACATCGACAACACCCCGGCCGAAGCCGACGCGCCCTCCGACACCGCTCGCCTGCACGCCCTGCGCGATGCCCTCGCCCTGATCATCGCCCCAGCCGAGCCCGTCGAATCGACCGACGCCGGCCAGCCCC
>CANIXX010000201.1 GCA_947471115.1 Opitutaceae bacterium | reverse complement strand
GAATGCGGCATCAACCGCTCCGTTAACACCTCGGTGAGCCACGCGCTTTACCCGGTTGCCTGGGCCCAGAAGTTCGACCTGTTGGTCGCCCTGCTGGAGAAAACCGATTTCCAGAGCGTACTCATTTTCAGCCGAACCAAGCACGGTGCCGACAAGATTGCCGCGCGCCTCAAGTCCGCCAAGCACACCGTTGCGATCCTCCACGCCAATCGTTCGCAGAACCAGCGCATCGAGGCGCTGGCCGGCTTTAAGAGCGGTAAATACGAGGTCATGGTGGCCACCGATATCGCCGCGCGCGGTATCGACGTGGCGGGCGTGACCCACGTGATCAATTACGACGTGCCGGAGAATCCCGAGGATTATGTGCACCGCATTGGTCGCACCGGCCGCGCCATGGCCGTGGGTGATGCCTTCACGTTGGTTTCGCCGGAAAACGCCGACGATATCCGTGATATCCAGCGCTTCATTGGCGCGAAGATCCCTGAGTTGCGTCTGGAGGGATTTCCTTACCAGCCGTTTGTGGTGAATCCTTCTTACCCTAAAAAAGGTCAGCAGAAGCGCGGCGGTGGCGGCGGCGGTGGCGGCGGTGGTGGCGGCGGTGGCGGTGGTGGCCGTCCCGCGCAGCGTCAGTCCGGTGGCCGCCAAGGTGGTGGTGGCGGCGGTGGTCGCTCAGGTGGCGGTGGTGGTTCCAGCGGCGGCGGAGGGGGCGGCGGCGGTGGGCGTGGTCGCCGCTAGGACGCACTCGTCAGGGCCCTTGGCGGGTGGATTTTTCCGCCAAGGGAGATTGGATGCTAAGATTTTTATTCCGCTCAACGTGCTCAGCTGTTTAGCCTAAGTTAATGAGCGATGAGCAGCCCCCCCCTCCGCTACGTCTGCGGCCGCGTAATCGCGACGCTGCGGTTGCTCCTGCAACACCCTCCATCCCGGTAGTGCTGCCCATTGACCACGGCTCAGGGATTTCGGCTGAGCCCGGAGCCGCCCCAGTTGCGGATCTCCCCCCCGGTCGCTTTAGGCTCAAACCTAAAATAACTCCAGGCGCAGAAGATCAGGAAACTCTTTCAGCTTTTCCCGGTTCCAGTTCAGTGCCTTCCGTCGACTCGGAATCGATTATCATCCCACGGCTCAAACTTAAAGTAGCCACAGCTTACAGCAGCGATCCGGCCGTCGAATCCATGCCGGATGCCATTAATGCGCATCCTTCATTCGTTGTTCCGCCCGCTGGACCTGAGGTCACCGAGGGACGTGAAATAGGGGGGCTTCCCCCGGCGCACGATCAGTCGGCAATGCTACAGGTTCCGATTGAAACGCCGCGCATGGATTCTGTTGAGGCACCTATCGCGTCGCCCGTATCCAGCCCTACCGCACCGGTTGCTCCACCGCCCTTGATGGTGAAACCGGTGAAGCCCAAAGCAGCCACGAGTGCCCCGCGTAGTTTGATCCTTGGCGGTCTCGTACTGTTACTGTTGGGCGGCGGTACGGGTGCCTACTTTTATTTAATGCAGGAAGAGCCCCCGCCTCCGCCGCCCTTGGTCCGTCGTGCCCCGGTTCCCCAGATTCCGAAACCCGCCCCTGCAGCGCCTGCGGTGGTTCCCCCTGTGCCCACTCCGGAATTGGCAGGACTCGATTCGCTGCCTTCGGCCCCTGGCAGTCAAAAGCCTGAAGCTGCGGTTGCCGCCAAGCCAATAAAAGTCCCCGTCGTTCCGGTAATGACACCTGCCTTCCGGCTCTGGCTCGATGGAGTCCGCATCAATGGAGTTACCGCAAGTGCCGGCTCGGTGCCTCGCGTAATTATTAACGGTCGCCTCGTTCGTCCCGGCGACACGATTGATTCTACCGAAGGGATCGTGTTTGAGTCACTCGACACCGAGAAGAAGTGCGTGATGTTCAAAAATCGCGCCGGTTTCGTGGCAGCCAAGCCGTATTGAGCGGCTTGTCGGCTCGCTATCAGTGGCTCACCCGACTCACCACGTATCCACCGGGCCCTTGGGGACGGGAATCGATTCGCGGGCGAACACCGGGTCGTCGGCCGCTCGCATAAATGAGGCAATCATGGGGTCGGGCGTGAATTTGGGCAGCAGATTGCCTGCCTCGTCGCAGAACGGCCGGCGCCACGCCAAGAATTCGGCCAGCGCCGACTCGAAGTCGGCCCGCGACTTGATACTGATGATTTTCGCTTTGAACGGCTTCGATGGGCCGAAGCGTTTGGCGTACCACGGCGCGACTTTTCTAAATAGCTTAGATCCCTGTTCCTCGCCGTAGAATTCGCAGTACCGCTCGAAGTGGCGGCACAGCACGCGAACGCGCTCCGCAAAGTCGGGTTCGGGTAACAGCTCGCCGGTGCGCAGGTAGTGATCGGTACGGCGGAAAATCCAAGGGTCGTAAAATGCCCCTCGCCCCACCGAAATCCCATGGCAACCAGTCTGGTCGATCATGTGTTTGGCTGCTTCCGGCGTGGTGACATCGCCGTTGCCGATCACGGGGATGGCTTTGACTGCTTGGACCACCGAGCGGATGCCGGCGAGATTCACCTGACCGGCAAAGCCCTGCGCGCGCGTGCGCCCGTGGACAAAAACCGCCGCGACCCCGGCGTCTTCCAGCACTCGGGCGAGGTCGGGGGCGGTGAGGTTATCGTCGTCCCAGCCGAGGCGCATTTTGGCGGTGACCGGGATTTTGACGGCCGCGATCATGCCGCGCACCAGGGCGGCTGTTTTATCCAGCTCGGTCATCATGGCGGAGCCGCCCCCGATTTTGACGACCTTTTTTACCGGGCAGCCCATGTTGATATCGACGGACTGGGCGCCCATTTCCTGGCACAGTACGGCGGCGTCGCGCATCTCTTCGGCGACGGAACCGAAAAGCTGTATGGCGAGCGGGCGGTCCTCGGGGCATGAGGCGACGAGTTGGAGGGCTACGCGGTTGCGCTCGAGAAGTGAACGCGCGTTGACCAAATCGGTGGTGGCCCAGCCCAGTCCGCCCAGTTCACGCACGGTGAGACGCATGGGCAGGTTGGTGTAACCAGCCAGCGGAGACAGGCAGAGGTTGGAGGAAAGCTGGTGCGGGCCGATGCGCATAGTGGTGGCTGCACGTTGTACCTCCAGACGGACGCGACAAATGCAAAAACCGCCACTCCGCAGGGGCCCCCCGGAAAAAAGCCTAACCGATTAGGTTAGGCTTTTTTCCGGGGAGAACACCTTCTCAGCTGAGTCAGGGGCGGATTAACCCAGTGCGGTTACGGCGGCTTTTATGCGTACGAGCCCCTCGGTCAAAGTCGCCCGGGGGCAGCCGATGTTGATGCGCACGTGACTGCCGCGTTTGGCCCCAAAGAAGGCACACTCGCTCAGGCCAACTCCGTGGTTTTCAAAGTGGGCGATCGGGTCGGTGAGGTTCAGCGACTCGATGTTAATCCATGCCAAGTAGGTCGCCTCCATAGGTGCGGCGATGAACAGGCCGGGTAGCTCGCGAGCTAGGAAATCGATCAGGAAATCGCGGTTACCGCGCAGGTAGGCGAGCAGGTCCTGACGCCAGCTTTCGCTGTCGCGGTAGGCGGCCTCGCAGGCGGCGAAGCCCAGCGTGGTGACCTCGGCGACGATGCCGGTGGTCGCACGTACGAAGCGCGCCCGAAGGGTGGGCGAGGGGATGATCGCAAACGAGGTGCCCAGCCCGGGGACGTTGTAGGTCTTGCTCGGCGCCATGAGCGTCACGGTGCGCTCGGCCAAGGCCGGGGAAAGCGTGGCGGCGGGGATGTGCGGCAGCGCAGAGTCGAGGATGAGGTCGCAGTGGATTTCGTCGGAACACAGAACGAGGTCGTGGCGGGTGCAGAACTCGCCAAGTTTTTCCAGTTCGTCGCGGCGCCACACCCGGGCGAGCGGATTGTGGGGGTTACAGAGAAAGAAGAGTTTGGTCTGGGGCGTGACGGCTTTTTCAAGGGCGTCCCAGTCGATCGTCCAGCGGCCAGGCTGGTTTGTGGCGTCGAGTCCGAAGGGCACCGTTACCGAGACGCGGCCACTGTTTTTAGGCGCGGTCATGAAGGGCGGGTAAACGGGGGTGAGGGTCAGCACCTCTTCGCCGGGTTGCGCGAAGGCCTGGGCGGTGACGTTGAGCCCGCAGACCAGTCCCGGCAGCCAGACGATCCAGGTCGGGTCGATGGTCCAGCCGTAGCGGGAGGCAAGGGCGTCGGTGACGGCGGACACGGTGGCGGCGGTCGGGCGGGCGTAGCCAAAAATCCCGTGCTCCACGCGTTCGTGCAGGGCGGCGATGATGGCGGGCGAGGAGCGGAAATCCATGTCGGCCACCCAAAGCGGGAGGATGTCGCGGCCGGCGTATTTTTGCCATTTTTGCGAGTCGGTGCCGAGGCGCTGCGGAACGGTGTCGAAGTCGAAGCTCATGATTGGTCGTAAGACGGACAGAGGAGGGGCGGCGGGCAAACCTCAAAACGGGGGCATCCCCGTTTTTGAATAAGCGCCATCATTGAAATTTTTTAACGCAAAGGGCAGTCAAGGATGGCGAGTGTCGCAAGGGCAGTGCCCCTCGACGTTTTCGGTGGATAGCACACTTATCCATTGGCCATAAAAAACACCAAATGACACAAAAAGTCCCAACCAGGGCCATTTCTTCGGGGATAAATATCGGATGATTTAGCCGCAAAAAAGCGCAGGAGTTGCAAAAGGAAGCCACACCTTAAAGCGCTCCGTTTTTTGCGCCGTTTGAGCCTCTTTGCGGCCACCCGCCGTCTTTGGAGTCGGAGGATTGTTGCACATGGCTTGGCTTATTGTCCTCTGCGATCGCTTGTTTTGACGAACGATGCGTTTACGAGGTTGCGCTTGATGCTGGTTTTGGGGGGAGGCAAACGCGGCCTTGCGGGGCGCGGTGGGCACGTTTTGTTTTGCGGCATGAAGATCGGTTTTATGGGCGGGAGTTTTGACCCCGTGCACTTTGGTCACCTGCTGGCGGCGCAGGACGCCTACGAACAGGCGGGGCTCGACCGGCTGGTTTGGGTTCCGGCGGCTCAAGCGCCGTTAAAGCCGGGTACACCTCAGGCCTCGGCCGAGGCTCGGCTGGCGATGGTGCGAGCCGCTGTGGACGGTGACGAACGGTTCGCGGTATGTGATTATGAGGTCCGCCGTGGCGGGGTTAACTACACGATTGATACGGTGCGTTATCTCGAAACGCAGTATCCGGGCGCCGAGCTGTGTTGGGTGATCGGGGCGGATCAGGTCGCGCAACTGAACAAGTGGAGCGAAATCGGCGAGTTGGCGCAGAAGGTCACATTCATCGCCTTGGCCCGCCCAGGCTGGGAGGGGAGCCACGACGCGGTAATTACCGGGCTGGGGGTACGACTTCAGTGGTGCGAGGGTCACCAAGTGGAGCTGAGTTCCACCGAAGTGCGGCAACGAGTGGCGCGGGGCTTGCCGATAGATTTTATGATTCCGCACAAGACGGTTGAATATATCCGGGAAAACTCCCTCTATCGCCAAAAATAACATGTCGAACACGCCTACACCCGATCCCATTTTCACCTTAGTTCAGCAGATGGTTCGCGCCCTCGCCGACAAAAAAGCCGAGGATCTGCGGGTGCTCAAAGTGAGCGGTAAGTCCACGATTACCGATTACCTCGTGCTGGCCACCGGTAACTCGGATCCCCATCTGCGCGCGTTGCGCATCGAGGTAGAGCGGGTCTTGGATGAGGTGAAGCATCCCATCTGCGGCATGGAAGTGGGCGGCTACGGCAGCGGCTGGACGGTGGTCGACGCCTACCAGATCATGGCGCACATTTTCACCCCCGAGCAGCGCGGTAATTATGCGCTGGAGCGCCTGTGGAAGGACGCTGAGTCGATCAATATTTCCAAGCTGATCGAGGCGCCCAAGCCGGTTGAGTCCGTGGCCACGCCGGCGCCCGAAGTCGTCGTTGCAGACAAGCCTGCGGCCAAAAAAGCGGTGGAGGTAAAAGCGGTTAAGGCTGTCGCGAAGAATCCCGCCGTTAAGAAGGTCGTGAAGGCCGTCGCCTCAAAGAAGACCGTTGTTAAAAAGGCAGTCGCCTCCAAGACGGTGGCCGTCGCGAAGAAAGCGGTCGTCGCCAAGAAGGTTGTTAAAAAAGCCGTCGTTGTGAAAAAAGCAGCCGTGCAGGCGGTCACGGCCGTCAAAAAAGCAGTGAAGCCGGTCGTGGTGGTCAAAAAAGCCGTCGTGAAAAAAGTGGCGGCCAAGAAGGTCGTGGCGAAGAAGTCGCGCAAGTGAGTCGGGCTGGGGCCGACGGTCGTCGCGTGGCTCGGGAAGCGTAACGCGCGGCGCTGGTAGGGCGTGCGGGGGGCGAAGGCCTCCGCACGCGCCCGTGGGACGCTGCATTGCCCTAGCGAAGCGGTTGACCAATTAGTTTTGGAATTAGGGGTTACGGAATCCAGCAGGGGCCCTCG
>CANIXX010000200.1 GCA_947471115.1 Opitutaceae bacterium | reverse complement strand
TCATCGGGTCGGGGCTGTGAGCGGGAGGGCATGGCTGGGCACAGGATAACTGCACCGTTAACGACACAATCGCACCGGAACTTAAACGAGGCGGCGTATATTGCCAAAAATCTCCGTTACCTACGCGCTACCGTTAGCCTTTGGGCTTCTGGTTATACATCACGATCGAGCTGTGCTCACGCTCAAGGAATCCGTAATCCTTTAACTAGAGCGCTCAGTCGTTTAAGCCCCCAACGGCTCCGTCACGGCTGCCCCCGTGGAGGGCTCAGCCGCTGCAACCGATTCAAACAGGGCCCCCAGCTGTAATAATTCCAAAACGGCCCAAACACCGGGGCGTACCTGCGTCAGCCGAATTCCACCTTGGACCGACCGTGATTTCCTAAAAAGAGTGATCAGCGCACCAGCGCCCGAGCTGTCGATAAACTCAACGGCATCCATGTTGATCTCCACGCGATCCACCCCTGCCACCCAAGCCGCCTTCACACCCTCCTTAAACTCGCTAGCTATGGCCGCATCAAGTCGCGTACTAACCACCATGATGCACAGCGTGCCGTCGTTAATCGTGGAGGTGAAAATTAAGTTCATACGCCACTGACATCTTCGGCGTGGATTTGAACCCGAAAACCTAACAAACAGGGCAAACACCCGACTCCGTACAGCACGGAGTCAATCCGCAGCAGGTTGCGCCGAATCGCGAGGATCGACTCCGGAGTTCAGGTTTAAATGGCGCCGTTAGTGGCCGCCCTGTTCGGGTTGGGCGCAGAAAGCGCTTCATGATAAAAGCAAGCCGCACGACCGTCGCCGTACTTGCGGCCGCCGCCCGGCCTGCGCATTTTGGGCGCACCACCCGCCATGCCTACCCAAGCTCCCGTGATCGCCTTCGACGCCGACGACACCCTTTGGCACAACGAAACCATTTTCGAGGACGTTCACGCGCGCTACCGCCACATGCTCGCCCAGTACCACGACGCCGCCACGGTGGAGCGCACACTTTTCGCCACCGAGATGCGCAACCTCGATCTCTACGGTTACGGAGTGAAGGGCTTTACCCTCTCGGCACTCGAAACCGCCATCGAGCTCAGTGACGGCAACATTTCCACCAACGAAATCAGCCAGCTCATCGCACTGGGCCGAGACATGCTCGCCCACCCCGTGGTGCTGTTGCCCGGTGTGGCTGAGACCCTCGCCACGCTCGCCGGCACCCACCGGCTGCTGGTCATCACCAAGGGCGACCTGCGCGACCAAGAGAGAAAAATCGCCAAATCCGGCCTGGCCGAGTTTTTTGGCCACACCGAAATCGTGTCCGACAAAAACGCGGACGCCTACGCCTCGATCTTACGCCGCCACGCGATCTCCCCGTCCAGCTTTGTGATGGTGGGCAACTCGCTCAAGTCCGACATCCTGCCCGTGCTCTCGCTCGGTGGCACCGGTGTGCACGTGCCGTATCACCTTACTTGGGAGCATGAACGCGCCGAAACCCCGCCGGCCAACGACGGGCATTTCTTCACGGTTAAAACGATTCGCGAGCTGCCCTCCCTGCTGGCCCATTTGGGTATGGGAGGCTAAGCGCCATTCGTTTGCACCGATCCAAACCCTTGGCCGTGACGGCCAAACCTACATTTCCGATCCCTGTAGCGTTGGCCGTCCCTGGCCAATTCCGAATCCACACGCTCCCAAACCTAGGCCGTCCCTGGCCAATTCCCGTCAGCTTGTTCTCCAACGAGTAAAACCACCTGCCTATGTGCGGCCGCTACGTTCTCACTCAAGCTCACGCCAAGTCCCTGCTCGCCCAGCTTGGCGTGCGCCTGGAGGCGCACCCCGGCCGCGTGCCGCCGCCCTCGCGCTATAACATCCCCCCAGGCGGCCCCGTCCTCGCCGTGCGAGCCCAAGCGGAAAAGTCTAACCCATTGGGTTATGCTTTACCTCGGCCCGCACCTGAACCTTCCCCCGAACCGGCCCGCGAAATCGCCTGGCTGAACTGGGGGCTTTTGCCGACTTGGGTGGGCCCCGATACCCGCCCCGTCACCAACGCCCGCGCCGAATCCCTCGCCGATAAACCCACCTTTCGACGCGCCTACCAGTCGCGCCGCTGCCTGATTCCCGCCAGCGGGTTCTACGAGTGGCAAGTCGTCGGCCGCACACGCCGCCCGTGGTTGTTTCGGCTGCGCGAGGACCAATCGTTCGCTTTCGCCGGCCTGTGGGAAACTTACCTCAGTCCCGGTGGTCAACTCGTTGAGTCCTGCGCCGTCATCACCACTGCTGCCAACACCCTCATGCAACCCGTCCACCACCGCATGCCCGCGATGCTCGTTGATGCCGCAGCGTGGTCGGCCTGGCTCGATCCGCAGATCACCTCCGCAGCCACCCTCGCCCCGCTTCTGCGCCCGCTCTCGCCCGATGCGCTGAGCGCTACCGCCGTGAGCCCACGCGTTAACCAAACCCGCAACGACGACCCGGCCTGCCTCGACCCCGCTAGCGACACCGACACGGATGGAGACCGCTTCGTTAACGGTAGCGCAAAGGTCGCCAAAGACGCCCCTACCGCCGACGACGGTGGCGCAGCGCAACTCACGCTCGGCCTCTGAACGACCTTGCTCGCGTGAACCCGCCATGCCCGCGCTCTTCCCGATTTCGGACCACTGCGACGGACGGCAGTTTTTTAATCCACGCGGACACAACGATCGCAACTGGCGCGATATCTTCAGCTGGAAACTCAGCGGGTTGCCCACGCGTTGGCCGGCGGTTGCCGTCAACGCTCCGCGCCCCACCGCGCCGTTACACGGCCAACGCCTTGCGGCGACCTAGATCGGGCATTCAACCTTTCTGCTGCAAACCTGCGCGGGCAACCTGTTGACCGACCCCGTTTATATTCGGCCCACCCGATCTGGCGTTGATTCCCATCGGGGCCTACGCGCTGCGCTGGTTCATGTCGGACCAACACTGCGACCCGACTGAGGCGGTAAAAATCCACCGTGAGCTCGGCTCCCGACTGAGCCTGGGCATGCACTGGGGCACCTTTCAGCTCACTGACGAAAGTATCGACGAACCGCCGCGTGAACTCGCCCGGGCACTTGACGCCGCCGAGTTGCCAGCCGCCGCCTTTCGCGTGTGCGAGCCCGGAGAATGCGTAGGGTTTTAAAAGACAGTGCAAGTTTAGAGCTTTGTGTAGGTGTAGCGCGGTGCTTCAGCCCGCTGATTTGTCGTTGGGGGGGGTATTCCCATACGCCCGAAGCGGGCTGAAGCACCGCACTACGTCAGATTGATTTTCAGCTAACGCGCCCACTCGATCACTGCACGCAGCCCGCTGCCATCGTACCGATCCTGTTTTTCGTTTCCTCGGCCTCGCCTAGGTCGGCTCTCTCTGCTTCATGAGTCCCGTTAAACCATTCTCCATGTCCTTGCCCAAGCCCGCCGCCGCCATAGTTGCCGCCCAAAAATCCCGCCTACGTCGCCGCCAGCGCCGCGCAGTGATCGCACTTGGCGTGGTGAGCAGCCTCGTGCTGTTCACCTTTTTCGGCCTGCCACCCATTATTCGAGCGCAGGCCGGCAAACACCTCTCGGCCGCGCTTCACCGCGAAGCCACCATCGAGCGCATCCGCCTCAACCCCTTCACTCTCTCGGTTGCCGTCGAGGGCTTGCAGATAAAAGACCGTGACGGTGCGCCGTTTACCGCATGGAAACGCCTGTTCGTGGATTTCGACGGCTTTTCGCTCTTCGGCAGCGAGTGGCACTTCGAGGAAATCACCCTCGACGGCTTCTCGCAGCGCGTGGCCATCGCCAAGGACGGTTCGTTCAACTTTGCCGACCTGATCCCGCCTGTAGTCGAACCCGTCGTCGCCCCGCCCGCAGCCGCCACCAAGCCGCCCCGCCCCCTGCGTATTAGCCAACTCAACGTTTCGGCCGCCGCCTTGGCGTTCACCGACGCCAGCCGCGCCCATCCGTTCGCCACCGCAGTCGGCCCGCTCACTTTCACCCTGCAAAACTTCGTAACCGCAGGTCACCCGAAGGCGCCCTATGCGTTTAGCGCCTCCACCGAAGCAGGCGAAACCTTCGCCTGGAAAGGAACCGTCTCCATCAACCCAGTACGCTCCACCGGCGAATTCAGCATCGGCCAGTTTTCCCTCAAAAAACACACGCCTTACTACGTTGACCGCATCAATGCCCACCTGCTCGACGGAGTGCTCGATTTCAGCGGCCGCTACGTTCTCGATCTAACCGAAGGCGCGCGCCAAATCGCACTCTCCGAGGGTGCCATAAAACTCTCACGCTTCCAACTCGCCGCGCACGGGTCGACCACGCCGCTCATCGACCTGCCCTCGTTTGCCATCGAGGGGCTCAATGCCGATGGCCTCAAGCCGTCCGCCACCATCGCCCGCATCGCTCTTGTCGGCGGCCGTATCTCCGTGGTGCGCGAAACCAACGGCTCCATTAACCTGCTCAACCTGCTCACGGCTTCCGCCCCCACTTCAACAACGACCACGTCTGCCGCAACCACCGCCGCCGCTGCCACGCCCGCAGCGCTGCCCGACGTCAAACTCGGCGAGTTCTCCCTCTCCGGCCTGACCATCGATATCGAGGACCGCATTCCGTCCTCCCCTGCCAAGAACGGCCTGAGCCGGCTCGATATCTCGGTCAAAGACTTCTCATTGTCCGAGGCCGCAGCGCCCGTTCAGTTAAAACTCTCCGCGCTCACGGTGCAGGGCGGGGTGATCGATGTCGCAGGTTCCGCTGTTCGCGAACCTCTGGCCGCCGACTTGGCGGTTAAAATCTCCAAGCTGCCCCTGGCTGCGGCCACGCCCTACATCGAGCCGATGCTCAACTTGCGCATCGCCTCCGGCACGCTCTCCGTCGAGGGCAACGCGCGACTCAACGGCACGGTCGCCACGTTTAAGGGCGATGTGGCGATGGATAAATTCGCCACCGTCGATGGTGCTCAGGGCGAGGACTTCGTCACCTTTAACCAGTTCGCCATTCTGGGAATCGACGCCACGTCATCGCCACTCGCCGCCCACATCCGCGAAATTCTACTCGATACCCCCTCCGCCCGTTTGGTGATCAACGCCGACAAAACCACCAACCTCGCCAGCATCCTGCGCCGCGAAACCTCCCCTGCGCCCGCGCCCGATGCGGTGTCCGCCGCGACTCAACCTGTGGTTGCCGTCCCGCCCGCTGCCGCAGCGCCCACCACGCCGACCGCCGCCTCCCCTGGCGGGACAACCCCGACCGCAGCCGCTCCCGTCTGGTCGCTCGCCAAGTTCACCTTGAAAAATGGCTCAGTCACCGTGGCTGATCGCTCGATCAAGCCCTCGGCACGCCTTTCGCTCGACCATTTCTCCGGCACCATCTCTGGACTGTCCTCGGCCGACCTCCAACGCGCCGACGTCGATCTACGCGGCCAGATTAACAACTCCGGATCCGTCGCCTTCACCGGTAAACTCGATGCCAAGGCCGCCACGCTCGCCCCCGGCGCGCTGACCGAATTGTTCATCGATGTGAAGCACGTCGACCTGTCGCCGATTTCCCCCTACGTCGGCACCTATGCCGGCTACGAACTGGCGCGCAGCGGGCTGACGGTGGACGTGAAGGCGCGCCTGACCCAGCGCACGATCACCAGCAGCAACGTGGTCACGCTTAACCAGTTCACCTTTGGCCCGGCCACGCAAAGCCCCGAGGCAACCGGCCTGCCTGTGCGCCTCGGCGTGGCGCTGCTCAAGGACATCGACGGCAACATTGTTATCGACCTGCCGATCCAGGGTAGCCTCGACGACCCCGAGTTCAAGATCGGCCGCGTGGTGCTACGAGTGATCGTGAATCTGCTGACGAAGGCGGCGACCTCGCCGTTCTCGCTCATCGGTGCGGCGTTCGGCGGCGGAGGCGACGAATTGGCCTATCAGGATTTTTCGCCAGGTGCCGCTCTGCCGCTCGAAGCCGATCACAAGAAAACCGATACGCTGCGTAAGGCCCTCAAAGGCCGTCCTGCGCTCAATCTTGATATCACCGGCAGCTACGACGCCAACGCCGACCTCGCGGCAGTTCGCGAGCAGCGGCTCAACCAACAGGTGCGCTTCCGCCTTTGGGAGGAGTTACGCGTCAAAAACGCGCAAACTCCGCCGCCCGCCGAAATCGTGGTTTCGCCGGAAGATGAAGCGCGGATCATCGGCCTGTTCCTCACTGAACGCGCCGCCACGACGCCCCAGCTCGCCGCAACCGCGACCCCGGCAACAGAAATTCCCGCCGTAAAACCGCCGGTGCCCGTCAAGGCGAAGGCCGCCCGTGTGGTTCCCTATGATCGAGACCAAGCCAGGGTGCGCAAACCCAGTCCCACCCCCGTCAAAACGATCGTGCTCGCTCCATCCACAGGGGCCGCCACCGCACCGGGGGCAACCGCTGCACCGACCCTGGCCGAGGCACGCCTTGCGCTCGCCGCCGCCATTCCGGTGTCCGACGACG
>CANIXX010000199.1 GCA_947471115.1 Opitutaceae bacterium | reverse complement strand
TGCCCCGCACGCTCGGCCCCGTGACTGAGACTCTGCTTATTACAATCCTCGGTGCCATTCTCGGTGCCTCAGCCGCCTGGATTTTTCTTAAAACCCAGCTCGGCGAACGCCTACGCTCCCGCGAGTTCGAACTCGCACGGCTTTACGCATCCCTCAGCACCGCTGAAGCCGAGCGTGCTAACTTCCACGCTCGCTGCGCCGAGCTTCAAACCACGCTCGCTGCCGAACGCGCCGCCACAGTCGAAAAACTCGCCGCCGGCGAACAACGCTTAGCCGAACGTGACGCCCTCGCCGCCCGCTACCTCGCCGACGCCGAAAAGCTTCGCGCCACCCTGCAAACCGAATTCCAGGCCGTCGCCGCCAAAATCCTCGAAGAAAAAACCGCCCGCTTCACCGACCACAACAAAACCCAGGTCGAGTCCCTGCTCCACCCGCTGCGCCAACAACTGAGCGAGTTCCGCCAGCGCGTAGACACCGTTTACAAAACCGAGAGCGATGACCGCGCCGCTCTCAAGGCCCAGATCGAGCAGCTTCGCCAACTCAACACCCACATCACCGCCGAGGCCCACGCCCTCACCACCGCGTTAAAAGGCCAGTCGCAGGCCCGCGGAGCCTGGGGCGAACTCATACTCGAACGCCTGCTCACCTCCGCCGGCTTAATTAACGGCCAGGATTACCTCACCCAGGAATCGCTCACCACCGACGATGGCCGCCGCCTTCGCCCCGACGTTATCCTGCGCCTGCCCGACGCCCGCCACTTGGTCATAGACTCAAAAGTATCCCTCATCGCCTACGAACGCGCGGTCAACTCCACCGACGACTCCGCGCGACTCGCAGCCACAACCGAGCACGCACGCGCCGTACGCACCCACGTCGACCAGCTCAGCGCCAAACGCTACGAGGACACAGGCAAACTGATCACCCCCGATTACGTGCTCATGTTTGTTCCACTCGAACCCGCATTCACCCTGGCGCTCGAAACCGATCTAGCGCTCTACGAATGGGCCTTCGACCGCCGAGTCATCCTCTGCACCGCGCCCACATTATTGGTCACCCTCAAAACCGTGGCCACCCTTTGGAAACAGGATCGGCAGACCAAAAACGTACAAGCCATCGCCGAGCGTGGCGGGGCGCTCTACGACAAGTTTTCCGGCCTGTTTGACGACCTCGAAACCATCGGGCTGCAATTGGGTAAAATACGCGAAAGTTACGACGCCGCCATGAACAAACTCAAAACCGGTAAAGGTAACCTTCTCGCCCAGGTCGAAGACCTCAGAAAACTCGGGGCCAAAGTCAAAAAGGCCCTGCCCGCCGCCACCCCAGAAGAACTCACATGAATCTACACGGCAACTGGCGCCCCGTGCGTGCCGAACTCGACGGCCAAGAAGCCCCCACGATGGCGCTCGAACGCATGGAATTCGTCCTCAGCGAAGCCGAGTACCTGGTGCGCTTTGCCGGTGAAATTCACGACCGGGGCCTGTGGTGCCGCACCGAATTTACCCTGACGCTGACCAGCCAACACGAAGCGAACGACGGCAGGCAGATTCCTGCGATTTACCAACTTGCCGGCGAACGCCTGCGTGTCTGCTACGGACTCGATGGCAACGTGCCCGCTGAATTCAAAACCAGCACCAGCAGCCAACGCTACCTAGTGACCTATCGCCGCCTTCCAGTGGGCTAAGGTTCCTCGGCGATTTTTGGTATTAAGGCTAACCCCTTTAGTGCCCTGATATTCCCCCATTTCGGCGGTATGCCTTTTGGCAATCCATCGCGGTTCGATCCCGACCGTTTCATGTTTCGCCATGCCAGGTGGGTTGCCTCCTCAGCCCAAATACGGATTGCGCCCCAGTGCGGGCGAACACCGGACCGGTTATACTCCCCAACATGGTCGAGGAGGACTGCTCACCCACCACGGTCGGCTCACGATGATTTTCAACACCTTCAGTTACTTTTTGCTGTTTCTGGTTCCGGCGGCCATCGGGTTCCGGATCGCCGGAGCACGCTGGCAGCCTTGGGTGTGTTTTTTCTTTGGGGCCGCCTTCTTTGTGTTCTTTTCCCTCACCCAAATAGGTGGAGCCGCCGGAGCCTTTTGCCTGATCATATTTTTATGGGAGAGTGCCTTCAGCCGTCTCTACAAACCCGGCTCTTGGCTTTGCCTGGCCGGCATCGCCCAGGCTCTCGTATTCCTGATCATTTTCAAATACTGGAATTTCCTCACAGGGCTGGTGCTGGGGCCGCCACCGCAGAATCCGTGGTATTGGGCGGGGGCGTTTCTGCCGCTAGGCATTTCGTTTTTCACCTTTGAATTCATCCACTACGCGGTTGACCGCTACCGCGGCACCGCCGAACGCGGAAAACTCGCCGACTACCTCGCCTTCATTCTGTTTTTTCCGACCATGGTGGCAGGCCCAATCAAGCGCTACCCCGATTTCGCCGCCAAACTCACCCAACCCTCCCTCGAATGGGCGCAAGACTGGGAACTGGGCATCACCCGCATCCTCGTCGGATTAGCCAAAAAGTTCGCCATCGCCGACCTGCTTAGCGCCTTCACTGTACACCTGAACATGGCCGATATCGGACAGGCAGAGCGATGGGCGCTACCGCTTTGGCTGCTGGCTTATGGAGTGAAAATCTACGTCGATTTCTCGGCCTATTCGGACATCGCGATCGGTTCGGCACGCCTGTTCGGAATCAAGGTGCCCGAGAACTTCTCCTGGCCCTACACCCGCACCAACATCGCCGAGTTCTGGGCACACTGGCACATCTCACTCACCCAGTGGCTAACGGATTACGTTTTTATCCCGCTGGGCGGGTCACGTCGGGCACCACGGAGGGTTTACCTCAACGTATTAACCACTCTGGCAGTCAGCGGACTGTGGCACGGCGCGGGGCTCAACTTCCTCGTCTGGGGGCTGTGGCACGGAGTCCTGCTGGCTGGACACCGGATATGGAAAAGTTGGTGCCCGCCAAGCGCGCAACCGTCGCTATGGGGCGCAGCAGCAGGGTGGGCGTTGACCTTCGTTTCGGTTAACCTCGGGTGGGCATTTTTCTGCATGGATTTACCAACCGCACTCTTCTTTTTCCGGCGAATCTCCGGCGTTTAACCCCCCACATGAAAACGTTGATTTGGATCAAAGCAGTGTGCGAGTTCATGCAGGGTTGCGGCACGGCTCTGCCTGTGGGCGCCGGGCACCTTGATCGCGCATGGCTGCGCGGCCTGTGGTGGGGGGCGCTGTTGGGCGCGGTGATATTATTCTGCGGTCAATCCTCGCGGTTCATCTACATCGATTTTTAAGCGATGAAAACGAAGCGATTCCTCATTACGCTCGGCATAACGCTGTTCGTGCTGCTCGGCTACAACGCCCTCATCGCGCGTCTGGCCGTGCATTCCCAGCGCCAGCAGGCGCTGACCGCGGTGTCGCACCCGCCGAAGAACATCTCGGTGGTGTTTTTGGGGAATTCACTGATGGAGGCGGGTGGCGATCCCGCATCGTTTCGGGCGGGCTGGCCCACGAACCAACCTGCGGCCCCTTCGCTCAATCTCGCCCTTGGGGCGACCTCGCCCGTGGAGCATTACCTCATCTGGCGCAGGGCAATCACGCATGAACTGCGGCCGCAGTGGCTCGTCTATGGTTTTCTGGACGATCAACTCAACGCCCCGACACGTGGCGATTGGTCGGACCTAGTGGGCAATCGGGCCCTTTCGTACTACGACCCGGAGCGGGCCGCAGAGTTCTACGCACCTGGCTCCACATTAAAGCGCTGGGAACTGGTGTTCACCCAGCACGTGCCGATGTTAGCAGAACGATCCTCGCTATGGACAAAAGTAGAACGATTGCGGCGGCAGTTTTCCTCGATCGGATTGCCACCAGAAAAAACGAACCGGTTTGGCCGGGTGGACGATTTCGGACCGCCGGGAGCGCCAGAAATTGCCTCGTTTATCGACCGTTGCACGGCGATCACCGAAACGCGGGCGGGGTTTTCCGCGCCGATTAACCAAATCGTGCAACTCGCCCACGAGCATAACATCCGGGTGCTGTTTGTGGAGATGCCCATGCCCCAGCAGCACCGCGCCGCATTCTACGCCAAGCCGATCTGGCCGCGTCTAAGGACCCACGTGCGCGAACTGGCGAGCACAGCGGGGGTAACGTACCTCAACGCCAGCGACTGGGTGGAAGACGAGCGTCAATTCGCCGACTCGATGCACCTCAACCCCGAAGGCGCGCGTGTGTTAAGTACCCGCCTTGCCCAGATGCTGGCGAAACTAGGCCAAACAGGCGAAAGCATCACGACCAACCTGGCCCACAACGAAAGTCCGCGGTAAACCTAAGCTCTCCCGTGAGTCTCAGAGCGATTCGTCACAACAGAATCCACCGTAATGGGGAAGGCGGAAGACACTAAAAGCGCCCCTTCGGACAAACACCCTACGCCCACACTTCGACGTTTTCGATGGGGTAACGCTCAATCAATTGGACTCCAAAAACGCTAAATGAACCCAAGTCACCCCGAGCCAATTCCACCCGCGTATGTGAAAAATGACATGCAAATACTTAGCATCTGAGCGCCCCCGACTCAATCCCGCTCCAAAAACTACCGCAGCACCGCAGCCATTTCTTTGGCGAAATAGGTTAAAATCATATCGGCGCCGGCGCGTTTAATCGCCAGCAGCGACTCGTGGCGAGTGCGCGCCAAGTCCAACCACCCCAGTTGCGCAGCGGCTTGAATCTGCGCGTATTCGCCCGACACTTGGTAGGCGGCCACCGGCTTGCGGGTCGCCTCACGCACCTCGCGGATAATGTCCAAATAAGCCCCGGCCGGCTTCACCATTAGCACGTCCGCGCCCTCAGCCTCATCGAGGGCGATTTCGGCCAAAGCCTCGCGGCGGTTGGCGGGGTTAAGCTGATAGGTGCGTTTATCCAAAAGATGCGTGCCTGCGGCCGAGGCGCTGCCCACGGCATCGCGGAACGGCCCGTAATAGGCCGAGGCAAACTTGGCCGAATAGGCCATGATCGCCGTCTGCGTGCAGCCAGCCGCATCCAGCGCGCGGCGGATCGCACCAATGCGTCCGTCCATCATGTCGGAGGGGGCGACAAAATCCACGCCGGCCTGGGCGTGAAGAACAGCCATTTTCACCAAAATTTCAACGGTGGCGTCGTTGGCCACGTCGCGGCCGTCGGCGGTGAGCACGCCGTCGTGGCCATGCGTCGTGTAAGGATCGAGGGCGATATCGGTCATGACCACCAATTCGGGAACGGCCTGTTTGACTGCACGCACCGCCCGCAGGATCAGCGCGTCCGGCGAGAGAGCTGCGGTGCCAACGTCGTCCTTAAACGATTTATCCAGCTTGGGAAACAGGGCCACCGCCGGCACCCCGAGTTGGGCGAGCTCGCGGCATTCGTTGACCAAGTCGGTAATATTATAGCGGAACACACCCGTCATCGAAGCGATGAGCTCCGGTGCGCCCGAACCCTCGACCACGAACAACGGGGCGATGAAATCGGCCGGGCGCAGAGTGGTTTCCTCAACAAGGGAACGCACAGTGGCGTTGCGACGGAGACGACGAGGACGGTGGGTGAGGTCGAGTTGGAAATTGGCCATGGCGAGTGGGGCACCCCAACACGTTACCTGCCACCCGGCCAACCGATTTTTGCTGTCTGCAAAAAACACCTTTCCGCCGCCCGACTAAAGCTGTTACCCACTAACTTTCTTTTCCATGGCAATCAGACTCCACGACTCGCTCACCCGCGAGGCCCGCGAACTCCAACCCTCGCAGGCCGACGGGGTTTTCCGCTTTTATAACTGCGGGCCCACCGTTTACGCCGCTGCGCACATCGGTAACTTCCGCACGTTTGTCGTGAACGACTTGCTGCGCCGCTTGCTCGAACTTGAATTCGGTGAAAACAAGGTGCACCACGTGCGCAACCTCACCGACGTCGACGACAAAACCATCCGCCGTTCCCGTGAAGAGGGTCGCCCGCTCGCCGAGGTCACCCGCCATTGGACCGACAAATTCCACGCCGACTGCGCCGCGCTCAACTGCCTGCCGCCCCACGACGAGCCCCGCGCCGCCGACCCTCGATTCATCCGCGAGCAGGTTAACATGATCGAGGTGCTCATGGAAAAAGGTAACGCCTACCGCGCCGCCGATGGTTCAGTTTATTTCAAAGTCGCCTCCTACCCCGGCTACGGCGCGCTCTCTCGGGTCAAGGAACGCGAGCTTCAGGTCGGTGCCACGCTCAAGTCGGCCGCAGCCGATGCCGACGAAAAGGAAGACGTGAGCGATTTCGCGTTGTGGAAGGCGCACAAGCCCGAGGACGGTGACGTCAAATGGCCCGGCCCACGTGGCACCGCTGAAGGTCGACCCGGCTGGCACATCGAGTGCAGCGCCATGAGCAAAGCCCTGCTCGGACCGACCATCGACCTGCACACGGGCGGTGTGGACCTGCTTTTCCCTCACCACGAAAACGAAATCGCCCAGAGCGAATGCTGCAACGGCACGACTTTTGCCCGCCATTGGTATCACAGTGAGCACCTGCTGGTGGACGGCAAAAAGATGAGTAAATCGCTGGGTAACCTCTACACACTCGACGA
>CANIXX010000198.1 GCA_947471115.1 Opitutaceae bacterium | reverse complement strand
TGGTGCTTTTATTATCGAAAGGAGTCGTTTGGTTTACCTAATCGTAATTTCGAAGTCGAAACTTGGGCCTAAGAGTGAATTTTACGCCAAAAAAATTTTTCTAAGACAGGTAGTTGCCGCGAAACGGCAAAATTTTAAAAACGACCTAATATCCCCAAAAAAAATCGCTCACGCGTATGGAAGCAAAAGTAAATTTTGAAGTTTATGATGGCGCGGCGGAAGTCGAGAGCCACAAACTTACAGAGCCGAACCAGGCGCTACAGCGAACGAACATGCTTGTCACGGATCATGCTCCGCGCCAAGCACGGGCATCGCTGAGCTTAAACGTTCGGCAGAATTATTCGGAATAGTATTCGCTTGGTTTCAGTTTTCAGAATTGTTTTCGACTAGTTTCATTTCCGTAAGGATTAACGCCCAAGTTGGTGATTTTATTATCGAAAGGATTCGTTTGGTTTACCTAATCGTAATTTCGAAGTCGAAACTTGGGTCGAAGAGTAAATTTTACACCCAAAAAAAATTTTTCTAAGACAGGTAGTTGCCGCGAAGCGGCAAAAATTTAAAAAAAAACGACCTTAAATTCCCAAAAAAAATCGCTCACGCGTATGGAAGTAAAAGTAAATTTTGAAGATTATAGTGGCGCGGCGATAAACGAGCTCGTGTTTGAGCGTACTCCAAAACGACTCCATCGTGGCGTTGTCGTAGCAGTTGCCCTTGCGACTCATTCAAGCGATGCAGCCGTTGTCAGGCAGAGCCTGCCGATAGGTTCGCTGGCGTATTGGCATCCGCGGTCGGAATGATGCAACACTTGGCCGACTGGACGACGTTGCTTCAACGCCATGTTCAATGCGCCAACGGCAGTGAGGTTTCCATGTCAGGCCCCATGGCCCCGCCCATCAGTCGGCGACTGTAAAGGTCGAGTACTCCGGCCAAGTAAAGCCAGCCTTCGCCCGTCTCGATGTAGGTGATGTTAGTCGCTCAAATCTGGTCGGGGTTGGTGGGCGCTGGCCCTACCGCTAGGTGGATCGGGCGCGATTTGCTGATCATGCCCGACTGTCGGTGGTCCTCCCCCGATACCGGCGCTTTTGCCGGCCTTGCAGACCAGCCTAGCGCATCAATCGGGCTATCCGTTTTATCCCACCGTCTCACCGCCATTGCGCTTCGCACCAGTTATCCGTGTACTACCATAAGTCTGCCTAGACTTTGCATACTCATTTTCGATCAGGGTTTTGAGCCGGTTGGTCTGCTGTGCCCTCGGTGATTGGCCCGTGTTTTTCCACTGGTTATAACGACTGCGGGAGACACCCAATGTAGCACACAGGTCTTTGATGGAGTGTTTGCCGCTCATTGATTGGATTTGGGCATACCGCTCGGCGACGGTTCTGAGAGGATGCCTGCAGCTTTTTTTAGGGCTCGGTGATCCGGCCAGTTCGCTTCTCAGGCGTTCAACTTTGGCCTGCAACGACTCCTTGCTCTCGGGCAGGACAGCCACCCCGGCGGCCCGGGTTGGCTGTCCTGCCCGATTCCAACTGTACAACTGGAATACGCTTATATCCAGTTCTCGCGCAGTTGCCTCCGCCGTCCTGCCACTGCTCTTCCATAGACGCACAGCTTCTCGTCTAAATGCTTCGTCATGCCTGCGGGTCGTTGCCCCGTTGGTTGGTTGGTTTTTCAGTCGTTGAGTCTTTCTTTAGTGGCTCAACTCGTGAGCCGTCGATTCGGGGTAACCTCAGTTTATTTGGTGTGGCAAAAATCGAGGGCTACAGTCGTACAGCGCCGAACTAGGGACTACAGCATGAGTTGGTTCGCACTCCGGTGACGTTTACAGCGTAAATTGCGGATTTTTTCGGTTCGCGATGGCCTTCCAATCCGACCAAAGCCGCAGCCATAGCCAATCCCGAGTTGCACCGTCAAACCGAGGTCTGAGCGTAACGGTTGTCATTGTTGTAGGTTGAGATTGCCTTTGCGCTTTACGCCGAGCTTTGCCGGCATGGGCAACATGAAGGTTGTTGTCTTGTGCTCGGGTGGGATGGATTCGGTGGCCGCGCTCCAGTGGGCGCAGCTACATCATGTCGTGGCCGCCGTCATCAGTTTTGACTATGGTGCCAAACACAATCCTCGCGAACTGCCTTTCGCCGCCGCCGCTGCCGCACGGCTCGGCTTGCGCCACGAGGTAGTGAAACTCGATTTTGTTAACCGCCTGTTCGCTTCTGATTTGCTGACCTCGGGCGGGGCCATTCCCGACGGTCATTACGAGGCGGCTAACATGAAGCAGACTGTCGTGCCGTTTCGTAACGCCATTATGCTATCGGTCGCCACGGGGTTTGCCGAGAGTGTGGGGGCCGAGGGGCTGATCATCGCCGCTCATGGTGGCGACCACGCGATTTATCCGGATTGCCGCGAGGAATTCATGCACGCTATGGGCGAAAGCATGCGCCTGGGTACCTACGCGGGCATCCAGCTGCTGCGACCGTTCATCACGTTAACCAAGGCCCAAATCGCCGCCGAGGGTGCCCGGCTCGGCGTGGATTTTTCGCAAACTTGGTCTTGCTACAAGGGTGGTGCCATCCATTGCGGCACGTGCGGCACCTGCGTCGAGCGCCGCGAGGCGTTTATTCACGCGGGCCTCTCCGACCCCACCGCGTACACCCACACCGGCCCCTTGCCGGAAAAACCAGCGGCACCCGCTCAACCTAGGGTATCCACGCCCGACCGTTTTACTTAACAAAGCGGGCAAACTTCGATGTTCATTTCTGAAACTTTTTATTCGTTGCAGGGCGAGGGCGAACTGACCGGCGTGCCCTCGGTGTTCATCCGCACCTCGGGTTGCAACTTGCGCTGTAACTGGTGCGACACGCCCTACGCTTCGTGGCGGCCCGAGGGCAGCGAGCGCTCGGTCGAGGACTTGGTCGCCGAGGCGTGCACCCACGCGGGGCGCCATGTGGTGCTGACCGGCGGGGAGCCGATGATCGCCAAAAATATCCACGACCTTGCCGCCGCGCTGCGAGCCGCGAAACGTCACATTACCATCGAGACGGCCGCCACAGTTGCCCCCGACGGCATCGCCTGCGATTTGGCCTCGCTCTCGCCGAAACTCGCCAACTCGGCCCCCGACGAGCGCCTGCCCGTGGCTTGGCGCGAGCGGCATGATGCCACCCGTTGGCAGCCTGAGGCGGTGCGCGCCTGGGTCGACGGCTACGCTTACCAGTTCAAATTCGTGGTCTCCACGCCCGCCGATGTGGCCGAGCTCGAAGGCCTGCTAGGCTCGCTCGGGCGCGACATCCCGCCGCACAAGGTGTTGCTCATGCCCGAAGCCACGTCGTTGGACAAAATGCGCGAGCGTGCGGCTTGGCTGGGGGAGTTGTGCAAGTCGCGCGGTTACCGTTACGCGCACCGCTTACACATCGAACTTTATGGCAACAAACGCGGCACCTGAGCCCTCTGGCGAGCGCATCCCCTTTAAGGTAACTTGCGTTCCTCCGCTCGCGGCCGTGCCCTGCCTTGCTCCCTCGCCCGCAGCCGCGCACTTGGTTGAGGGCGACGGATTGGCTCCGACGTGCAAACTCTCTCATGTGCTGCTGCACATCATTGAGTCTTTTCACGAGCGGCCCGTGCGTTTGCGCGAGGTGATCGTGTTGCTGCAGGGGCGCGCGTACCTGCTTCTGATGTTGCTCTTGTCGCTGCCTTTTTTACTGCCCATTCCGCTGCCCGGTCTGTCGTTTTTACTGGGAACGGTGATCGCTGTGATCGCGCTGCGACTGACCTTGGGGCAAAATCCCTGGCTTCCCAATCGCCTGCTCGACCGCGAGCTGCCGCCCAAGTTTTTCCCCTCGCTGCTGACAGGGGCCAGCCGCGTTCTGCGCTTGCTCGAAGTGATGCTCAAGCCGCGCCAGCTCTGGCTGACGGACTCGCCGCTGCTGGTGCAATTGCACGCCTTCATTATATTTGTTGCGGCCTTTGTGTTGCTGTTGCCGTTGCCGCCTGGGACCAACTTCCCGCCGGCCTTGTGCATTATTTTAATGGCGGGCGGTCTCCTCGAACGCGACGGCCGGTTCATTCTCGCGGGCTATTTCGCATTTGCCTTCAACGTGGTGTTTTTCGCTCTGTTCGCGATTTATGGCCAGCGCCTTGTTCAGTGGGTCGTGAGCCTGTTCAACGGCTGAGTAAGCGGAGTAGGGCGGCCTACAAGCGCGCCCCGCAGGGACTACCGATTTTGTGGCACCTTTTGGTTGATTCTGACTGCTAGTGAAGCTCGACCCCGTGCAGATGCGGATTTCTTTGCAATCTATGCGTGGTAGCGGCGCGCATTTTACTATAAATTTTAATTCGTCCCTGCGTTAAACAGCGAATCCCGTACTTCACCATGCAGACCACCGCACTCCTCCCTGAACAGCTTCGTTTGGCCATCAACCTTCGCCTTGGCCTTTTGGGTTGCGCGCCCGTCATCGGTGCATCCGGCACTGATTTGACCGGCGTCGCCGCGCCGCTGTTCGCTCAGCAGCGTGAGATCACCCGTCGCCTTTCCCATCAGCTCTCGCCGGTAGACGAGCGTATCCAGCACTTTCTTAACACTTACCTCGCTGACATCGGTCCAGCGCCGCGCTTGCCCGCTCGCACCTTCGTGCTCGATCAGCCGGGGCTTGCCCGCGAGCTGTCGCTGCCGGCCGACGGCGACACCGTGGATTCGCCGCTGCTGAAGAGCTACCGGCTGCACAACGGCGTGTTGCATAACCCCGCTAGCGACCGCCGCACCACGCAGGGCGTTTTCCACGTCGCCGAGGGCGGCCTGCCGGTGCCCGACGATAAGCTCGCCGTGCCCAAGCTCACTTTCTCGCGTATGGTCGAGCTGGCTTTGCGTCACCCGACCGAGCTGCTTCGCCTGCCTTTTACCGCTGGCCAGCCGAACCCGGCCGAGTGCATCGTTTCGCTGCTGCTACGCCCCTTGGTCGTGCCAGCCGTGCCCGGTTTTATTGGTGAAAAACGCATGGAGGTTCGCTTCTTCGCGCCTGGCTCGCTGGTTTCGAATCTCGATTTCGTCGAAGCCATTTTCGGTAATGCAGGCGACCCGTACATCGCCGAAAACGACTCCGCTCTCGATGTCGATGGCTGGTCCGGCCACACGGGCTGTGTGATTCTGGCGCCGCAGTTGGTCGGTGTGCGCAAGCACCTCGTGGGCCTGCCGCATTGGGACCTGGCCACGCCGCGCCAGCGCCGCGACGGCATGTGCTGGAAAACTGAGGACGAGCTCTACAACGGCGGCAGCGCCTTCAAACTGTGCGCCCGAGATGCACGCGGCGTTATCGTCACGATCATCGCCGATAACTACTACGGTTATTGCAAAAAAGAGGTCAAAACCCAGATCAGTTTCGCGGCTAATCTCTATGGCATGGCCGAAGAGGAGCACGCCGGTGGTGCCCTGGTGTTCCCCAGCTACGACCTCGGCGAGGATTTCGCCGGTTACGCCGAGGCGACCAATCCCGGCTACACGGTCGCTGCCGTGCTGGCCCGTGAGCCCGCCGAGTGGTCGGTCCAGCCGGAGGGCCATGCGCTCGCCGTTAAGATCGCCGATACCGTTCTCGTCCCCGAGGCCACCCACTTCGACCTGCGCAAGCAGCGTATCAGTTGGACGGATGCCGAAGGCACCACGCGTCAGATCAAACTGCTGGCAGGTAAAACCTATGTGCGCCCCAGTGGCTATCGCGTTCACATGGAGCCGGTGCGCGGCGAGCGCGGTCAGTGGCGCCTAGTCGGCACCGTCGCCGAAACCACGCTTTGCCACAAGCCCTGCACTGTGTCCGGCGGCGGCAAGTCCGAGATTTCCAAGGCCATCTCCGATGCCATCCTGCCCGGCCACGTGTTCGTGGCAGATATCGACCGCGATCTGGACAACGTCACCGCGTTGCTCGAGCGCGATTATTCCGGGCGTTTCCGCGATGCCGTGCGCAACGGCACGGACAATCGCCCGATCCTCAGCCCTGAGCGCACGCTCGGCAGCGTGATCAAACTGCTCACCCCGTCGCGCCGTGACTACAGCGACGCCTACAACAGTTGGCTCAACGCTATCCCGCGGCACGTCAAGGAGCTCGTTTTTGTGGTGAAGCGTTACCACAAGGCGATCTGGGGCGCAGATTGGCGCAGTCACTTCTCGGTCGACACGATTAACGGTCGCCCGGGTTACGAGCTCAAGATCGACGGGCGCAAACTGGTGGTTAACACCCTGCGCGTCGGCTACGAAGAGGACGGCTCGTGGCGCGTCTTTGGCCTGCGCCATGACTTCCATCCTGCCGCCAAGGTGCAGATGGAGGATGATATCACCGCCTCGGTGGTCGCTCCCGCCTCCGCCGTTAACGTGCTGGGCAACACCCCGGCCGCCAACGGTGCGGGTTCGGTTCCCGCCGCCCGTTCCTATAAGTTCGTGCAGAACTGCGAGGCGCGCCTGTTCCAGCGCCCCGACGACGCCATCCATCGCGGTTACGACAAGCAGGCCGAGGCCGACATCGCTGCTCCGGGCACGTTCATTTCCAACTACGAGCCGTTGACCGCCGCCGACGCCCGCGACCAGATTGAGGACGCGGTTGGTTTTTCCGCCTACACTGCGCCCATGCAGGACTTGGTGAAAAAGGCGGCCGCCCAG
>CANIXX010000197.1 GCA_947471115.1 Opitutaceae bacterium | reverse complement strand
CTCTGATCGGCTCGAAATCCCCGCCCCCTCTCGAAACGAGCTTTTGCGCAAAGTTATATATATTCGGACGCTTCAGTGAATATCTATAAGGCGTTCCGAGTGCTAAGGTGGGGTATGTCTAGGTGCTGCCCCCCTACCCCAGCTCACTCGATAAATCGCGAGCATAGGCCCCTAGTTTCATTCGGGTGCCTTTAGCCCCTTTTTGGTGAAACGCCCCGCGTCCGCAATGTTTTGTCTCCTGGTTCCTGCTAACACCCCTTATGAAGCACCGTAAACACTGGTTACTGTTCGTTGGACTCTTGGTTTTAAGCGTGTGGTGGTTTGTCCACGAAGGCTCCGGCGAGCAGACCCCGCTGCGCGAGGTGACCGCCGCCGCTGAAAAGCCGGCGATCCAGATGGTCTCGCAGCCGCCGGTTCGGCCAGCCCAACAGCAGGCATTGCGGTCGCTCCCGGCCAGTCAACCAATCACGAGACAGGGGCAGTCTTTATCAACCCAGTCTGGTTCACCAGCTGGACCCATCGCGGCAGCGGCCCCGTCCGGCATGCCTACGGTTGAGAAGGAGCCTATGGCTTCAAACGGTTTAGGTTCGCGCGGTTTGGGTGCCCGGGCGCCGAACGCCAAGGAGCAAGCCTGGATGGACGACAACTTGATTGTAGTGCAGAAAGTGCACCTTAACCGACTCGGTCTAGAACGTCTTAATACTGAGCGCACCGCCCAAGGCAAACGCCCCCTTCAGGCCGCTGAAGTCAATTTAGCCGAGGATGATCAAATGGTAGCCGGCCAAACTCGCACAGGGAGCAAAACCATGGAGATTAAATCCCTCTTCGCCCCCGCCACCCCCGAAGCGCCTGCCACGCCCTCCACTTCGTCCCCGTTATCCCAAGTGCGGGGCAAGGCTGCCGCGACCGCCAGCGCCCTATCCATCCTGTCAAGCGGGGATGCCGCCACCAGTCCGAGTACATTAAGTCCGGCCAACGTCGACAACAGCTCGACTGCGTGGTTTCCGCCGATTGGCAACCAAGGGGATCAGGGGTCCTGTATGTTTTTCTCGAGTGTTTATTATGTGATGACCTACATGGTGGCGAAGGCCAATAATTGGGATGTGCGGAGCGGGCCTGCTAACCGGATTTTTTCGCCGCAGTTTGCTTACAACATGATGAATCTAGGCGACCCCAACGCGGGTGGCTATACCGGCAGCAGTTTTTGGTGCCTGCAAACCTTTGGCTCCCCCTTTCTCTCCGCATGGCCTTACGGCGACCCGAAAAAACTGCCGGCCACCGCCAAAATCTGGCGCGATGCCATGGCCTATCGCATGGGCCAGGCCGGGGTGGTGGAAAAATTGGATACTCCGGCCGGTCTTGCCAACCTCAAGGCGATGCTCGCCAACGGTTATATCCTTAACATGATGCTCGATATATACGGTTGGCACTGGAAGAAGATCGGGGTCAACCCTCTGCCCGGTGCCGATAACTCCCTAGCCGGCTGGCCGGTGGTGGCTTATGCCGACAGCGTCAGCGGCGGCCCACATGGGATGACGATTGTCGGCTACAACGACAACGCTTGGTGTGACATCAACGGGAACGGCGTGGTCGATGCCGGTGAATTGGGCGCTTTTAAGGTCTGTAACCAATGGGGCACCACTTGGCCATATGCCTCCAATTGGAACAACAACGGCTTTGCCTACGTTTCGTATGATTCGCTCCAGTTGGTTTCGAGTATTCCCGGGGCAACCAACACGGACCGCCAACGCTCGTTTAAAGAAAACAACGCCAAGTGGATTCAAGCGGGGCCCGTTGGTTATAAGCCCACTCTCATTGCCGAGTGCTCCCTCACCACGGCCGATCGGGCCTCCACGGTGTTTAATATCGGGTTTAGCGACCAACTGCCCCCCCCGGCTCAGTTAGCGTTAAATCCGTGGAACTTTGCGGAGAGCGGGAAGCTCAGTTTCGATGGCACCACCACCCCGTCGGCAGCGGTCGTCGCTTTCGACTTAACCGATATCGCTGAAGGCGGGCGTCGGCGCTTTTGGCAACTTGCGCTATCCAACGGGGCCAATTCATCAACCCTGACTAATTTTGTCCTGACCGACGGGACCGGGAATCCGATGGCCACACTGCTGGGCACCCTGCCGGCAGGCGGCTTACCCCAAACGACGTCAATCGGCACGACCCTATCGGCCTGGGTGGATGGCTTCGTTGCGCCGATCCTGCCCCGCATCCAGTGGAGCCAAGCGGCATATGTCGTGAATGAAACCGGCGGCAGCGCACGGCTCACCTTAAAGCGTTCCGATAACCCGCTGGGCGTGGTGACGGTCAACTACGCCACCAAGCCCGGGACCGCACTGGCCCCGGATGATTTTTCCGCCCAGACCGGTGCCGTGACCTGGGCCGATGGCGATCTTGCCGACAAAACCATCTCTATTCCCGTAGGCACAGACACCTTGGTCGAAGGTACCGAACAGTTCACAGTTACCCTCAATGGCCTCACCGGCGCCACCCTCCTCAATACAGACACCACCACCGTGAGCCTCTGCGACACCGCCGGGGTTCGCGACGATTCGTTTAATTGGAACCTCATGTATTCGGTCAACGTTGGCCGTTTGTTCGTCCAACCCGACGGCAACGTATTGCTCGCGGGAACGTTTCCCTCGCTGACGGATTTGAGCTACGGCGTGCGCAACCACGGTAGGGTCAGCCGGATTTTACCCAGCGGCCAACCCGACCCCGGTTTCAACCCGGGCAGCGGGGCCAATCTTAAGATCTCTGCTCTGGCGCGCCAACCCGACGGCAAGATTCTAATCGGTGGTAATTTCACCAGCTACAACGGCACCGCGCGCCAATACCTGGCCCGACTCAATACCTACGGCTCACTTGACTCCTCCTTTGATCCCGGAGTCGGCCCCAACTCGGGGGTGAACGATATTTTGGTTCAGCCCGACGGGAAAATCCTCATCGGTGGCGCATTTACAACCGTTCAGGGCGAGCCCGCTCAAGGGCTGGCCCGGCTCAATGCCGATGGCTCCCTCGACACCTCGTTTTCGACCCGCACCTTCCCTGGCTTAGTAAATACGCATAAGATTGCCCTGCAGCCTGATGGAAAAATCCTGGCGGCCGGACAAATAAGTTGCGCCGGCGTGGTTGGCGTCGGGTCGAAGTGTGGCCTCGCCCGCTTTAACGCCGATGGCACCCGCGATGCCACTTTTGATGTCGGTTACGGGGCCATCACCAGCACCGGCGGCTCCGCCTTGGTGTACGAGTGCACGTTGCAAGCGGACGGCAAAATTCTCGTTGGCGGAACGTTTAAATTTTTTGGGGGACAGGCGCACAGCGGAGTTGCACGGATCAACTCCGATGGTTCGGTTGATTCCAGTTTCAGTCCGTCGGTGGATGACACGGTATCGGCGCTTCTGCTCCAGCCAGATGGCAAAATTCTGATCGGGGGCAGTTTTTTGCAGGTTAACTCGTCGACTGTCAGCCGGATCGCCCGGCTGAACCCCGATGGCACGCTCGATACGGCTTTTTCGATTCCCGGTGGGGTCAATAAACCGCTCACCGACTTCGCCCTGCAACCCGATGGAAACATCCTTTTTAGCTGCAGTGAGGCAGCCAATTACCAGGCCAGCAGCTACACCGAAGCCATCTGGCGGTTGGTTGCCGGGTTCCCGGGTCTGCCTGGAACACTGCAGATCTCGACCCCGACCGTCACCGCGATCAAGGGAACGTCAGTTCAGCTCACCGTCACCCGCACAGGGGGCGGCTTGGGAGCGCTCAAGGTCGGTTACGCGACCGTTCCGGGCTCCGCCACCACCGCTGATTTTACGCAGACCAGCGGATTCCTCAGTTGGGCCTCTGGAGACTCCACGCCGAAAACCATCACCGTACCGACCAGCGCGAGTGGCCCGGCGGTCTCGGGTGCCAGTTTTATGGTCAACCTCGCGGCACCGATCAACGCCAGCGTGATTCTCGGTGACCAGCAACAGGCCGTGGTCACGCTCCAGGCCGGTTTCGCCAGTTGGCAGGCCCAGCAGTTCACCGCGGCCGAAAGTGCGAACTTGGCGATCAGCGGCCCCACCGCCGATCCTGACCGCGACGGCGTGACCAACCTGCTCGAATACGCCTTCGGGTTTAAACCCAAGACGGCCAACTCCGCCGCTCAACCGCTGGTGGGCACGGTTACAATCAACGGTGTCGATTACCTCACGCTCGCCTATCGCCGATTGGTCCCGACGTCGCCGGATCTCACTTACACTCCCCAGGCCACGGGTGATCTCGCCGGGGTGTGGGCTGAGACTCCGGTGTTGCTGAGCGGGCCGGTGGCCAATGGCGACGGCACGGAAACCGTCACCTACCGCGACGCCACTCCCCTCACCGGCGCGGCCAAGCGATTCCTCCGCCTCAAGGTCACCCAGCAGCCCTGATTTCTCAGGCTCCAGTTTACATCTTGAAGCTGGAGCTGAGCTGGAAGACCGCGATGAGGATCTCAAAGGCGATGAATCAGACAAAAGAAAAGGTGCGGCCGAAACCTGGAGCGGAATTCGAGATTAACCGCAGTCACGCGATGGGTACCCGTCACCGCCAATCCGACTGCGAACGGACATCCGTAGTCTGAAAATTCATTGGGACAGGTATGCTTTATCACCCTTCGCTAAACCGTAACCCGCAGGATCAGAACCCGGCGTTCACACTCAGGTTGACCCGGTGTTCGGACGAATCCCGACTTAGAATCGCCTCGTAGCCGAGCCGCATCGACCAGCCGTTTGGCAACAGCGCGGTCAGGCTGGCCCCGGGGGTGAAAAACTCGCTGTCACCGGCCTGAGGACGCGCACTGAAGGTGCTGCCGCCGGCAGCGAACCGGGCCCGGATCGAATTAGGCTCAAAATGCTGACGGCGTACCCCGAGGCTCAAATCGGGAATCCATCCGATGCGCCGCCACTCAAACGGCCGGCTGATGTGGAAACCCAAATTGCTGGTGAGCGAATCTGCATTTTGACGACCGACCGTGAGGTCGGCGGCCGAACCGGTTTCGTCAAACGCGTCCACCCCGGCGTGGTCGTAGGCGAGCGAAGCGGTGGGCCCAAAAACATAGGACCCGACTTTGAACTCATAGCCGGTGCTGAGCGCTCCTCCGTAGCTCAGGCCGCGGGTTTGGCCTTGGGCGGTCTGGCCAAGGAAGGCGACTTTGCGCTCGGTATCGTAGGTGGCGTACCCGACCGAGGCCGAACTGTTCAGATAAAAACCGTTCTGGTGGTAATCGTGAAAAAAACCGAAGCGTTGGGTGTTGGTCTGGGCCGAGCCACCGTCGGCCGCAAACTCCACCTCGGCAAAAGCCTGGCTGATCAGGAGCCCGAGGGAGTGGGTGGCGTTAAGCGCATAATCGAGCCCACAGTAGGCCGAACCAGTCTTCGACTGGTAACCGAGGCGGTCGATACCGATTTCGCGATCAAAGAGAGCGCCGGTGGCGCCGGCAAAATAGCCCCACGGGCGGCGAGGTTTGGATTTGGCGATTTGGTAATGCACGCCGTCCTCAATCACCGTTTCCATCGTGCACTCTTCGGCCGGGGACGGAGCGGCCACGCCGTTCAAACTGACCGAGGCGGGGCCGAAACGGCGGAGTTCGGCGCTACGCTGGATTAAGGAGGAATTAAAAATCGAGGCGGACTGGAAACTGGCTGCGGACAGGGCGGTGAGTTTCTCCGGTGTGAGTTGGTCGTAGGCCGTGCGCAGCCCGGCGGCGTCTTTATCTTTGAGGGCGTCAAACACTACACTTCGGGCGTCGAGGGTGGTGCGTTGATCGAGTTCGAACACCCCGGTTAGGCGCAGGGATTGAAGAGCCGCACCGACTTGAGTTTGGTTGGCGTTGAGACCAGCCACGGAGGTGGCGTAGTGATCGGGGACCGCGTAGAGGTTAACCGCAGTGGCGGTGTATTCAGGCAGGAAACTCACGCCAGCTGGATTTGCAGTAAAGTCATAGGCTGAATAGGTGCCCGTCACAGCACTTCCACTGATGATGGCGTGCACGGCTCCGAGAGTCGGCAGGTAGCCGCTAGAACCGGAAAAAATCGTCTGGGCGTTGAGCGTTCCGCCGTTGAGAGTGACCGCCCCGGCGGAAACGATCTTGTCGTGGAAACCGCTGCCGGTGCCTGCGGTGGGGCCATCGAGTTCGATCGTGACGAAGCCGCCCGGGTTCACAGTGAGTGCTCCGATGTTCTGAATCGCAGGGGAATTGCCCGGACTGTAAGTGCCGACTGGGTTAACAATCACGTGGCCGGCGATGTCGCCGCGGCCTTTGAGTATACCTGAGCTGCCCACCGTGACGTTGCCCGCCCAGTTGCCTCCGGCTGCAGTACCGACAACCAGGATACTGTTGGTGACCGTTGCGAGGCCGGTGGAGGTGTTCACACCTGTGAGAGTCGTGGTGCCAGTGCCGCTTTGGGTAACGGTTGTGGTGCCGGTGATGGCTGTGGCGATAACTAGGTCGGTGCTGCCGGAATTAAGGTAGTTGGATGAGACGGGTGCCAGAAAACCACTGCTGTCGATTTGGGCGGCGGCGTTGCCGAATTCGACAAACCGGAACAGGGCCAACTGGGTTGAGGTGAGGCCGCCGCTGGTGGAGCCGAAACGCAGGGTGTTGCTGCCGACCACAAAGTT
>CANIXX010000196.1 GCA_947471115.1 Opitutaceae bacterium | reverse complement strand
GCTGCTCCAGGCCCAGGAGTACGCGGTGATTCTCACCGACCTCAAAATGCCCGGCATGGACGGAGTCGCCTTTTTGCAAAAGGCACGCCTGCTCCGCCCGGACACCGTGCGCCTCATGATCTCGGGCCACGCCGACATGGGCGACGCGCTTAACTCCATTAACCAGGCCGGTGTCTTCCGGCTCATGCTAAAGCCCTGCGCTCCGGAACAGATATCCGCTGCGCTCAACGCCGGCCTCGAGCAATACCGGCTGATCACCGCTGAAAAGCAGTTGCTGGAAGGCACGCTCAACGGCGCGATTCAAGCGCTCACCGACATCCTTAGCCTGCTCGATGCCGAGGCGTTTGGGCAGGCGCAGCTGCGCCGTAGTCTGGCGCGTGAAGTCGCCCTGGCGCTCAAGCAGCCCACGTGGAGCTTTGAAATCTCCGCCCAGCTCGCCGAGATCGGCCGGGCGACCCTGCCACCCGCACTCAACGAAAAGCTCAAAACCCACCAGCCGTTATCGGCTGCGGAAACCAAACTGGTTGAACGCGTGCCGGAGTTTTCCAGCCGTTTATTGCAACGCATCCCGCGCCTCGAAAGCGTGACGCAGGCGGTGCTTTACCAGGACAAGCATTTTAACGGTTCGGGTTGCCCGGAGACCAAAATCGCCGGCACGGCCATTCCTCTGGAAGCTCGGGTGCTGCACGCAATCAAGGCGCTGCTGACCATCGTTCGCAAGGGCACCTCGCCCACTGAGGCCATCACGCTCATGAAGCATGGGCCGGAGCGCTACGACCCGGCGGTGGTGCTGGCGCTCTACGCCGGACTGCGGGTATTCCAAGCAGCGGCCAAGCCTGCGCTCGCTGACGGCGCAGTCGGTCCCGCTGCCGTGAGCCTGGCCAAACTAGAAACCGGCATGACCCTGAGTGCCGATGTTAAAACGCCCAGCGGGCTGGTTTTGCTCTGTGCGGGCACGCGGATCACGGATGCCAATCTGCAACGGTTGCACAACTTCGCCCAACTCAACGGCATCACCGAGCCGATCGCGGTGGAGTGAAGCGCCGCAGAAGGTAGCGGCAGCTTGGGGGAACCGTTAACTGGAGCTCCGTGTCCGCGCCCGCGCTTGACATTGAAACTGAGTCTCAGTCATAACAACGCTTTCGCTTATGCACACTGACTCACGCTTACAGCGTCCGCGTATGACGCTCACCGAGATGCCCACCGGGGCGGCGGGGCGCATTCATGCGCTTAACGGCGCAGTCGAGGTGTGCCAGCGTTTGCGCGAGATGGGCTTTTGTGAGTCGGCAGTGGTGCAAAAAATCTCCGGCCAGAGCACGTTGCTGTGCCAAGTCTGTGGCATGCGTGTCGCCCTCGGCGAAGGGGTTGCCCAGCACATCACGGTCGAAGTCATTCGCGGGGCGGCCTGAGCGTTGCCACGGACCGCGGTCCAACCCCAGTAGGGTCCCTTTTTATGTCTGAGCTTACACCGCTTTCATCCCTTGCCGTTGGCGCCAGCGCCGTGATCCGCGAATTTCCTAAACAGGGCGTGGCATTCCTACGCCTGCGCGAAATGGGGCTTCTGCCCGGCACCCGCTTGACCTTGATCCGCACCGCGCCGATGGGCGATCCACTCGAAATCAAGGTGCGCGGCTACAACCTCACCCTGCGCAAAACCGAGGCCGACCACATCTTGATCGAACTGAATCAAGCGGCTGCTAACTGAGCCCTCTCGGCAAGGGCGTCCATCCCGTGGTTTTCGGGACGCCACCTGCCAACGCACACCACATTTTAATCCCATGGGCGAAACCCCCATGCCACTTCGATCCCTCCGCGCACTTTCGCCATGACGCCTCCGCTCCCTCCCACCAAACCCGCGCCCTCCACCCGCGCCTCGGCACCCGTTTACGGTTTGGTCGGCAATCCCAACTGCGGTAAATCCACGCTGTTTAACGCCCTCACCGGCCTGAAACAGAAAGTGGGTAACTACCCCGGCGTCACCGTCGAGCGTAAGATCGGCACCGCTTATACCCAGCACGGCCAGCCGCTCACCCTCATCGACCTGCCCGGCACTTACTCGCTCGCCGCCCGCTCCCCCGATGAGGCCGTCACCCGCGACGTACTCCTCGGTCGCCGCACCGACACCGCCATGCCCGACCGCATCGTCTGCGTGGTCGATGCCACCAATCTGGAGCGCAACCTCTACCTCGTTCACCAGATTCTCGACCTCGGTCGGCCGGTCATCCTTGTGCTCAACATGATCGATGTAGCCGAGGAACTGGGTATGCGCATCGACACCGCACGCCTCGAACAACTGCTCGGCATTCCAGTGATCGCCTGCGCCGCCTCCAGCGGCCGCGGCGTCATCGAACTCAAACTCACTCTCAGCCGCTCCGACCTGCCGCTTTCCCGGCATGCTTGGGGCGTGCCCGCCGCCATCGCCCCCGCCGTCTCGGAGTTGCAAGCCTCGCTCCAGGAAAACGACGGCAAACCCCCGCTGATCGCCCGCGCCGAGGCCCTGCTGCTGCTCACCGACCGCGACAGCGTGCGCGTGGCCGGTTCCACTGCGCTTGCCCCCCGCACTCAGGAAATCCTCTCGTCGTGGGAAAAACGCTGGGCCGCCGCCGGCACCGACTGGGCCGCCGAACTCGTTAACGCCCGCTACGACAGCATCGGTAAACTCACCGCAGAGGTTGTCGGCCAGGACTCCGCCACCCCCGTCGGCCCCAGTGTGAGTGACCGCATCGACGCCTGGGTGACGCACCCCGTGTGGGGCTGGGCGATCTTCGGCACGATCATGGCGGCAATGTTTTTGAGCATCTTTACCCTCGCTGGAATTCCCATGGGCTGGATCGAAAGCTTGATGGGCGCACTCTCCACCTGGGTCAGCGGCCTAATCCCGGCGGGCGATCTACACGATCTGGTGATCGACGGTGCCATCGCCGGCGTGCAAGGCGTGATCATCTTCCTGCCTCAAATCATCATCCTGTTTTTCTTCATCGGCCTGCTGGAAAGCACCGGCTACATGGCGCGCGCCGCCTTTATCATGGACCGCATGATGAGCCGCGTCGGACTCAACGGTCGCAGTTTTATCCCGTTACTCGGCTCCTACGCCTGCGCGATTCCCGGCATTATGGCCACGCGCACCATCGAGCAACCCAAGGACCGCCTCGTGACCATCCTCGTGGCGCCCTTTATGAGCTGCTCGGCGCGCCTGCCGGTTTACCTGCTGCTGATCGCCGCGATGGTCCCGACCAGCGAAGTGCCGCTGGGCACCAAGGTCGGCCTCATGTTGCTCATGTATTCGCTGGGCACCTTTGGCGCGTTCGGCTTCGCCTGGTTTTTCAAAAAAACCCTGCTGCGCAGTGCCCCGCCGCTGATGATTATGGAACTGCCGCCCTATCGTTTGCCGGGCGTGCGCGACGTCGCCCAGCAAATGGCTGAGCGCGCCGGCATTTTCGTCAAACGCGCGGGCACGGTCATCCTCGGGCTATCGATCGTGCTGTGGTTTCTGGCGACCTACCCGAAAGCCCCCGAAGGCACGCCCAAAGAACAAGCGCTGGCGCACAGTTTCGCCGGTCAGGCGGGTCACGCGCTCGAACCGGTGATCGCACCGCTGGGCTTCGACTGGCGCATCGGCATCGGCTTGATCAACTCCTTTGCGGCCCGCGAGGTGTTTAACAGTGCGATGAGTGTGATTTTTGCAGTCGAAACCAGCGACGACGAGGAAGCCGACGCAGGCCACCTGCGCGACGCGCTGCAAGCGGCGGTGCGGACCGACGGCAGCAAGTTGTTCACGCCGCTGGTCTGCCTCAACCTGATGGTGTTTTACGTCTTCGCGATGCAGTGTTTGAGCACGGTCGCAGTGGTGAAACGCGAAACCAACTCGTGGCGCTGGCCGTTGTTCCAACTCGGTTACATGACCGGCTTCGCCTGGGGGCTGTGCCTGGTCATCTATCAAGTCGGCCGGGTGCTCGGGTACTGAGTTTGAGCCCGATCGGATTTTAACCACTGATGTTCACTCATGATCACTTATTCAGAACAGACTGATTTCCGGATTAGTGCCCATAAGTGAACATCAGTGGTTAAAAACTCCGACTCCGTTTCCGCCTTCCGCCGCCCGATCGGTTGCCCCAATCACCTTCGTAATCTAAGCTCCCACTATGTTCACCGACTGGCAAACCCCGCTCGCCCTCTTAGTGGTCGCCGTGACGCTCACCTTGCTGATTCGCGGCGCGTGGAAAAAACGGCAAAAGCCCGGCTGTGGTGGTAACTGCGGTTGCCCCAGCCAGGAGTTTAAAGGCCGGATCAAAAAGTAAGCGCCGAATCCGATGCGTTATTGCGGACCTGAATTTTCCGCCAACCAAGCCGCGTAGGCGACCTCGTCAAGTTCACCGGCGGCCAGCGCCAAGGTCCGCAAGGTGGCATCGACCTCGGAGGCAAAGAACGCGTGCCCGTTGCGCTCCAAAAAAGCGGCCCCCAACATAAATCCGGTGCGCTTGTTACCATCGATAAACGGATGGTTTTTAACGACTCCGACAGCATAAGCGGCGGCCATTTGCGCCAGCGTGGGCTGACCGTAGGCCAAAAGTTGCTGCGGCTTGGCAAGGGCCGATTGGAGCAGGTTGTCGTCGCGCAAACCGGCTAAACCGCCGTAATCGGCCAGCAACAGGTCGTGTAACGCCAGGCACTCCTCCCGCGAAAACCAGTGCGGGACATTCATTTAGCCAGCTCGCGCAACGTATTCCGGTAGCGGCGGTTCAACGATTCAAAGACCTCCATCGATTTGGCAAACTCCGGATTGGCGGTCGTCAGCCGAACCCCATCCGGTGCCTCCGTCAGCGTGATCACATCACCTTCACCTACATTGAGATGCGCCAAGGCCTCCTTGGGTAAAACCACCCCGAGCGAATTACCGATCTTCCGCAGCTTAAGCTCAACAGTCATGTAGCCACCGTGACCACAATTGTTATTACGTCAAGCAGGCCGAGCAAGGCGTTTTGCCCCCTGCCACATCCCTCATCCGCAAAAAAAAGCCCCGAGAATCACCTCATCGGTGAACCTCGGGGCTTTTTACGCCAGTCCGAAGACGGCCCAGCCGTAGCAAATTCCACGACTCAGCCCAGCGGGTGCACGCCAAGGGTGCCTTCGAGACTCTGGCGGTAAGCGGGCGACTGCACCCGAACCAACTCGGCCTTGGCCTTGATCATGCGCTCCTTCAGCCCAAGACGGGCGATCACGTCGGCGTAATGATCCTGATCAAGTACTGCCTCCAAACTCTTAACGTGATGCGCCCAGAGTTTCGCTTCGTTGGTCTGCTTAGCGTCCAAACGGGCGCGGTACCAGTCGCTGCTCTCCAGCCGTTCCCGGGTGAACAGACTACGCACCTGCGGCGCATCCAGCCCGTAGCCTTCCGCCGTCTGGCCCTTGGCCATGATTTCCAGAAGCGCTTTGAGCGGCGGGCAGGCCCACTCGATGCTGCCGTCGGCAAAATAGCTTTCAGCCACACGCTGGTGAGTCGTCACGATGGTGTCCACGCCGTCGGCGAAGATGTCCATATCCTGCTGCTCGGGGCGGAGCATTTCGTCGGTGAAAACAACGTGCGGGTGCGGGAAGAGGCGGCCGAAAAAAATGCGCACGAAGCGCGTGGTGATGCGGTAGCCCAATCGGCTGGCGCGCACCATTTTTCCACGGTGCTCGAAATCAAACAGGCGCTCGAAACAGCCGTCCTCAATGAGGGCCGAGGCGGAGCGCTCGGCGGCGCTCATGCGCGAGAAAATCTCGGGCACCAGCAGCGACACGTCGTGGTCCACACGGACTTTGGGGCCCACGCAGCCCGCCGATGACAGGAACGCGTCGTGGCCGGTCAGGATCGAGGAAACCAGCGCGGCATTCAGGTCAATGATTGCGGGCATGGCGTTGAAGGGGCTCTTGGTCAGCGCCCCTTCGCTACCGGCACCGGTGGTCGAGGGCGATTTGCCGGTCATCGAACTGATAAACTCCATGAACAGCTCAGGCAGCTCCATGTAGTGAATCGGGTTGAAACAGCACAGCGCGCGCACGCCAGGCTCGGGCGGGTTGTTGCGGCGGCCGGGCACCAGGACGTTGACCGGGGTGTGCACGGGAGCACCGGCGGGAATCGCCCGGTGCAGGCGCAGGCCGAGCTGGGCGAGTGCCGTGGCGCGGGGGTTGGCCACATCGGGGCGGATCTGCAGGTAGCGTGTGTTCTTGGACGGCTTGCCGCCAACCATGCGTGGGTTAGCCGTGGATACAAAGTACGCGGGCGAGGCGCCAGCGGGCTGGGCGGCCGCCTTTTTCACCAAGTCCTGCATGGGCGCAGTGTAGGCGGAAAAACCAACCGCGTCCTCGATCTGGTCGCGGGCGTCGGCGGCGGTCAACGGCTCGTAGTTGGAAATAAACGTGCCCGGGGCGGCGATGTCGGCCTCGGCCTGCTTGTCGTAACCGCGATGGATGGCGTCGTCGGGGCGCTGGAACAGACGCGCCTCGCAGTTCTGCACGAACTTGTAGGAGCGGGCGGCGGGAACCGAACCCGCGTTGTTGGCGGCCGGGGTGTTGCCCAGCACGTTGACGGCGCTGGCGGGAGCGACCACCGAGGCGGTGATATCGTCCTCCATCTGCACCTTGGCGGCGGGATGGAAGTCATGGCGCAGGCCGAAGACACGCCACGAGCCGTCCTCTTCGTAGC
>CANIXX010000195.1 GCA_947471115.1 Opitutaceae bacterium | reverse complement strand
GCACTCGAGATGCCGTCAGAAATACACGCATCTGCTTCAACAACCAGTTCGGAATCTGACAGCTTGGGCTGCAGCGGCAGGGTAATAAGCCAGAAGGCACCATGCGGGATACTATAACTCCCCGTGAACTTAAGAAGACCATCACGGGGTACGAGCACCCGATTTTGAATGCCACCCCTCCAGGTTGACAGCGAGCTCGTCGGCAAGTTCGCCGTTAGGTCCGCCGTAAGGGTTGCCGTTAAATTGGGGTAGGCCGTCAGATACCCCGCCATGTTCCCCATCGGGTTCCCCGACACCTCCTGCACCGTTGCCCAATTATTTTCAGGGATGCCAAGACCCGAGATGTCTATGGTGAGATCAAACGGTTTGTCGACATCTCGATTGGCCAACATAAGATAAACAACGTTTTTAGCCACGTCCTTAGTGGCAATATAGTGGAGTGTAAATGTGTTTTTGCCTGAAGTGATTTCTTTAGGTGAAGCCGGTGACACAGACAGCATGGGCCGAATTGAGCCACACGCGCGTATCATCAGGCGGGCGATCTCCCCGACACCCGTGATGCCGCCGATTTGGCGCGGTAGACCGCTAGTTCCAGAGGGGTAGTCAAGTTCGCCTTTATCATTCTTAACTTTTACCGGGTTATCGACATAATGAGTTCCCCATTTATGGAAGTTGAAATCCGTGTAACCTTGGTTGGGTTTGTTCATGTCCGACTGTGTTTGCATGAACTTATAGAGATACATCTCATTAACTCCTGAGGTGATAGCATCCATGGCCATTGGACCGTAGCGGCGCATAATATTTGAATCATCCATTCCTGCGTTATCCAGTTCTGCACCAACGTTGGATAGTGTTGAACCACCGAGTCCTGAAACCAGCGCGTTAAACTCAGTAAGAGCGATCGAAACACCCGTTACATTGTTTTTTACCATAAGGTCTCTGATATTCCCGACTGACCGCTTGTGGTTGGTGGAACTCGTGCTGTAGTTATGGTAATCGTGAACATGATAATTCTTGGTGTTTCTAGTAGTACCCGTGACAGGGGTTACGTACGTGCTCGACGCGCTACCGGGAGTTAGATTTATACTCTCCAAAGTGGAATTGATGTTCGCCAAGGTCGTGTCGCCCATATTTAATGCGTCAATATCATAGCCGCTGGACACCGTTGGCGCATAGATCAGCGGTGACAAGATGGGGAGTGTGGAATTGGCCCGCTTGAGATTGACATCGGCGATGGCGCATTGGATGGCGTCAGAGGTATAACGCATCCTTGTAATCATTGCGGCACTCATTCCAGACTCTTTATCCAACTCATTATTAATCTGATAACGATGCACGTCGAAATTTTTAGCCAACAAATATGCGACTGAATAGTAGTGCCTCCACATCAGCCACAGGTTTCCCCAGTCTTGATCACTTGTAAGCGGCCAGGCGACATCCGCACCGAACTCCCCTGAGTTGCTTAGCTGTATGAGTACCTCAACCTTAAAGTCTACTGGAGTAACATCATAGGTGGTCTTGTACGGATAAGTAACGCTGCTAGATGTGTAAGGACCGCCATTATGAAATGTATCCAAGACCTCTCTTAGCCTGTACGTATTTGGGTCATAGTTCGAGTAAGTTCGGAACTTCGAAATTATATCGGACCATGCGATGTAGGGCTTCCATAAATGTTGTGTTAAGGGTGGCTGGTCCACCTCGGTACACTCAGGGTCTTTTCGCAGTGCATCCCTACGTTCTTTGAACTCGATTGCGCTGTTTACGGTTTCGAGCTTCTTGGACACCGGTTCAAAAAACTGGCGAACCACGAACGCCCGCGCGCCGTTAGCACCTGAGTAGCGCCACCAGTCCGAAGTATTGGAGCCGGGTGTGAAGTGCCCAAGGTTGTAGCCCATGATTTCTGGCGTGTTGCCGATATCGACATCTGTGACCTTTATGGTCACGGGCTCCAACGTCTGGCTAGAGGCAGATGACGTAAGCAGGGCTAAGGGTGCGGCGACCCGAATAAATGACCTGAGAAAACAGCGAAGGATATTCGAATGCGCGGGAATGGTATTCATGTAATTTGGGGGTGGGGGAGAACGCAGGGGTTGCAAAAGAAGAAACTTCACCCGCGAAAGACATGAAATCACTTCGTTGGCTAACAGGTTATCCGCGCCCGGTAGTTATCCGCGTATAGTGCGCTATAACCGGACCCACGCCGAAAGTTAGTGCTCGACGGAGCGTTCTTCAAACGCTCCGTGTCACAAAGCGGGCACCACCGCCGATCAAATCAGGCGGCCCCCGACGCGCTGGCGGCCTGCTTCCGAATCGCGATTTCGGCGCGTAGGCGTTCACATTTCTCCTTAGTGAGATCGTAATAGCGCATCGCCCAGAACGCGATCAAGTAGAATACGACCGGCACGATGCAGAACGCTACCTTCATAGATAATAGCGTGCCCTCATGCTGGCCCCCGCCCAAGGATCGATCAAATCCAATGAAGACCAAGATGTAGCCAGATGCAGCGAAGGCTAAAGCTAAGCCCGTCTTATAAACCCAAGCGTAAAGCGCACCAAAAAGGCCTTCACGTCGCAGACCATGGGAGTGCTCATCCTCGTCGCAGACATCGGCGATCATGGCGTGGCAAAGCATGAAAATCGTGGCCAACTCGATCCCCATCAGCGCCGCATTGACCAGGCCCAGGTAAGGCGCGGTTGGAGTGAGTAGGAACCATTGCGCAATGGACCGCACCATTGCCCAGATAATACCGGCTACAAATATATTTTTCTTACCATAGCGCTTGGCCATTTTAGAAACCACCGGCGTAAAAACGATGGTGGTGATCAGGCTGACAGTTCCGATCCATCCAATCAGCACGCTTGCTGCCTTGGTATCACCGCCGTAAATATAATAGGTGTTCATATAGAAGCCCAGGCCCACGCCGAGCGACGACCCGATCATAATGGAGGTAAAGGCGATCGTCAGGGCGAGAAACGGGCGGTTTCGAAACGCTTCCGCACAGCCTCTCCAAAACTCCGTCTTTCCCCGCTTAATCTTTTTTGTCGTGGGTGCGGGCTGCGGCGCAGGAGCCACGGGCACTTCGCGAACCAAAAGGACCGGCATCATCCCAAATCCCACCAGCAGAATGCCTGCGCCTGCTCCTACCCACCTTACCCCCTCTAAAGTATCACTAAAAAAATCGAGCTGGGTGATCGCGTAGAGCCAAGCTACCATAATTTGCGCCAAGGGCCCAATAGCGGACGGCCACGCCATCAAGCTCGTACGTTCGTCGTAGGTTTTGGCCATTTCATAGCCCAGCGCGTACCAGGGGACCGAATAAATCGTTAAACCGAGGTAAAACAAAAAGGAAGTAACTGCGTAGTAGGTGATATAACCCGCCTCTGAAAGGCCGTGCGGCATGAACCACATTGAGGCAAAAAAAAGGCCCGAGAAAATCGAACCGAAGAAGATGAAAGGGCGCCTCCGGCCCCAGCGCGTCGATATGCGATCAGACCAGTCGCCCACAAATGGATCAGTGACCGCATCCCAAATCCGAGCGAGGGCCAGTACCGTACTGATGCTGCCTGGGTCAACGCCAAGTGCCACGTTATAAATAGGCAGAGAAAGCTGCTTGGGTGCCTGCTTGCCGATCATGTTGGCTACGTTGCCCAAACCGTAGCCAAGCTTAGCCGAAAAGGGCAGCTTTTCATCGGAAGGGGTGAGCGGTGCTGTCGAAGTTGAAGCCAAGACAGGGGAAGGGGTAGGGGCCAGAGGAGAATTCATTTAGGTAATTGTTTGGAAAATATAAAAAACGGGGATTGGTGATGTTTAGGGATTACGGATAATGTAACTCGTCGGTCTGTATCTCAAGGGGGCGCAATATAGTAAATAATATTAAGCTGAGGCGGCAATACCCTGAAAATTAACTATCAAAAGAGTGTTGATTGACCGCTTTATGCCTATACCAAAACCATACTCGCTGACACAAAGCAGCTGTTCGGACGCCTAACACGTTATCGGTAACGCGTTCTGCCTTAGTCGGGCAACCCGAAATCCCGCCTGCTTGAGCGGGCCGACTCCCGCCGTAATCGAATTGGGCGAGGGTGCTATGAAGAGGCGCTTCGATACTCCCAGTGGATAGGTAAGCGTGAATCCACGGCACCAGATGTTTTAACCGCGAAGACGAGCCAGAGGCTCACGAAGCGAAAAAATTCAATTGATTGAAAAATGATTGCATTGTTCTTCGCGCACCTTCGTGAGCCTTCGCGGTTAAACGGATTGGGGGCCGTTTTTGTGTCATCTTGTGGTTTTTGTGGCCAATTGATTGAGGGGCGATCCACTTGAATGGTCGAGGACCCAAGTGGGTGATATTAAAGTAATGGAATAAAGTATCTTACGCATAACTTACATGAGCTCAAACGTTGGGTAACCTAACGCTTTAGTTGACACGGGAGTGTCATTTTACCATGCAATGATTATCTTATGTGGAGTTAATTAATAAATACCTCAATTAATTATCATCTAAATTTGTGTGAACATGTTGTCTTTTACCCCAAATAATTTGAAGTCTGGAATTTCAATTAGGCATAAATCACGGGCTGGCTTTGCTCTGCTGATAACTATAGTTCTCATGGCTTTCCTGGTCATGATCATGGTTGGCTTCGCATCGTTGACTAGGGTTGAAATCCAAGTAGCCGCGAACTACCAAAAACTAGATCAAGCACGTCAAAACGCTCTCTACGCCCTTAATTTAGCCGTAGGTGAACTGCAGGCTGTTGCTGGAAACGATCAGCGTATAACAGCCCGGGCGGAAATTTTGGATTCCACCCCTGATACATCAGATATCACTGGCGTAAACCAACCTTACTGGACTGGAGTATGGAAAACCGGCGCTGTAGCATTGGATGTCGCCCCTAGTGGAAGTCCTCAGCGCCAAATCAGCCTTGGCAGCACCAATCCTACGCCCGAGCGAAAATCTTCTAGCGCTTCTTGGCTCGTTTCAAAGCCAGCAAGCACCACGGTTGTTGATCCGATAAACGGCCCCTCGGGACCTACGGTGACTTTGGCGAGTCAAATAGGCGAAATCCCCACAGATATCAATGTTCCCCGTGTAGATATAATTGCAAACGCTTCTGGTGCGGGGCCAACAACGGTGGGTCGGTATGCGTATTGGGTGGCGGATGAAGGAGTCAAAGCCAAGGTGAATTTGATCGATCCTACTATGGGGGCACCGGTTGCAACGACACGTAATCAAGCTCACTTTCTTGCGCCTCAAGCCAATGCTATTCATAAAATAGCCGGTCTAACAAATAGCTCATCAACGGATTTTCGCACTGAAAACACCGCATTTGACGCGAATACATCGACTAACATCAATTTATTAACGCGAGTCTTAACGCTTAACCAATTAGCATTTTTACCCAGCAGCCCTTCAGGACTAAACTTAAAGCGTTATCTCCCGGATATTACTGCTTTTAGTAAAGGTGTTTTAGCGGATGTAAAAAACGGTGGCCTTAAAAAAGATCTTACAGCTGCTTTGGAGACCGGCACTGAATACACGAAGCTTACCACTCGTTATAGTTATGGGAGCCAACAGTATCCTATGCTGTATGCCGACGACAGATCTCTTACGGTTCCTTATACGGGTACTGCAGCCACGCCTTACACAACTTTTAACGCAATCGGGCTGCCTTGGTTGAATTTTTATACGTACTACAATCTCTACAAGTCGACGCTTCCCCCTCCACCCGGTATTACTGTTGCGACGACTAAGCCCGTAACCACAACTGGCTCTATTAGTAATTTGCCCTACAGTATAACGCCCCGGACTATTTCGCAGAGAGAAAATTCCACAAATGTTGCCCACGATGGCATTATGCCGGAAATGTTGTTCGCTCGAATGGATATCGCCTTGATGAGTATATTGGATGGAGGTGTATATAAGTTGGTTCTTAGGTATTACCCGCAACTGGTTTTACATAATCCATATAATTGTCGGATATCCACTAACGACTTTCGCTATCTTAGGCAATTCGGGGCATTTAACAAGCAAGGCGGCGGGAATAAGAGTGTTAGTATTGATGTCTGGGTAAATGGGGCTAAGGTTACAACCGCTCCGTTAGACTTGAATAAAGCGGGTTCTACGCGTTTCGATTTGCAAACACGTGCTGGCCATTGCGATACCTTGGGGCCAGGGGAGACTCGCATATTCGGATTAACAACGGATGTTCCTAGGTCAAATGCTTCAGGAAATATGTCAGCTTCAATTAACTGCACTAATTTAGTCGGCGGGGGTAATACATCGAGCCAGGCTGCTCAATGGTGCTATCTAATAACCAATAATAATGATACAGCTGCGGCGGTGCTATACCCCGGTACCACAAATAAGGATGCTATTGTTAAGGTTGAACTCTATGACGGAAATGGGTTGGTCACGGCTTTATCGGATTTTCGGCAAACGACTAAGAGTAATTTAATTTCAGATTTCCAGTGGCCTACCCCCAGTGATTTCGCGGTTGATAAAGGTCGTATTCGGTCAACAGGCGGAGTTAGCGTAATCAACAATCAAGATCCTTGGCCCGATAATATAACTATCGATAGCATTAAAGATAATCCCCGTATTTTAGCGGGTTTCACGATGCGGAAAAAGGGCTTATTTGCAAATGACCCAAACTATTTTAATGGAAGTAAGGCAACTCCACTTTTCCATGGTAATGCGCCACTTATCGGGCCGTTTGAGAGT